>CAYTMU010000003.1:0-63392 GCA_964438975.1 uncultured Roseivirgaceae bacterium | reverse complement strand
ACAAAGAGCACGAGGGTGTACAAAAACATCGTGTTCTTTGTGTTTCCTGGTGTTCATCGTGATCCTGTATTCGAAATGCAGTAGCACAAGAAATCACTAAGAACCACAAAGAGCACGAATGCTGGCGGGTGTTATGATTTCTGCGGTGAGTTTTGCGCGATCACTCATCTTTTTCAGCGTTTTCTGAAGAATGTCGATGATCTTTTCTTCGCTGTAGCGCGTGGCGAATTCTTCGGCATAGTGCTCAAGGAAGACAAGACAGGCAATGTCTTCCAGCAACTGTGTATCGGGGTTTGTGGAAAGCTCTCGCTTTAAGACCAGATTTTTTACTTTTTGGATTTCGCCGTCGTCGTATCCGCACTCCGCCAGGATATGCTCCGCGAGCTGAGCGTGGTGGACTTTTTGAGCCTGACGCCACTGGAGGTAGCCCTTGCGATCCATCGGGTAGGTGTCGCGTTGGATCTCCCAGCGCCCGATATGCTGGCAGCGGGCTGCTAATCTCACCCACTCATTCGCCGCAGGGTGGAACGATGCAAGGCGATCGGTCATCCGCGTGGCGTAAAGCAATTCTTTTGGAAACGTCTCCCCGTTGTCTTTTTCAGATTCAGGATCTGCTCGGTGATAAGCGTCAAACGCCTCTATGGCGGTGGTAAAGCGATCGGTCGGCATACGCCAAAGATCCGCAAAAATCCCGGCCCCTCAACGTAACTGTTGTTGTACCCTATACTTTCCGTTCGACTTCCCTGAGGTTCTCGATCTTCTTGTTCCGCAAAAAGCCATTGATATCCTCGAAATGTTCCCTGACGCGTTTATTTCCGAACTCAAAAACCTTGGTGGCAAGACCGTCGAGGAAATCGCGGTCGTGAGAGACGAGGACTATTGTCCCGTCAAACGCCTTTAGCGCGTCTTTCAAGATCTCTTTTGTCTTGATATCCAAGTGATTAGTAGGCTCATCTAGAATTAAAAAATTAACTGGCTGCAGCAGTAACCTGATCATTGCAAGCCGTGTGCGTTCTCCCCCTGACAGCATCTTCACCTTCTTGTCGATCGCGTCGCCGCCAAACATAAATGCGCCGAGTAAGTCGCGAATTTTTGCTCGGATATCGCCCACGGCGACGGTGTCGATCGTTTCAAACACCGTGAGCTCCCCGTCCAGGAGAGAGGCCTGATTCTGGGCGAAATAGCCGATGAGGGCATTGTGCCCCACCTGAACCTTCCCGTCAAACGGAATCTCCCCCATGATAGCTTTTACCAACGTCGACTTCCCTTCGCCGTTCCTTCCGACAAAGGCGATACGTTCTCCGCGGGCAATGGTGAGGGATACATCTGTAAATACCGTGTGGTCGCCGTATTTTTTCGTAAGTCCCTCGATTATAACGGGATAATTACCCGACCGAGGTGCCGGGGGGAACTTCAGATTGAGTGCCGAAGTATCAACTTCATCAACTTCGACGATCTCGATTTTTTCGAGCATCTTGACCCGCGACTGTACTTGCAAAGTCTTAGAATACGTGCCCTTGAAACGCTCGATGAATTGCTCGATCTCTGCGATCTGTTTAGCTTGGTCGTCGAATTGCTTTTGCTGCTGTTCCCGGCGTTCTTTTCGCAACTGGAGATAGTGGGAGTAGTTTGTTCGGTAATCGTAGATCCGGCCCATTGCGATCTCGATGGTCCGGTTGGTGAGATTGTCGACGAAGGTTTTGTCGTGGCTTATCACGATGACTGCTTTTGCGGTCGTCACCAGAAACTCCTCAAGCCATTGGATGGATTCGATATCCATGTGGTTTGTCGGCTCGTCTAACAGGATCAGATCGGGTTTTTGAAGAAGTATCTTGGCCAGTTCGATCCGCATTCTCCATCCACCGCTGAATTCGGCGGTGGCCCGCTCGAAATCAGAGCGCTGGAAGCCCAGTCCGAGCAATGTTTTCTCGACTTCGGCAGCAATGTTGATCTCCTCGGTTGAGTAGTATTTTTCGCTCAGTTCCGATACTTGTTCAATTATCTTCGAGTATTCATCCGATTCGTAGTCGGTACGGGTTTCCAACTGGTGGTTAAGATCGTCAATTGCGTTCTTCATATCGAGAATCCGCGAGAAGGCCTTTGACGCCTCTTCGAAGACCGTGACCGTATCTTCCGTCAGCAGATGCTGAGGCAGGTAGGCGATGACAGCGTCCCTCGGCGCGGATAACTTTCCGCGCGTAGGGGTGTTAACACCGGCGATAATTTTCAGCAATGTCGACTTGCCGGCACCATTCTTACCCATGAGGGCGATGCGGTCGTTTTCATTGATATTAAAGGTAATGTCTTTGAACAGCGAGGCTCCGCTGAACTCGACGCTCACATTGTCAACCGAGATCATAATCAAAAAATCGAAGGCGCAAAGATAGGTGATTACAGCAATATTGACATCCCGGGCTCCCTTTGCTCCGCGGTTTTTCGAAGACATTCGGATGATGCCTGCTGAAAAACCCTTACTTTTGGAAACTTAACCCTAACCACCAGATGACTATCAGGAACATTTCGCATCTGTTGCCGGCTGTGTTTCCGGCGATTGTCTTTTTCTTCGCCGCTTGTAGTTCAAACTCAGAGAGCGACGGGGAGATCAGGACGGATTCGGCTTCTGTAGCGGCAGGTCGCAAGATATTCAACCAGACGTGCGTTGCCTGCCACAGTGTCGATCACGATGGAATCGGGCCGGCGCTGGGTGGCATCACCGAGATCGTGTCGGCTGAGTGGCTGGAGCGTTTTATTCGGGATCCAAAATCTACCATCGACGCGGGCGATGTGCGCGCGGTATCTCTGCACAATCAGTACAAGTCGGTGATGCCCTCATTCAACTATCTCACGGATGATGACCTGAAAGGCATCGTGGCGTATCTGCATACGCAGAAAGCTCCGGTGAAATTGTCTGTGGCCGAGCGCAAGGAACTGGCACTGTCGAACCCAATTGAAGAGGGTATCGAGATGTCCGACATGGTCGTCGAAATTGAGCGTGTCATTCAGATGCCGGCGACCGCCGACCACGATCAGCGTGCGCGTATCACTAAGTTTTTCTCACGGCCGGACACAAAGGAATTCTTTGTATTAGACCTTCGGGGAATTCTGTATCGAGTGAATGGCAAGCAGGCGGAGCCTTATTTCGACATTGCCAAACAGATACCTGATTTTATCAACGTACCGGGACATGCCACCGGGTTCGGGAGTTTCGCTTTCCACCCCGAATTCGCAAAGAATGGTCTGCTGTATACCACCCATACAGAAAAGAAGGGATCCGCACCGGCCGACTACGCTTACTCCGATACGCTCGCAGTGACGCTGCAGTGGGTCCTCTCTGAATGGAAGACGTCGGATCCTGGTGGATTCCCTTTCAACGGTGAGCGCCGGGAGATGTTGCGTATCAATATGGTTGGCAGATCGCATGGCGTGCAGGAAATTATATTCAACCCGCTGTCCGTTCCCGGTGACGAAGATTACGGCCTGCTGTACGTCGGCATTGGCGACGGCGGAAGTGCGGAGCGCGGGATTATCCACATTAATATCGGCCCTGAGAATATCTGGAGTTCGATCATACGTATCGATCCGATGGGACGCAACAGCAAGAATGGAAAGTACGGTATTCCAAAGAGCAATCCGTTCGCCTCGAGCAGAAACCCGAAAGCGTTAGGAGAGGTGTACGCCTACGGCTTCAGGAACCCGCATAAGCTCACCTGGACCAGGTCAGGCCACATGCTCTCGTCAAACATCGGTCAACACATGATCGAGGAATTGAATTTCATTCTACCTGGTCATAACTACGGGTGGCCATTTCGCGAAGGAAGTTTTGTGATCTATCTTACTGAAAGCACGCGCAACATTTATCCATTGCCACCGGATGATGAAGCCAACAACTATGATTATCCTATCGCGGAATACGATCACGATGAAGGAAACGCTATTATCGGGGGGTATGAGTACTGGGGTAAGACGATCCCGGCGCTTCAGGGAAAGTACCTGTTTGGCGATATGGTAAACGGTCGACTTTTTTACATCAACATAGACGATATCCGCGAAGGGGAGAAAGCGCCGATGAAAGAGTTCAGAATTTCTCTGAATGGAAAGATCACCTCCTTCAAAGAGTTGTGCAACGGTGCCGAGCGACTGAGCATGCGCTTTGGACGTGATCATGAGGGAGAGTTATATCTTTCGACGATGCCCGACGGTGTGGTGTATAAAGTGGTTGCTGCCAAATGAATGTCGACGTGGGCGAGTGGAGGAGACAACGCATATTGATCATCGCAGTCGCGTACGCTTCGGCGTTGTTCTTTACGGCTTGTAACCCCAGGTCGGACTACCTGGAAATTCCAAACGACCCGGAGACGATCGCAAGAGGAAAGGCCAGCTTCGAGCAAGATTGCAGCGCCTGCCATAACTTTCGCCAGGATGGTATCGGGCCGCAGCTCGGTGGTGTAACCCAGTCCGTTTCCATTGAGTGGTTGCGCAAGTTCATCAGAGACCCGCAAGCGGTTGTGGAATCCGGTGACGAGCGGGGACAAAAACTACTCGCGCGATACAAGACCATGATGCCTGCGTTCGGGCATTACACCGACGATGAACTGACGGAGATCATTGCCTATCTCCATACGCAGGCACCGCCGGTACGCAGTACCGCGAAAGCAGACTCACCCGAAGCCGTGAAGGATCCGATCCCCGAAGGAATAGAGCAATCGGACCTCCTCGTAGCGGTGGAGTATGTCGCCCAGATCCCGGTTACTGCTCATAAAGGTTTTCCAACACGCATAACCAAGCTCGATTTCATCACGGGAACTGACCGCAGATTTATTGTTGATATCCGGGGGACGCTGTATGAGCTGCGAGACGGGAATCCCGAGGTGTATATGGATATGGTCGGGTTGAAATCCGAATTTATCGATGCTCCGGGACTCGCTACTGGTTTTGGAAGTTTTTCTTTTCATCCGGACTTCATTCACAACGGACTGCTGTACACCAGCCACACCGAGAAACCGGGAAAAGTGAAGGCTAACTTTCATTTTGCGGATTCAATTCCAGCTACCGTTCAGTGGGTGATATCGGAATGGAAGACAGATCAGCCGCAGGCATTCCCGTTCCGCGGGGTTAACCGCGAACTGTTTCGCATCGATATGGTTACCGGCATACACGGCGTCCAGGAACTTATCTTTAATCCGAACAGCAAGCAGGGTGATGAAGACTACGGACTACTTTACATAGGCATCGGAGATGGCGGTTGCGTTGAGAATGGTTATCCGTTTCTCGTTCAGAACATCGAGCGGCCCTGGGGGAGTATCTTCCGGATCGATCCGCGCAAAGATGACGCAACCGGGAAGCCCTATGGAATTCCGCCCACCAATCCGTTCGCGGGTCATTCGAACAAGCAGGCGCTTGGAGAGCTTTATGCGTATGGGTTCAGGAACCCCCACCGCATAACGTGGACGACGCGTGGGCAAATGTTGGTGAGTAACATCGGCCAGGCACAGATTGAATCGATCTGTCTTGTAGAATCTGGTCGCAACTACGGTTGGCCTATACGGGAGGGTACTTTTGTGTCGAATCCGTACGGAGATCTTGAAAAAATATTTCCTCTTCCGGAAAACGACGATATATACGGCGTCACCTATCCTGTGGCGCAATACGACCATGACGAAGGTCTGGCCGTCAGCGGTGGGTTCGAATACAGTGGTAGCACCATCGCTGAATTGAAAGACAAATACCTGTTCGCAGACATGAACAACGGCAGGTTATACTACATCGAACTGAACGAAGTGACGCAAGGAAGAATTGCGACCATTCGCGAGTGGAAGATTGCGCTCAACGGCAAGTCCGTCACGACAGCGGAGCTGCACGGGAGGAAGCGGGTTGACCTCCGGTTCGGAAAAGACCACAACGGGGACATTTATATTTTTAGCAAGCAAGACGGGAAAGTTTATCGGCTTGCGGGCACCCGTCACACCATCTCAAAATTGTAGCCGGCACACTTAGTTCTTTCCGGAAGTTTTCTTGGTTTTGCACCAAAAGTGCCTTGCTTTGATAAGCAAAGTACTTTCTATGAATGACAAACACACATCGCCGGAACAAACACTTGCCGAGATCCGGCAGCTTCATGGAGCGCACATCTCCGGGAGTTGGAGACCCTGATCAAAGGTCAGCCGCGGTAGTAAGAGGAGTTACCTACCACTATTCAAACCTCGTTACATTATTGGAGACGGCGAAACAAGGGCTGGAAGCGTTTGCAGCAAAAAAAGATCGAAAAGCTGTCTATGAATGCCGCTCCCCCTTCTTTAATTGAAAAGATACCTAAAAACCGGATAAATCGTGAAAGACAATAGCAGTGACCTGGACATGTCCAGCGAAGAAAAGGAAAAATTGAAGACGGAAATTTTCAATTCGATCAGGGGCTTCAAAACAAGGAGGCTGATAACCGTCTGCAGTTCGATGGCGGCTACCGTTTTGGTCCTGCTTTGTGCTTCGGTGCTGCTGTATTCCAACTACAGGTTGGAATGGTTACCTGACGACATCGCCAGTGTGCTGCAGAGTCAGCAAAGTTATGGCGATGATGTGATCCTGCTCCTCGACGACCAGGAACCCGTCGTCATAGAAGATCAAGGCGCGGTGATCAGGTATTCACAAACAGGAAAGACAATAAGTATCAACGACTCCAAATCCATTGAGCGTGGGGTCGAAGAGAAGGTCGCATACAATACATTGATTGTACCCTATGGCAAGAGGTCGGAGATAACCTTATCTGATGGCAGCAGGGTGTGGCTAAACTCAGGTTCCAAGTTTGTCTACCCGAGTCGTTTTGCCGGCAAGGTCAGAGAAGTATACCTGGAAGGAGAGGGTATTTTTGAGGTTGTCTCGAACCAGGAGCAGCCGTTCCTGATAACGGCGCAACATCACCAGATTCGTGTTTTAGGAACGGTATTCAATATTTCCAATTACCCGGACGAACATTGCATTACCACCGTGCTGAAGTCCGGACGGGTTCAGGTGGACTATCGATCCGATGATCTGTTCGGACGTACGAGGAGTATCGAAATAGTGCCGGGTACCAAAGCAAGCTACGACAAGCGTTCCTTGGAAATCGAAACTTCGGAAGTGAAGGTGGAAAGCTATTTCTCCTGGAGGGACGGTGTGTTTGTGTTCAAGAACGACAACCTGGAATCAATTATGAAGAAGCTATCCCGGTATTATAATGTGGATATCCAGATCGCGTCTGAACAACTGAGAAGTCAACGGTTTTCAGGGTACCTGGATCTGAAGGATGATGTGGAACAAGTGATCAGGATCATCGAAGAAACAACCAGCTTCAGTTATTCATTTGAAGAGAAAAATGTAATAGTCCTTAACCAAAAGACAATGCCTATGAACGAATAAATACCAGAGTAAGGAGAAAAAACCAGAAGGTGCGGCAACACCTTCCGGCGAACATTAGCAACAATCATAATTATTACTAATCCCTAATCAAAATTATGAATTATCTCTTTAAGGGCATCCCTGGAAGTGCAATTAATTTCCAGGGAGCAATACTCGTTACACTTATGAGACTATTTGTGTTGGTATTGAGTATTTCGACAGTTCAGGCAAGTAGCTATGCCCAAGCCAAGATCGACTTCGTTATCGAAGCAGCCACAGTTGAGGAATTTCTGAATGAACTTCAGAGTAAAACAGGTTTCCATTTCTTTTATAGAGATGATGTAGTCGGCAAGGAGATGGCGGGCCCTATCAGCTTAAGGAATGCCACGATCGATGAAATATTGGATGAAGCATTCAAGAATACGGCGTTGGGTTACAAGATCGACAATCGTCAGGTGGTCGTGAAGCGCCTCGAAAGAGCGGCGGTGAATCCAGTTGTCGTACGGACGGATCAATCCCTGCAGGATTTTATCGTTAGCGGAAAGGTAACGAGCGATGCAGGTGAGGGCTTGCCGGGCGTTTCGGTTGTAATTATGGGCTCGGCAAAAGGCGTTCAGACCAATATCGACGGTACGTATGAACTTGCTGCTGAACCTGGATCTATGCTGTCTTTCTCCTTTGTGGGAATGGAAACACAGACCGTCAGGGTAGGTGAGAGTTCCATTATCAACGTCGTTTTGAAACAGGCCTCAGCATTCCTGCAAGAGGTAATTCTGGTCGGCTATGGTCAGGAGACGAAGGAGTCGCTTGTGGGTTCGGTCAGCGTGGTGAAGAACAGCGAGCTTCACCAGGTTCCCGTTGCCACGTTTGAACAATCGATGCGAGGGAGTGTCGCAGGGCTCCAGGCTTCAGCCATCGATGGTGCTCCGGGATCGAATACCCAGATACGAATAAGAGGAACCGGCTCGATCAGTGCGTCAAGCGAGCCACTCTATGTGGTGGATGGAATCCCGGTAAACGCCGGGGATATGACGAGTATCAACGGAAACGGCGGCAGAAGCGGTAATGTGATGACTTCGCTGAATCCGAATGATATTGAATCAATTTCCGTATTGAAAGACGCAGCTGCTACCGCTATCTATGGTTCAAGGGGTGCGAATGGCGTAATCCTGGTCACGACCAAGTCCGGGAAAAGCGGAACACCGAAAATTACCTTCAGTTCATTGGTTGGGGTAAGCTCCCCGGCTTACAAGAACATTCTGAAACCGCTCAATGCAAGGCAATACATCCAGTTGTTCCTGGAGGGAAATATGAACAACGGGGATACCTACGAGCAGGCTCAACAAAAGCTTATTCAGACATTTCCACAAGCTTTCGACCCGGTCACCGGGGATACAACTGACACGAACTGGCTGGATGCCATCAGCAGGGTCGGCGTAACCCAGAGCTATGACCTGAGCGCCAGCGGGGGAACGGATATTCTGACCTACTACGTTTCGGGGGCATACTACAACCAGGAGAACTACATCATCGGCTCGGACTTTCGCCGGATGAATGCGCGCGCGAACCTCGAGTACAAGGCAAGAAAGAATATCACCGTCTCGAATAACATATTTGTGTCCAATTCAACACAGCATACTTTTCCGGACGCTGGCTCGTGGGAAAATCCCCTCAAGAATGCAATTGAACTGCCACCTTTGATCCCTATCTATGACGAAGCGGGAAGATACAACACCGGGCATCGGGCGTATTTTCCATTGGATGCTAACCCCGTCGGGGGATTGAACGGAGATAATGTCAGGGAGATAAAACAGCTTAGGGTGATGGACAATCTCGCCGTGACATGGAAGTTCTTTGACCACTTCTCTTTTAGATCCCAATGGAACTTTGATATCATCAATCTCAACGAGTATTTGTATGAAACTCCCCGGTACGGGAATGCCTATGCTGTAAACGGTTCTGTCAGCCAGGCGAATACGTTGAATACGAACTGGGTCGGAACGCAGACGCTGGGATACGTGAAGGAGTTGGCGCCCAAACACAATCTGAATGTACTGGTCGGATATGAGGCTCAGAAGTCAAGGCGCGAGTCCTTCTCAGCAATTGGAAAGGGCTTCCCCAATGAGAAACTGCGGACGCTGAATAGTACATCTTCCGAATTTGGCGTGAGTGGCAGCGGAAGCGAATACTCTTTTATCGCGATGTTCGCGAAAGCTGACTACAACTTCAATCATAAGTACTTTCTTTCGTCCAGCATACGCCGGGATGGATCATCCAGGTTCGGTTCACAGAACCGGTGGGGTACGTTCTATTCCGTTGGTGGCGGATGGGTGATCAGCAACGAGTCGTTCATGAGCGACCTCACGGCGCTGAGCTTCTTAAGACTGAGGTCATCCTGGGGATTAACCGGCAACGCGGCCATTGGCAATTTCTCGTACGCCGGACTCTACACGTATGGTCAGGACTACGATGGTAACCCGGGCGGAAGTCCTTCTCAAATCGGAAACCCGGATTTGACCTGGGAGACTCAGAAGAACTTTAATATCGGATTAGACTTCGACCTGTTCAACCGCATCAATGGTACGGTTGAGTACTTTAACAGAACATCTTCTGACCTGATCCTGGATGTACCCATTTCATTGACAACCGGCTTTGAATCGCTGACCCAAAATTATGGTGAGATGGTCAATACAGGGCTGGAGATCACGCTCAGCGCAAACCTGATCACAAAGAATAGCTTCACCTGGGATTTTGGACTGAACTACACCGTTATTAACAACGAGATAACCAAACTCACGAGCGACTTCATCGATGGTACTTTCATCCGGCGTGTTGGAGGTGACTTCCAGTCTTATTATATGTACAACTGGGCGGGTGTTGATCCGTCGAATGGAAGACCTACCTGGTACGCCGATGAGGCAAAGAATGAAGTCGTCAATAACCCCGGACAGGCAAAGCGTTTCTATGACGATAAGACAGCATCCCCCGATTTCTTCGGAGGATTTAACACGGCGTTTGCGTTCAAGGGATTCACCCTCAATGCCGACTTCATGTATTCCTACGGGAACTACAACATTGATGCAAGAGCGAGGGGACTTGTTAGTGACGGTCGCCTGACCCCCAGGAGCACGGCGCTGATCGCTTTTGAAAATCGATGGGTACCGGGCAAGACCGATGCCCTTTGGCCTCAGCATAGGTGGGGTGGTCAGCCGGGCAGCAACGAGCAGTTCAACTCCCGGTGGCTTTTCGACGGAAGTTTTGTGCGGATGAAGAACCTTACCCTGGCCTATACGCTTGCGGAATCGCTGGTTCAGAGCATGAGCTTGCGCTCGGTGCGTATCTATCTGAGAGGAACGAACCTGTTGACTTTTGTGAAAGACAAGAATTCATACATCGATCCCGAACAGTCTATTAACGGTACCTCGGATGCGATGACGCCACAGGCCAAAACGTTTTCGATAGGTTTGGATATCGGACTGTGAACCACTTAAATCGCTGCAAAATGAAAAACATACTGAAATATCTTTTGGTAACAGGAATGTTCCTGTCGTGCTCTGATTCCTTCATGGATCTGAAAAATGAACAATCTGTATCGGATACGGAAGCATTGACGACTTTGGAAGACTACTACTCTTCAATAACCGGTGTGTATGACAAGCTTTCCAACGCGAACTATTACGGAAGGTTTTTCGTGATAATCCCGGATGTGATGTCGGATGATGTAAAGCAGAATTCCCAGGCAAACCGCGTCAAGGACTATGCGGAATATGACGTCAACGTAACCGATGGAAATGCTGCGAGTCTGTGGACGCTCATGTACAGCACCATAAACGCAATCAACTTCATTATCAACGCTGAAGTGAATGTGCCAGAAGCTGTGCAGGCTGAGCAAGACCATCTCGTCGGCGAAGCCTATGCCCTGCGCGGGCTCGTTTACTTTGATATGGTGAGATTGTTTGCCCAGCACTATGGATATACGCCGGATGCAAGTCATGCGGGCGTTCCCATAACTCTATCCTTTGACCCTGTGCGTAAGCCATCACGAAATTCAGTAAAGGAGGTTTATGATCAGGCTATTTCAGATCTGAACACTGCGCTGGGCATGATGCGCGATGCTTCCAGGAGTGGAAATTCCAATACGCTTTCGAAGTCGGCTGTAAAGGCATTGCTGGCGAGGGTGTACCTTTACAAAGGTGATTGGCCCGCCGCGGAAAGCATGGCTGCGGATGTGATCAACGACAATGCGTACTCCCTGGTGGAGAATGCGAAGTATCTCGACGTTTGGGGAGTGGACAACACTTCGGAATCGCTGTTCGAGATCTCGATGACGGAAGCCGACAACCGCGGACAAAACGCCCTGGGCAATATGTACCTGCGTGAAGGTTATGGCGATTACCTGCCTTCGAATGATGTGGTTTCGTTGTATGATCCTGCTGATGTGAGACTTCAGGTCTTTACCGAAGACGCCAACCTGATCGGTAACTACGCGCCTTACCGGATGAAGAAGTATCCCGATCCTACCGGAAGGGACAACACAAAAGTCATTCGCCTTGCGGAAGTGTACCTGATACGCGCTGAAGCTCGGGCACGGATTGGAATCAACATCACCGGAGCGCAGGATGACTATAACAGGGTCCGTCAGCGAGCACTGACTTCAGCACCTGACATCACAGCAACCGGAAACGATCTGATCGAGGCGATCCTGATGGAGAGAAGACTCGAACTCTGCTTCGAAGGGCAAAGGTTATGGGAGCTGATGCGCGCCGGGCAGGATATTGTGAGAACGGACTGCACCGCCAATACGTGTCACATAGAATATGGCGATACTCGGGTGGTGCTTCCCATCCCTCAACTGGAAATGGATGCCAATCCTAACATTGATCCCAATCCAGGTTACAACTGATCCGCTATGGTACCATGAACAAGGGAGGCCCGTCTGTGGCGGCCTTTCTTGCCATTTTTCGCATCCCGGGAATAATTTGCGGGTAGGCTGTCTATGAAACTGTCGTTGAGCGCTTATGGTAGTGAATAAATTGTGAACATCAGCATGAAAAAAGAGAAGGGACTTCCGGCAATTATCGGTTTAGCGCTAATGATCATTGTCCTGATCGAAGGGAATGGTCAGAACCTGGAATTCAGGACAAGTGACCGATTGATCCTTGGTCTGACCAAAGAGCGAACAGCATCTGTCTGCATTGGGGATATCGATAAGGATGGTGATAATGACATTGCCGTTGCGAACGGACGACACTGGCCGGGTCAGAATCAGATCTTCATTAACAATGGGAGAGGGATCTTTACGGTCTCCAGGCCTTTGGACACAGAGCTCGCCACCAGCTACTCCACGGAGTTCGCAGACATCGATCTGGACGGCGACCTGGATATTGTTGTAGGCAACGACAACGCGCCCAACTATCTATATATCAACGACGGCACGGGCAAGTTTACTCGGGGAGATACGTTCGGAGAAAAATACGCGCCCACAAGAAACATCACCATTGTCGATCTGAATAAGGATGGGTATCCTGACATCATCATCAATAACCGGGGGAAGCAAAACGAAATATGTATCAACGACGGTACCGGAAAATTTTCAAAGTCCATATACTTTGGAGGGAAGGACGATGCAACCATTGACGTGGAGGGCAAAGACATGGACGGCGATGGCGATATCGATCTCGTCCTTGCCAACCGCGAACATCAGCAGAACTATATTCTGCTGAATAACGGCGCGCTGGACTTCTCGAAGAAGATTCCCTACGGTACGGGAAAGGACAATACACGGGCGGTGACGGTAGCGGATATTGATAAAGACGGGCTTCCCGATATCGTCGTCGCCAACATCGGTGAACCGAATGCGATCTACTTCGGCGACCGGAAACTTGAATTCTCCAGGCAGGTGATCTTCGATCCAACCAATTCGAATTCATCGTCTGTGTACGTTGATGATCTGGACCTTGATGGCGATCTGGACATTATCGTGGGAAATTTCGAGGAACCGAATGAGGTCTTTCTCAACGAAAAGAATGGAACCGTGTGGACACGTGTCAGGCTAAGCGACGAAAAGTACAATACGTACGACATCATTGCCGGCGACTTGAATGGAGATGGCAGACCTGACATAGTGGAAAGCAATTCGGACGACTACAATGTTTACTATTTCAACATACGCAAACCCTGATATTACTTTTTTCTAAAATCGAACTCTTAAGCGACATGAAGTTAGCGTTATTCTTTTCATACATGCTGGTGGCAGTAGTCTTTTTAGGGCCGCAAACAGCGTGTACTGAAAACCCTTCCCACTCGGAAGCTGACATCATCCCGGCCGATACGTTCCTGGTACATCGTCGACAGTCCCTGATCGGACAGGAGATCTATCGGGTGGATTCAGGCAAGGATAGTATTATCGTGAGATCTACCCAGGGAGAGAATGAAAGGGGAAGGATTAGCGGGGTCGTGGCTACCTTGCGGCTAAGTAAGGAGTTTTCTCCTTTGTCGTATGAAAGCTGGACCGTCTCCGCGGAAGACACCGCCAATATCCTGAGTGTACGCGTAAACAATCGGGAAGTACGCATCAAGGAGCAGTATATGGACACGGTAAGTTTTCCGGCTACTACTTTTTTTCCGTTGCACAGTAGCATGCCTGCTGCTATCGAGATGATGCTGTATCATTACTATTTCCGCAACGACAAACCTGTGGCAATAGCCACGCTTCCGCGAGGTGAGGTTTCGATCATACATCGCAAACGCGACACCGTTCAGGTAAAAGGAAAAGAAACGCTGCTTGACAGATACATCGTGAAGGGCATCAACTGGGGCTATCGTACGATCTGGCTTGACGCATCGAAAAATCTTGTCGCCGTGGTACAGGCCAATACGCAATTCCGCGAGTTGATCAGGAAGGGGTATGAAGAGCTGTTGCCTCACTTCATAGCAGGGCACGTTGATGAACAAATGAGTGCGCTATCCGACTACACCAGGGATCTCAAAAGAGAGGATGCTCGCGTAACCGCCTATATCGGGGCTAACGTTATCGACGGCGTGCATCCGGATATTCAGAAGGATATGACGTTGATCGTTGAGGATGGCCTGATCAGCGTGATCGGTCCAGGGAATGAAACACAAATACCAGAAGGAGCCAGGGTCATCGATGTGACCGGAAAGACACTTATGCCGGGTCTGTGGGATATGCATGCCCACGCGAATCAGGTGCAATGGGCACCGGCCTACCTCGCGGGTGGTATTACCACGATCAGGGACGTAGGGAACGAGATGGAATTTGCAACAGCTTTCCGCGATGCCATAGCTATGAGAGGAGCGATGGGGCCCGACATCCTGCTGGGAGGAATGGTCGACGGGGATGGCATCACCGGTAACGGTGTGATCCGGGCACGAACTCCGGAGGAAGCTATCGCGGTGGTTGCGTTCTATCATGAGCGGGGGTATAAGCAGATCAAGATATACAATGCTGTAGAGCCGAATATTGTCGAAGTACTGTGCCGTGAAGCGCACGCGAAGGGGATGACCGTAACCGGACACGTGCCCAGGAGCGTGGAAAATGCTGTGGCTGCAGTAGAACTTGGGATGGACCAGCTTAATCACAGGTCGCGTTTTCTTTCCGCGCTTCTCCCGGACAAAAAATTGTCTGAACTCGGAAATTTTTTCGTACACAGATCAGGGATTACATCAGCTCAGGTCAAACGGACTACTGATTTATTTTTGAAACATAAGACTGTTCTTGACCCCACAATTTCACTTGATATCGTGCGCGCTTTGCCGAAAGGGACACCGGTTGAAGAGGTAGAGCCCGATGCCCACAGGATTGCATATGAATTGTTTGAAGGAAAGCGATTCCGCGAAGGCGTAAGTCCGGCACAGTCAGAAAGGGCATGGAAGGAAATTCGGAAGTCGATGGAGATCATCGGCGATCTTTTCAGGGCGGGCGTTCCTATAGTCGCAGGTACGGATAATGCCATACCAGTTTTTAGTCTGTACCTGGAGATCGAGGCCTACCATGTGTACGGCAAGTTGACTCCCCTGGAAGCCATACAAACGGCCACTATCATCCCTGCCAGAGTAATGGGAATGGCGGATGTTACGGGAACGCTGGAGCAAGGCAAGCAGGCGGATATCGCAATCCTGGATAAAAATCCCCTGGAAGATATAGCTCATATACGGACCGTGTCGGCAGTAGTATCCAACGGCAACTACTTCAAGAGCGATCCTTTGTGGCTGGCAGCGGATTTCAAAACAAGAAATTGATCAATCATCTTAATAACCACAGTATGTTCAATAAGTACCTGTATTCTTTACTGCTCGCTTTAACACCTTTTCTGCACGTGGGCTGCTCAAGCCCGGGTTCTTCCAAGGTTAGCGAAGACTATGATCCCGAGAAAAGGCTGGAAGACCTCGGAATTGTTTTGCCCAGTCCCCCCGAACCCGTAGCCAACTATGTGAACGGCGTGCGATCTGGTAATCTGATCTTCCTCGCAGGGAAAGGTCCCAGGTATCCTGATGGAACAGAGATCGCCGGTAAACTGGGAACCCCCGAAATTTCTTTGGAAGAAGGATATAAGGCCGCGAGGCTGACAGGCATCAATCAGATCGCTGTCCTCAAAAGTATGTTGGGCGACCTCCGCAAGGTGAAACGGATTGTTAAGGTGTTGGCACTGGTGAACTCGGATCCATCTTTTTCCCGACAGCCTGAAGTAGTCAACGGGTTCTCCGACCTGATGGTCGAAGTGTTCGGGGAAAGAGGCAAGCATGCCAGGGCGTCTATCGGAGTTAATGCCTTGCCAAGGATGCAGCTCGTTGAAATTGAAATGATCGTAGAGGTTGAGTAAACAATTTTTCTCCTACGTAACTTAAACTTTTATCTGATGAAGAATTCTACCAGTCTATATGTGAGTATCATCTCGTGCCTGTTGCTGATCCTTTCACTTGCCACCCAGACTTTCGGGCAGGGAAGAGGTTTGGAACTGAAATACCTGGGCACGGCCGGATGGGTGATCACCGATGGCAATCTGGTCATCCTCATTGATCCATACGTATCACGACTCAAATTGTCCGATGCCCACGCCGAGGACAAAAGGAAAACCTATAGCAGAACGGATTATTACGAGTCGGATACTTCGGCCATCAACAGGATCATCGGAAAAGCTGATTATATCCTCGTTCATCATTCGCATTTCGACCATCTTTCCGATGTTCCTTACATCGTAAAAAGAACAGGAGCAAAGGTCATCGGCACGGAGACTACCTGTAATATCCTCAGAGCCTACGGCATTGGAGACGATATGCTTTACGAGGTGAGGGGCGGGGAAGACTACCAGTTCGATGGTGTGTCCGTACGGGTAATACCCTCGATCCATTCACCGTTGAATAATAAGCATTACTACAATTCGGAGATCTATACCGAGGTTCCCAACGCACCTTTGCAAATTAAGGATTTCATTGAAGGAGGTTCTTTGATGTTCCTGGTCCGCCTCGGCTCAAAACAGATACTTACCATGGGGTCCATGAACTTTGTCGAAAGAGAGGTATCCGGATTGAAACCTGACATCCTGCTGGCGGGAGCTAATCTTTCCAGGAATGAAAACTATAAGTACACAGAACGGTTGCTAACGGCAACAAATTTTCCCGGAATAGTCATCCCGACTCACTGGGACAATTTCAGAGTTCCATACGGGTTCTCACAGGAGGAGCCTGTAAACAACCGGCTAAAACCCTTCATTGAAGAGGTGAGAGCCGTATCATCCGGGACGAAAGTGATCATCCCGGTACACCTCGAAACAATTTCTATTAAGTAACGTCCCGTCGCCAGCCCTGCGAGATCTGGGTCTCACTAGAGGATATAAAAATGAAGCACTACGTTGTTTATTTCATGTGCCTACTTGCCGGACAGGCAATGGCGCAAGTAAATCCGCTGTGGACGGAAAAGAAAGCGAAAAACTATTTACCGCACATGACTTCTCCTGAAGTGGCATCACTTCTCAAGAGGTCGGATATCGCCGTGATACCCATCGGCGCACTCGAACAGCATGGGAGCCATCTCCCGATCGGGACAGACTATATTAATGGGATCGAGCGATGCAAATTGATCGCGCAGGAAAGAGATGTCCTTGTCGCACCTGTTTTGCTTGCGGGCCAATCGCCTTACCACATGGGATTTCCGGGGACCATTACCCTGAGCGCCGAGACGATCGTCAAGGTCCACATGGAGGCTATCGAGTGTCTCATAAAGCACGGGTTCAGACGTTTCATTATCACCAATTCACATGGCGGGAATAAAGCCATCAGTGGATACATCGTTGACCAGGTAAATCAAACGATGCCCGCCGTAGCCGTCAACCTGGAGGAAGCGATAAAGCCATTTCAGCAAAAGAATCCGTCTTCTGTCAGCCGGAAACTGGATCGCCATGCGGGTACGCCCGAGACGTCCAACTCGCTCTACCTGATGCCCGATCTCGTTCAGCTTAAATTGGCGTCGGCGTCTGAGTTGATATTACCGGACCACATGGAGACGATATTGTCGGAAATGCTAAAGGGCGATCCGACGGCTACCATGCTTTTTCTGGCAGAAGGTCTGAAAGCAGCGGAAACGGGAAAGAAAACCTCCGCAGCGGAAATGTCTCCAACGGGCGTGTGGGGGGAACGGGATCCCAGGGAATCGGCTGCCGCACGAGGGGAAGCGCACACGAGGGACCTGGTCAACGCCTCTGTCAAGTTCATTGACCGATGGAATGAGCTTCTGGAAAAGCGCTGAGACATGAGTTTGAAACGAATATTATCCAACCTCACTTTTTGGGTCTTATTAGCCATCCTGACAGGTGCGCTGTTCGGGCACTTCTGGCCCGGTCTGGCCGTGCGCACCCGCATCCTCGGAACGGGCTTTATCGAAATCATAAAGGTCTTTATCTATCCGATCATTTTTCTTACGATCTCGCTAGGCATCAGCGGCATGAGCAATCTGAAGAAGGTGGGACGTGTTGGCGGCAAGGCACTCCTCTACTTTGAAGTGGTCACAACGTTGGCGTTGCTGATCGGAGTGGCGGTATCCTATGTGGTAGAGCCCGGCGTCGGCGTGGCTACTTCGGAGGTTGAAGGGGCAAACGTCAGACAATACTCGGAGCAGGCGACTGACTTTAGCTGGATACAGTTCCTGAACGACAATGTCACGATCCAGGTCCTAATGGTTTCCATTGTCTTTGGGATTGTTCTGAGCAAGCTTCGTGTCCGCGAAAGGGTAAATCATGTGCTCGGCAGACTTTCGCGCTACGTGTTTCGCGCGCTGCACCTGGTCATGTATTGCGCGCCTATCGGCGCCTTTGGCGGTATTGCCTACACGATCGGCGCGTACGGCATCGACACCCTGATCCCGCTGGCCAAACTCATGGTGACGGTATACATCACCATGGCGCTGTTTGTGTTTGTGGTGCTGTATCTCATTATGCGTTCGTGTCGGGTAAGTCTTTGGAAGTTTATCAAGTATATACGCGAGGAACTGCTGATCGTATTGGGAACATCTTCATCAGAGGCAGGCCTGCCTTCTCTTATGGAAAAGCTTGAGCGTATGGGTTGTTCAAAACCAGTTGTCGGCCTGGTGGTGCCGGCCGGGTATTCTTTCAACCTCGACGGGACCACGATCTATTTATCGATGTCCGTCCTGTTCCTTGCCCAGGCATTCAACATCCATCTCACATGGGAAAACATCGTATCCATTATCGCCATCCTGTTTGTTACGTCAAAAGGCGCCGCCGGCGTTACGGGTAGCGGGTTTGTTGTGCTGGCATCAACGCTCACGGCGGTGAAGATCATTCCTGTCGAGGGTCTGGCTCTATTATTGGGCGTCGACCGGTTTATGTCAGAAGCGCGTTCCATCACAAACTTTATCGGAAACGGAGTGGCTACAGTGTGGCTTGCGAGCAATGAGCGGGAGTTCGATAGAACGAAGATGGAGATAGCTTTCCGGGGCGATGAGGTCGCCCCGGAAGCACCCGAGGAAGCCCCCTATTCCCTCCCGGAAACGGATACACTAACGTAAGCACTGCATAGTCGGCTTGATCAGGCCATCTTTTTAGATCCCGGACCGTTCAAATTGGAGTTTTATCCCTAAATTAAGGGACGGGAAAAGAACCGGAACCGTTGGCCAACCCCACCGTGTACAGTTGTGTCAGCAATCTGCACTCTGGCTCCCAGTTTGTTTCGAATAATGCACTCGCGATTAAGATGACTTGGAACAAGATCAAGGACGGCGACCTGACAGCACTCGGTAGTTTGTACGATGCTTACATCGATAAACTTTACCAGTACGGTGCGCAAATGTGTGCGGATAAAGACCACGTAAAGGACTCCATCCACGATGTTTTTGTGAATTTGTATAAGTACAGGCGAAACCTGAGCGATACTGACAATGTTGAATACTATCTGCTGAGGTCACTTAAGAACACTATCAACAAGAAATACAATTCAAAGATTCGCTCCATAAATGAGCTGGATTTTCAGCGGAATCGCTTTGAGGATTCATCGACGCGTTCGATCGAAGATGAGATTATCAGCAAGGAGCTATTGACGGAATTGAATCATAAACTGCAAAATGCATTGGAACTCCTCACCGAGCGGCAGAGAAAGTGTATTCAGCTAAAGTTTGATGAAGGAAAATCGTACGATGAAATTGCCGAGCTCATGAATGTTTCCGTGGAGACTTCGAGAACATTGATCTACAGAGGAATGAAAGTGCTCAGGAGGCACATCGCGCTGATTACCCTTTCGGGCGGGACCAATGTGTGGTTGCTCTTGTAGAACCTTTCCTACCCTGAGCACCTCTCAAACCTTTGGACCAATCAAACCACTTCTGTACATTCGCCGTGTATGGCAAGTCCATTGCTCCAGCTACAGAACGTCAACCGCAAAGGTCCAGGAAACTTTGAACTGAAGGACATCACCTTCCACCAGGAAGCGGGTGAGAAGATCGGTATCGCAGGGGAGACCGGGGCGGGGAAGAGCACGGTGCTCAAACTGATCGCGGGCTTGCTACAGCCTGATGGTGGTGAAATTCGGTTTGAAGGGGATAAGGTGCCAGGGCCCGACGAACAGTTGGTGCCGGGTCACCCGCGCATTGCGTACTTGTCGCAACACTTCGATCTGCCGAAGTCACTGCGGGTGGAACAAGTATTGTCATACGCGAACAAGCTGTCGGATCGCGAGGCATCACGCCTGTATCAATTGTGTCAGATCGACCATCTGCTCGCACGGCGGACAGATGAACTTTCCGGCGGCGAAAAGCAACGCACCGCTATCTGCCGGCTGCTGATCTCGAAGCCGCGACTGCTTTTGCTTGATGAGCCGTACTCGCATCTCGATATGGCTCACAAACACGCGCTTAAGGACATTGTCCGCGACATCGGTGAAAAACTGAAGATCACCTGTCTCCTGGTTTCACACGACCCGCAGGATACGCTCTCCTGGGCGGACAGGCTCATCGCGATGAGGAGCGGTTCCATCGCACAGATGGGAACACCCAACGAAATATATTACAAACCGGTCGACGAATATGTTGCGGGTTTGTTCGGAAAATACAACTTGATCGAACGGATACAGTTTCGGAAATTCTCGCGTCTCGCGCCACTGAAAAAAGTCATGACCCGTGGCGTAACCAGTGTGTTCGTGCGACCTGAACAGTTTAAGATCGTTCGAAAGAACGACTCGGCACTCCGCGGAAAGGTAGAACATATTCGCTTCTACGGCACCTACAGCGAAGCTGAGGTCTCTGTTTCCGGAAACATCATCATTGTCAGAACTCCTCATAACAATCTTGTTGAAGGACAGGATGTTTACGTCTCGGTGGCAAGAACGGGGCTTTGGAGTAATTGATTCGGGGTTTACTCATGACGGGTGAGGCGCTCGACCACAGACCAGTTCAGGACGTACTTGCCTTCCGATGCTTTCTCTCTCTGGAGTTCGGCAGTGAAATTTTCCGCGACTTCGTCCACGAGTAAGCGGAACTTTCCCAGGTGGTCGTTAGCAGAGAACAGATCGTAGTCCCACAACTCAAGTTCTACCCACTGCTGCTCTTGATCAAGAGGTAGTTCGACGTTTAATGCAACGGGATGATTGGTGGTCATGCGAATGAATTTCGCATTATCCGGTACTATCTTCTGCCCGTTGTGCTTGATAAATATCTCGTCGCCGTCTTTTTCAGTTTGAAGAAACGCTACGAGTGAGTCGAGCCGCAGGAATTTTTGCTTGTTTGCCATGTTGGATAAATTCCGTTCTGATTTTTTCGATAGGCTGTCAGATGCCAGCACAGTCGATGCTAAAGTTAGCGATACGTGTGGATGTTTCCATACGTAAAGACAACTGATTAGGAAGTGCTCTTGTTGGTGGCTGGGATGATACCTAGATTCATGGCATAGATCACGAACTCGGTAGGCGACTTAATGTTAAGCTTGCGGATGATGCTCTTGCGATGGGTTTGAATAGTGTGTGGGCTGAGATGCAGACTGTCCGCTATCTGCCGGGTTGACCGTCCCCGCGCGATGAGCTCCAATATCTCCGTCTCGCGCCGTGTGAGTAGCATCGGATCATAAGACCCGTCGCCCGACGCCGGGAAGTGTTGATTCATGATGATGTCAAGTATCTTGTGACAGAAGAACTTCTCACCTTTACCGGCGGACTGTATTGCCAGCCAGACTTCTTGCTTGCTGCATTCCTTCGTCAGATATCCCTTCACGCCGAGGGCCAGTACTCGCTTGATCGCTTGCGTGTCGTCATCCGACGAAACGACCACCACGTTGATGTCCGGGAATTGCTTCATGACCTTCTCCAGGTCCTGTATCGCCATGAACCCCGGAATATTATAGTCCACGATCAGCACATCTGGCCTGTATTGTTCGAGGGCGCCTGGTACCTCCTGCACACTACTTACGGAGCCTACAATCTGAAGGTCATCCCGCTCAGCCAGAAAGGAGTGTATCCCGGCTACAGTAAGAGGTTGATTGTCAGCTATGAGTATGCTTATGCCCTTTTTATCCACGGTCTAAACCAGTATTCGGGCAATTCTATTCATTATTTAGAATTATTCCAAATAAATGATCGATGCGTCCGATTTGGCTCTGCTACCTTGTAAAGGTGATCCCCATAGTGCCTTCCGGGTACTAGAAAAATGGCCTTCTGAAGCGATTGACGGGGTGTCTTTGACGTCCCTACCTTTGTTTAGAATTATTCTAAACAATATGCGACTTCTCGGAACCATTTTTCTAAGCCTTTTAATAAGTCTCGCGAACGGCCAGCGCATTATTACCGCCGGCAGTGCTATCACGGAGACGGTATGCGCGTTAGGCGACTGCGACAAGATCGTCGCGGCAGACCGGACGAGCCTTTACCCCACGCACATCCAGCAATTGCCCTCTATTGGTTATCGGTCAGGCATCAGCGCGGAGGGTATCATCAGTCTTAAGCCCACGTTGATCATCGCCGAAGAAGGATATGTCGAAGACGTCGTTCTGCAACAACTCGGAGCCAGTGGTATTAAACTCGTGATCGTTGGCGAACGCACGGACTTTGAACAAACGAAGGCATGCATCGCACAGATCGCAAAGGCTCTCGGTCGCGAACAGCAGGGAAAAGAGTTGATCGCACGAAATGAAGCGATGCTGGAAGAAGCCAGGAAACTGCTGACGAGGACAACACATAAACCGGAGGTACTCTGCGTCTACAATCGCGGTACGCAAACCGTGAGCGTCGCAGGGCGGGATACGTTTGCAGGTATCCTGAAGTATGTGGGAGCGACGAACGCTATCGAGGGAGTGGTCGGTTATAAACCATTGAATACCGAGGCGCTGATCGCCTCAAATCCGGAATTCATACTGATGACCGCCAGTGGGCTTGAGAGTCTCGGTGGGATTGACGGTGCGCTGAAAATACCCGGCATAGCGCAGACAACAGCCGGAAAGAAACGCCAGATCATCGCGATCGAAAGTCTGAAGCTGACCAACTTCGGCCCGCGCTTCGGCGAAACGGTCAAGGAACTTGTCGCGTACCTTCACGCCGGACCCGATGCGCAGTAGTCTAAGCGTGGTACCGACACTGCGCGCGGCAACGACACCGGTGATCATCATCAGTCTCGCCGTGATGCTGCTGGTAGTGGTCTTGTTGTCACTAACCATTGGCGCAGTTCCGATCCCGGTCACGGAAGTCGCCGTTATCCTGTTGAAGCAGATCGGTGTGTTCAGCTCGATTCCGACTGACAGCACTCACGAGATCGTGCTGACCTCGATCCGCTTTCCGCGTATCCTGATGACCGCGCTGATCGGCGCGGCACTCGGCGCGAGTGGCGCGGCGTTACAGGGACTATTCCGCAACCCACTAGTGGAACCCAGCCTCATCGGTGTCTCTGGCGGATCCGCGGCGGCGGTCGTCATGGTCGTTGTGTTCGGTGCATCGCTGAAAGTGTCCGCGGGATGGCTATACGATGCTATCATGCCCCTGGCAGCCTTCGCCGGCGGACTGGTAGCAACGATCCTTGTATTGAAACTGAGCTACCAGGCCGGACGAACCAATATCGCTGCCTTGATCCTGCTCGGCGTGGCGGCGAACGCGCTGACGGGGGCGATCATCGGGCTCGCGATCTTCTACGCCAACGACGACCAGCTACGGACATTTACATTCTGGACATTGGGCGACCTCGGCGGAGCGACACCCGCAAAACTTGCGATCGCCGGACCGCTTATATTGATATCACTGGGTGCGCTGCTCTTGTGTACCCGTTCGTTGAACGCGCTGGCGTTAGGGGAAGCTGAAGCGTATCACATAGGCGTCGATGTCGAGCGCACGAAACAACTCATTGTCTTCTTCAGCGCCCTCGGCGTTGGCGTCAGCGTCTCTCTTGCAGGTATGATCGGATTCGTCGGACTTGTCATGCCACACCTCGTGCGGGTGCTCTTTCATCCAGATCACCGCCTGGTGTTGCCGGCATCGATCCTAGGAGGAGCGCTGCTGCTCATTTTCGCGGATGTGATCGCCCGGACCGTTACCAGTCCTTCCGAGCTGCCGATCGGCGTTGTCACAGCGTTCATCGGGGCGCCGTTCTTCATCGCGCTCTTGTTACGAGCAAAATCAAAAAATGAAATCTGAAGGATGTACCAGGCCTTGAACATATCGCTCCATGTCCGCGACAAGTCGATCCTCGACGATGTCAGTCTCACGTTGCGTCCGGGAGTATTCACCGCGCTCGTCGGTCCAAACGGTGCCGGCAAAAGCTCCATACTCAAGGTCATGACGGGGGAGCAGAAATCCTCAGCCGGCGAGGTGCGGGTAAACGGAAAATCACTCGGCACCTACCGCCCGCGCGAGCTTTCGATGCTTCGCGCTGTTCTTCCCCAGCACTCGACTGTCCAATTCGCGTTCTCGGTAGGCCAGATCGTGGCGCTGGGAAGACACGCTCACTGGTCTACGCACGAGGAGAACGAGAGCATCATCGACGAGGTCATGTTGATCACCGACGTCGAACGGTTTCGCGATCGAAACTATATGACGCTCTCCGGCGGAGAACGGCAGCGCGTGCAACTGGCGCGCGTGCTGGCGCAGATATGGGAGGAGACGGTGCATCCGCGTTACCTCCTGCTCGACGAACCGACCGCCAGCCTGGACATTGCGCAACAGCAATACGTCTTCGCGCTCGCGAAGGAAGTTGCCGTGCGAAACATTGGTGTACTGGCTGTCATTCACGACCTGAACCACGCTGCCCAGTTTGCCGACGAGCTGTCATTTCTCAAAGGCGGCAAACTCATCGCCTCCGGATCTACCCCGGAGATATTCACCCGCTCGAATATCGAGGAAACATTCGAATGTAAGGTGAATGTGTACCACGATCCATGCAATAACTGCCCGTTCATCATCCCGGAAAGACCAGCGTCCTCACGCCGTAGCGCGGATGCCATCAACATCGTCAAAAATCGTCAGGTAAATTCTCATGTATAGCATAAACCAACTAAAACAATGAATACCACACTGGATTCAAAACGCGCATCGCTTGCCGGTGCATGGCAAGGAATACTTCGCGCGAAACCCGGCCTTCGGATACGCGATGCAGCCAAGGAATTGAACGTAGGTGAAGCTGAACTGCTCGCGACAAAAACGGGCGAGCAGATCATTCGACTGGAAGCCCCCTGGCCGGAGCTCCTGCAGCGTTTCAAAACGTTAGGAAAAGTGATGTCGCTTACGCGTAACGATGGCTGCATACTGGAGCACAAAGGCTCGTTCCAGAAGATCGATGTGGTCGGCTCCGGCGCTCATTCGATGGCATCGGTAGTAGGCCCGATCGAGTCACGTGTTTTCTTCGGTGCCTGGCACGCTGCATTTGCGGCGACGGAAGAGAAGTCTGGGAGAGTGCTGAAAAGCATCCAGGTATTCGACACCGCAGGAGAGGCCATCACCAAGATATACCTGCAGGAGGAGAGCAACCAGGAAGCTTTTGAAAAGATCATCGCTGACTTCCGGGCGGCGGATCAACTGGCTGATCTTGGCATCCGGCCGTGGCCGAAAGCGGAATTTTCCGATGACGTCGACGTGGACGCACTCCTGGAAGAGTGGGCGGAACTGAAAGATACGCACGACTTCTTCGGAATGCTGCGACGTCACAAGGTAGGCCGGTACCGCGGGATCGAGCTTGCGGAAGGCAGGTTCACATACCGTGTCGATGCGCAGTCATCGCCGAAACTGATCCTGGAGCAGGCATCCGCGTCAAAGCTTCCGATCATGATCTTCGCCGGGAACCGCGGCAACATACAGATCCATCAAGGGAAGGTGAGGACCATCCGTCTGCTTGAGCGCGGCCATGACGGTCCGCAGAACTGGCTCAATGTCCTTGACCCGGATTTCAATATGCACCTCCGCATGGACTACGTGCACTCCGCTTGGGTGGTAAAGAAGCCAACGTCCGAAGGGGATGTCACATCGGTCGAACTGTTCGATCGCCAGAATGAGCTTGTCGCGCAATTCTTCGGCCTGCGCAAGCCCGGCATCCCCGAACGCGAAGGATGGAGGGAGTTGGTCGGCACGCTGAATACACCAGCAATCGAAGAAAGAATATGAAAAGATCAGTGATGGCAATCGTCATGCTGGTTGCCGGCGGTGCCTACGCACAGGACTCCCTGAAGACGGTTGAATTAGGCGAAGTGGTCGTGACCGGACAGTTCGAACCACAGAGCCTGCGGCAATCGGTCTACCAGGTTCGTACGATCGGAAGCGATATTATCCGCGCGCGGAGCGCCACCAATGTCCAGGGCATCCTGAACACGGAGCTGGGAATCCGTTTTTCGAACGACCTCGTACTTGGTACATCAGATGTCTCCATTATGGGAATGAGCGGTCAGAACGTCAAGGTACTGATCGACGGCGTACCGTTATTCGATCGCGGAGCGACGCGAGAAAGTCTCAATCAGATAGATATGAACACCGTTGAGCGCATTGAGATCGTCGAAGGCCCGCTCTCTGTGATGTATGGCTCGGATGCCCTGGCGGGTGTCATCAATATCATCACGCAGAAAGGTATCGGTAAGAAGAAGGGCATCGGTATTCGCGCGCGTGTGCTGGAGGAATCCGCTGGCGACGCATACAAGCCGTTTTCCGGCGACGGGACACACAATGAGAATGTGACCATCAACTGGCAGGGTGATCACTGGTATGCCGATGCCGCCGCGACGCGGAATGTTTTCGGCGGAGTGCAGGGAAACCGCAGCGGACGCTCCCGGGAATGGCTGCCCAAGGACCAGTGGTTTGGTATCGGGACGATCGGCTTCGCGAAGGATGATCTGAATCTCTGGTATAGACTCAACTATCTCAACGAAGTGCTTTCGTCCCCCGGCGGGCCCAACGTGAATACCGGGATAGCGACCGACAAGGAATACAGGACCAATCGCTTTACGCACCAGCTACACGCTGAATGGGATATCAGCAGCAAATGGGATTTCAACGCTGTGGGATCCTTCCAGGATTATTCGCGGCGCACGAGGACCTCTCTTTACAATACCAATACCGGCGAGCGATTCCTCTCACCGGAGCCTGGAACTCAGGATGAGTCGGGGTTCACGAGCTCGACGCTGCGCGGAACGTTTCTGCACCGCGTATCGGAAAAGTTCTCCTGGCAGCCGGGATTCGATGTCAGCTTCAACGAGGGTTTCGGTGACCGCATTGACACACGACGCTCGATCACTGACTACGCGATATTCGCCTCTGCCGAGATAAAGCCTACATCCGTCATCAACGTGCGCCCGGGAATACGCTTCATTCGTAATTCTGCATACGACGCACCGCCTGTGGTGCCCTCTGTCAACGTCAAGCTTCGTCTTTCTCCCTTGCTTGACCTGCGTGCGGCTTACGCGAGAGGCTTCCGCGCTCCGGCACTTCGGGAGTTGTATTTTTATTTCTTCGATTCAAGCCACTCGATCATCGGCAACCCGGATCTCAAAGCCGAGCATTCGAATAGTATCACGGCGTCACTCACCCGACACGGTGCAGTCGCGACCGACATAGCACTGGGTACTACGCTGGGAGTTTTCTATAATCACTTCAACGACATGATCACCCTTGGTGTCGATCCGACAGATCCCGGTTTGAACACATATATCAATGTGGCCGAGTACAAGACGACCGGCGGCACGCTCACGCAAAGTTTGCGATATCGAAACCTCAACGCTTCCGCTGGTTTCGCGTTGATCGGAGTCTACAATGAGTTCTCCGATACCGACGCAAGTTTGCCTGAACTGATGTGGACACCCGAGGTGAACGCGACGTTGATGTACCGGTTTGTGAAACCGGGGACCACGCTTTCGGCATACTATAAGTTCACCGGCAAGCGCTCGATCTACGAATATACGCAAGGCGAGACCTATCACCTCGCGACCCGCGAATCGTTCCACTGGGTAGACTTGATGGCCAAACAGCGGATCACCGAGACGCTAGACTTTGTCGTAGGCGTTCGAAACCTGCTCGACGTGACCAGGCTTCAGAATACTTCGCAGGATGTCAACGGGAGTCATAGTACCGGTGGGCCGGTACCGATGAGTTTCGGACGATCACTCGTGGCAGGATTGAACTTCAACCTGCGTTGAACACCGTGTAAGGCCCGCAAGTAAGATAACAGTCAATTAACTTCTAAACCACAAACGAAACATGAACAAGTTCTTTTCCAGAATAGGTATTCTGATCCCCGCCCTCTATCTATTGGGCTTTGTATCTGGCTGCGATGACAGCGAGCCACCGCTTCCTGCGAATCTCGTCAATTTTGAAGCGACTTCTGTCGGGATGGGTGACGATGTCACCGAAACAGATATCGCACTGAATTTTTCGAGAGCCGTTTCCGAACCGGTATCGCTTACGATCACGTTCACGACAGACGGCGTGACATACGGAGAACACTTTACCACCGTGCCGGCGGCGACAGGGAATTCGCTGACATTGACCGTGCCGGCGGCATCGTCTTCTGCATCCTTTAAAGTGATTCGAAAAGCGGATGTCTTCCTCGAAGGAGATGAGAGTATTTCATTCTCCATCTCGGATGCCGGCGATCCGGCAGGTATCGGTACGACTACCCAGGTCACATTGACATTTGCGTCCATCGTATCGGAAGGTGCCGAACTCACGCTCAACGGGCTGATAGCCGACGAGCCGGGAGCCGAGGCGGGCAATACAGTATTCGTCGACCTGAGTGAGAACAAGCAAACGCCTGTAGCGCGGACAAACTGGGATCTCGGCTTCTACAACGGCGATGTTTTCCGCGTGGTCATCAACAACTGGTCCGGAGCTTCCGCGATCAGCGTGGACGAAACAGATCTCGCGGCTGTGTCGTCCGAAGATATTGACCTGGACGATCTTCGTATCGGCGGCGCGGTCGGAAGCTTCGAAACAATTGACGACATCGACGGCGATATCTCCAACACTGCTATCGCTGAAATTTCTGCGACCGACGCCGAGAACAAGGTCTATGTTATCAATCGTATCGGCGGCGGCGGATCGGTCGGCGAGGTAGAAGACCTGATAAAAATACGCGTTGTCCGCAAAGGAGACGGCTATACCGTACACTATGCGGGGATCAACGAAACAACGGTCACATCTATCGACATCGCCAAGAGCAGCACTCACAATTTTGAGTACTTTCATTTCGACAACGGAAAGGTAGCGGTAGAACCGGCGAAAGATAAGTGGGACATCCAGTGGGGCTGGAGCATCTACCGGACCGGAGCGCCCGGCAATTACATCCCGTACGCCTTCTCTGACCTGATCTTCCTGAATCATCTCAACGGCACCGAAGCAGCGGAAGTAATGGTGACCCCTCAACTGACGTACGATAACTTCCAGGAAAGCGATGTGTCCGGCGTATCGTTCTCCGGCAGCAGAACTTTCATCGGATCGACCTGGAGAGTTACTTCACCTGCAGCGCAGGCAGGCGTGCGAGGAGACCGGTTCTACCTGATCCGCGACGCGGATGGGAATGTATATAAACTCAAATTCATAAACTTCCATCCTAACGATAGCGGCACACGCGGCAAGCCGGTTGTACGGTATGCACTTGTGAAAAAGGCCGAATAGCAAAATCCGTAATTTGCAAGAGGGTAAAAGGTCACTTCGGCTGCGCCATGAAGTGGCCTTTTTTGTTGCCATCTTCACCGAAATCATATCATGTATGCAATATCGCTTACCGACACGCCTTGCAGGAGCAATGTTCCTCTGCCTCATGTTAGCATCCCTGTCCGCCCACGGCCAGCGCGACAAGCCTGCCTATACCATCTTCGCTGGGAATGGGAAGTCTGTTTCGTACCATAAGATGATGAAAGACCTGGAGAAGGCCGACGTCGTCTTCTTTGGCGAACTTCACAACAACTCCGTAGGACACTGGCTTGAACTGCAGGTGCTGAAGGATCTATATGCCGCCAACGTCAGTCTGGTTCTCGGCCTTGAGATGTTCGAGGCCGATACCCAGATCATCCTGGACGAGTATCTGAATGAATACATCGACGAACGGAATTTCCTGAACGAGGCCAGGCCCTGGGACAATTATAAAACCGACTACCGACCGCTAGTTGAATTCGCACGACAAAAAAAGCTCAGGGTTATTGCGACAAACGTTCCGAGACGCTACGCGAACAGGGTCTATCGGAAAGGACCTGGCTCGCTAGACAGCCTTTCTACAGAGAGCAAGCGATGGATGAGTCCACCTCCGCTCCAGGTAGATTATTCGTTACCGGGATATCAGGCGATGCTGGAGGGAATGCAACAACACGGTGCCGGAAGCGCAGAGAACCTCGTGGCCTCTCAGGCCCTAAAGGATGCCACGATGGCGCACTTTATCCGGCAGCATGTTAAGCCGGGTGGGGTGTTCTATCACATCAACGGGGCGTACCACACGCAGGACCGGGAGGGGATCATTGCCTATCTTGCGAAGTCGGACCCCCGCCTCAAGATCATCACCATCCACACCACTGAACAGGAAGAGGTCGGCGACCTTGTGGATGACGTAAGAAGCAAAGGCGATTACATCCTGTGCATTCCCTCGGATATGACCAAGACCTATTGACGTTACGCATTGAACGCGACGTTGTGCCGCTAGGATTTTCGGGAAAAGGTGTGGATCTTGTCAAGGGTCATCTGGTGGATCCGTTGCGGTTGCCGGAGATAACTATAAGGAAACAACCACAGCTGAAATGGAAATAATTCGACAAGAAATCAGGGAGGTCTGGCAGCGCGGTGCTATTGGCGGTGTGCCTCCTCTGTTACAGCCTGTAGCCCACGCTTTGTTGCAGGTTGTAGAGGAAACAGAGCTCCATATGCAAGGCTTTCCTGTGGATCGGCTTTGGGAACGTCCTGCAGGGGTGGCATCCGTTGGGTTTCATCTCCAGCATATTGCGGGGGTGATCGATCGACTCTTTACCTATGCACGGGCTGAATCGCTGGGTCCCGGGCAGGTGCGAGAACTCGCTGCGGAGAAGGAGGTTCCCGCTGATCCGGTCGATCCTGCCGTACTACTTGAGAACATCAAGACGAAAGTGGAAGCCGCGATCGGTCAGTTGAAAACGACGCTCGAGTCGTCGCTCACGGAGAAGAGAGTGCTCGGGCGCAAGAAGATTCCAACCACGGTGATTGGGCTGCTCTTTCACGCGGCAGAACACAGTCAGCGACACGTGGGACAGCTACTGGTTACGGTACGTGTGATCAAGGCTGCCCAGATCTGAATCTCGGTGGCGAGATGTCATTGCTGGGCGTTGATGGATGTCAATTCTCCAGGGATTACGGTAGCTTGGCGGGTACTCGTTCCGAGTTTCACGATGTATTCGGATGGAAAAAATGACAACGACCTGTTGAGGGAGTTGTAATTGAGTTGATTTCCGAGCTGGTCGAATACATAGTAGTAGCCACTTCCACCGCCTGTCAGCATCAGACTACCTGTCGGAAATTCAGCTAGCTTGTCTGCTGTGACCCGGGCAACTATCGTTGTGTTGTTCACTTTGACTTGGTACTCACCTGGAAAGAATGCCAGCGGCTTGTTGAGTGTCTGATAGTTGAGAGCCTGTCCCAGGGTATCGGTTACGTAGTAGTATTCGTCTGTCAGACCGCTGACGATCAGCATCCCCGTTGTCAACTCTGTGACTTTCCCGGGAACGACATTCGCTTTTCGGGACGTGTTGTTAACTTTGACTTCGTATGCGCCGGGTAGAAGGGATAGTGAAGTTCCTAACGCTGTATGACTCAATTGTTTGTTGTCTCTGTCGAGCACGTAGTAAATCTCACCCGTAGCCCCGCTGGCAAGCAGACCACCGCATCGGATCTCGGTCATCTCACGTACGCGAACAGTGGCATTCACTTCGGTACCATTTACCTGCACCGTGTAATTCCCGGGAAAAAGTGACGTCGCCTTGCTGAGGACTTCGTGTGCCAGTTGCACTTTGTTTGAGTCCATAACTTGATAGTAATCAGTATTATTACCTGATATTATTAAAGTTCCGGTCGAACATTTGGCTTCCTCGCCAGCGCGGATCTCCACGGTATGGACTGAGTTATTGACGCGGAGTGTATATGTCCCTTCGCCGAGAGCAACTGACTTGTTCAACGCCTGGGAATGCAGGCGTTCCCCGCTGTCATTGAGCACGTAGTAAGTCGCCGGTGTACTTCCCTGCACGAGTAGAATGCCCTGTTCCGGATTTGGCGCGCGATGCGGTAGTTCCGAGAACGTACAGCAGTCATCCGCTGTTCTTTCGCGATCGCAGGATATCATGACGGTTACCAGCAACAGACAACACGAGATCGCCTGCGTCGTCGCACTGATCGATTCACGGAACATGAGAAGCGACTTCTGCATCTGGCACTGAGAAAGATAGATGATCGAGTGGAGCTTTCAAAAATGAGCATCCCTCCCGAATATTACTAGCGATAGTACACAACATCGCAATCGGGATTGTTTTCTTTGAACTTGTCGATCTGACGACTGGCGATGCGCGTATTATACGCCTTGAGAGATCGCAGCGAGAGATACATCACCGGATCGAGCTTGCTGACGGATGTATTTGAACAGTCAAGCGTTTGGAGGTCAACCAGCGGTCGAAGCGGGTCGAGTCGTCGGATTTGCGTTCCGGCGCAGTTTATGGAGCGCAGGCTCTGGAGTCCTTCCAGCCCGCGCATGTCGCTTATGGGTGTGTTTGAGATGTCGAGATTTTCAAGCTGGCTCAGTGCAGCGATCGCACCGATTCGCTGTAAAGGACTGTTCGTAGCATGCAATGATTTAAGTGAACGCAGTGATTCGAGTTCCGGAATCTCTGATATTGAAGTTCGGGAAAAGCTAAGTTCCTTCAGTCTGACGAACTCGGCCAACGGAGAAAGGTTGCCTACCCGCGAATCCTCGAATCGAAGTTCCTGCATCTCTACAAGGTGGTGCAGTTTCGTTCGTGTTGTGTCCATAGATGGCATCGACAGAAACACCTCCTTCCACTCAGGTGACAGCTCATTCCACCAGCGACGAAGATGTAGAGTCTTGTAGACTAAAAGGCATGAAGGATTCTTTTCAAGAAACTCCCGGGCCGTGATGTCGTGCACGGCCGTGCGATCCACATAAACCTCCCTTAGATGCTGAAGGCCGAAGAGCGGTTCGATCGATCCGATTCTGCTGCGGTCGGCGGTAAATATCTGGAGACTCGAAAATTTTGCCAATGGCGACAGATCGGTGACATCTGTATCGCTGATATCCAGACGTGTGATCTCCCGGTGATCTCCCAGCGGAGCGAGATCTGCAATGGACGTATTGCTGGCCATGATTACGCGCAGCTTGTAGAGTCGCCGCAAAGGCTCCAGGCTTGCTATCATGCGGTCATTGCTGAAGTTTACCGAGTCGAGGTTCGGCAGCCGCGCAAGCTCCTCCTTGCCTGGTACCAGACTAATTCGCGCGGCGCTGCTCAACACCTTCTGCCAGGCGGGGGGTAAGGCGTCCCACCACGCTCGCAGGTCTTTGGAGTCGAAGATCACCAACACTTCGGGATTCGCGGCCATAAAGGCATCGGCCGCAGGCTTCTTCACCGGCGTGTGGTCGCAGTATACTCGTTGCAGCTGCGGGAGATCCTTCAGCGGGGAAAGATCGCTGATAAAGGTGTGGTTCGCGCTCAGTACCTCTAGATTTACGAGTGTAGCCAGTGCCTTGATGTCGCGAACAAGCGTGCTATCCATGTTAAGCGATACGAGCTTGGTCAGCCCGGTTGCCGGCATGAGATCCTGGATGTTCGTCTGCGCGATATGAAGATGCGTCAACTCAGTCAGTTCCCGGACAGGCGTGAGATCCGCGATCTGCGTGTGTTTGATGTTCAGGTTGACGAGTTCGCTTAAGAAGGTCAGCGGACTGAAGTTGAATACGTGTGTATTTTGCATCTCGAGGGTCTGCAAGGCCGTCATTTTCTCTAACACCGCAATGGATCTGACCGGGGTATTGCTGATGTTCAAACGTGAGAGCTTGTCGGCATAGCGCAAAGGGCTCAGATCAAGAATTTTGGTCCGCGACAGATCAAGGTCGACGAGTTCCGTCAGATTTCGGATAGGAGTGAGGTCCTCTACGTTTGTGCGCGAAAGATTGAGTCGTTTCAGGTTGGTTAGTTGGACCAGTGGCTCGATCGACTGTATATACTCATTCCCGCCGAGGTCCAACTCATTGAGAGCAGTCATGTCCTTGATTGCATTCAGTCCCACGCTGTCGGTGATCGCGAGCCGGCGTTTGAATATGGTCTGCCATTCGTATGAGAGTGATTTCCACCAATTGGTCAACGCCTCCCGTTCGTCGAATTCATTGGTGTAGATACTGACGATCTTAAGGTCGGAAGCGTCGGCATCGTAGTTTATCTCGATAAATCTCGGAATGGTGTTCTTGATTGTCTTTCCGGTAATGGTTGTGCCGTTGAGGGTTCGGCGCACCGATACTTTAAAGAACTTTTGTCCGTTGGCATTGACGCCTTCCTTGATATCTTCGATGACGAGTTCGAAGGATACATTCTCGAAGAAGAAGTCGACGTCTTTCAGATACGCAACGACGTCCTTGTTGGTAATCGTGGAACGAGTCTCGGCGAGGTCGTCTTCAACCTGCACCTTGGCATCACGGAATATTTTTGCGTAACTCTGTGTGATGACAATATCCTTGTCGCGAACGGAAGTGGTGTTGCTGCCGAGCGTATTTAGCAACAGCTGCAGGAACGCGACCAGGTCTCTCACCTTCTCTTCGTTCGCAGCGGTTGAGTGCGTGGTGGGTTTCTTTGCTGATCGCTCAGGCTTCTGTGGAATAAAGGATGTCAAAGCCATCATGAAAACCAAAGAAACTGTGAAGAAGCACAGCTTATTGTGTTTCATAATACAGGTACTTTCTCAAAAGATCTCTTTCCGACGCATTGTTGAGCTTGACGAGATTGGATATCAGCCAACCTGTGTTATAACCAGGGCGGTTGAATTCAGATATAGCGAAATACCAACCACCGATCTGGAAAAAATGAAATTTGACTTGATCGACATTCCGGAATTTTAAATTACCTTTTTTTACCTCGTAGAGGAACAGAGAAAGGTGATCCGGTACATATCGCTTTACAATAAACTGGCTGACGCTATCTTTATTGTCAAATGCTTTTCGGAGATTCATAAAATCGAGTTCGTGGCTCATGGGGTGGAGGAATTTTCCCATGCGCACGGTGTCTTTCCGAAAGTACGGATCAAACATATCCGCATGTGCACGCTGGATTACCCAGCGCGTGCCGAGGCGGTGCTTTTCCAGTTCCATAAACAGAACGACCGGCTCGCTCTTCCCGTTCATGGCGAAGGTGGTCTGTAGTTCTGCAAACCAGTTTCCTCCATGAAAACTGAGTATACCTCCGTCCCCTTTTTCCAGAACTTCCTTTACGAACTCAGCCTTCAGCGCCGGACTGATATTGGTGTTGCTCTCGTCGAACAGAACCCTGAAATACTGCTTGCGCAGTTTCTCACTCCGGTGCTGCTTATCGCCGGGGTAATATCGGTTCCCCTTCTCGTCCTCCTCGCCGTTGAATCGGCGGAAAAATTGATTCACCTGCTTTGACTCGGCGTAAAGTCGGCTTTCGTCTTCCATATCGCCGATAATCTGCGCCGGCGAGACAATTGCGACTCCATTTGTCAATACCAGGGCGGCAGTAAGGACACGGAAGAATAACAAAAGTCCACGGTTGCGAAACCGCGGACTTTGAATGGATCTGCCAATGACTGAAATGTCGTGTCGGTTGCTCAATATCATGAACTTGTTTCCGTAACCCGGATGTCACCCAGCAGCACATCCCAGAACTCAACTGTTCTGCCTGCGATCTGGGTTTTCTTTCGTTCCACGTAAATGGTGATATCCTTTTTCGTCGTGTCTTTGTATTTCATCAGCCCATCGTCACCGGTACCTTCGAATCGCTGATAGATCGTCACCACGCCGACGTAACGGCCATCCGGCTGGCGCTCCAGGTCGCTGATGTAATGGATATTATACCACGAGATCGTGACGCGGTCATAGTTAAGCGCCATCAGTCGCTCGAAGTACTTACGAACTTTGTAGTAATTGATCTCTTTGCGGTTGATCGATGAAACACCCATCTCGCTGTCGGGAGCGAACAGTTCTTCGGCGCGGTCCATAACGCGTGTGGCCTCTGAGAACGCCGTGTTCTTGCTTCCGATGATGCTGATATACTTGCTGAGGTCCCTTACTTTCTCAAGGGCAAGCGAGTCTATCGCTCGCTTCCTCTCGCGGCTTATCTCCGCGGTCTGTGCGCACGCGAGACCGGCAACGCCGAAGCTTAACAGCAGGGTGAAAATGTATCTGGCTCTAACCATAACGATAATATTAATATAAAGTGAGTTTTTAGTTCTTTTTTCTCAGTTCAACTTCCGTGATCTTACCTGAATTATCAAACTGAAGGGTGGAAATACTTGCGGAATTATTCCGGGTATCCTTCAGGTAGTTGAGGTATTGTCGTATGGTTGTCGGTCTGTCGTAGTCTTTCATTCCATTCTCCTCACTGATGACGATGAGTACCGGCGTGTCGGGCGAGGAGAAAAGCGTCAATGCTTCGCTAATGCTACTGTTCGCTGCCGCGGCATTGCCCGCGCGCGTGATAGATTCAAAATACTGGCCGAGGCGGGCCTTCGGTGCACTGGCAAGTGCCTCCTGCTGACGGCGAGCTTCAGCTTCGCGCTGCGCTTGCTCCTCTGCTTCCTTGCGCCTCTGTTCTTCTTCACTCCGGAGTTTTGCTTCCTGCTCAATTCTCGCCCTTTCTTCCGCTGCCCGCGCAGCCTCAGCGGCCTTCTTTTTACTTTTACAGCCGGTAAAGCAAATCATGAGGACGAGCACCCACATGACGACCTTTGAAGAATTTCGAATAACGTTCATCATTTTTCTGTTTTGAATTACTATCGGTTGATTGATTACAGGGATTATTATGCCAGCTTTTCCGGGATCCCGCCTTTTTTCGACGAATCAGCCGTCTATCTGACGGCCCGCTTGTACTACAGGCTCCTGGATACTTTCGCAAACTATTTCAAAATAGCCATTTGTCTGTCAAATGAGGGGATTTTTTTTTTAGCGGTGAATTGTCACAACCTGTCGGATGCCGCCAGTCCCGATGACCTTTTCAGTATTGATCTGCAAGTGAACGCACCAGAATGTGCTTGGTGAGGTTACGATAATGGTATAGACAGTACCGTGTCAGTCACCAGACTGACACGGTATTTCCATAAAGAGTCAAAGTATCTCCTGATATCTCTGCAGGAACATTCCTGTACCGTCCTGAAGTGATCCGCAGGTCTACTTCAGGAACCAGCCTTTTCGGTATTCACGTTTGACGAACTGATTAGCTTCGTCGTAGTTCGTAACGCGCATGTTTGCATTATCCCATAGCAACTTCGTGTTGGCGCCGGGGTAATCGAAACCATTACCGCTGGCGCGTGGTTTCGGGATATCCGCAACGCGGATTGCCAGGTTTGCCATCAACACCGCTTCCGTCAACGGACCGGATACATCGAATGATGCGCTGAGTTCTTTGTTACCGTATCCAGCGAGGCAGCCCTCTACCCACTGCGCGTAGTGCCCGTTGGCACCGCCTGGTACGCGGGCCAGTTTTTGAGTCACTTTTACCTCGTTCATTTTCGATGTCGGGAGAAGGCGCGGGTTTGCAGCGTATTCGCTGGCCATCATCTTTCCTTTTGTTCCGATGAAAAGAATTCCGCTGTTGCCATCGCCAAACAGCTCATCGGGGCCGAGTTCTTCGGGGCGCTCTGGTTTGATACCGCCGTCCATCCAGTGCATAACCACCGGACCTTTGGTCTTGTTGGTCTTCGGGAAGGTCAGGGTTGCATGACTTGCCGGCGGCGGTGTATCAGGAAAAAATCCGCGCTGACCCCAGTCTACGAATACGCTGGCCACACTAGCCTGGCAGTCGAGCGCATACTTCAGGTTCAACACGCGGAAGGGGGCTTCCATCAAATGACATCCGAGATCGCCAAGAGCGCCTGTACCGTAATCCCACCATCCACGCCAGCTCTTGGGCACCACTTTGTCTGCGTAGTCGCGCCACGGCGCAGTGCCGAGCCAGAGGTCCCAGTTGAGTTCTTTAGGTACTTCAGCTTTTGGAGGCCAGGGAATACCCTGCGGCCACACTGGACGGTTAGTCCATATCTTGACAGTGTGAACGTCGCCGATGATGTCGGCGTCGTACCACTCAACCAGTTGCCGCACACCGTCGCCGGAGGCGCCCTGGTTCCCCATCTGAGTAACGACTTTATATTTCTTCGCTGCCTCTGTAAGTACCCGTGCCTCATAGATATCGTGTGTCATGGGCTTTTGCACATAGACGTGCTTCCCGAGCTGCATCGCCGCCAACGCCTGCACGGCGTGGTTGTGGTCGGGTGTAGAAACGGATACCGCGTCGAAATTCTTCGACTCCTTGTCCATCAGTTCCCGCCAGTCAACATATAGCTTCGCTTTCGGGTAGTTGCTTCGTGCATCGCCTGTCTGTCGCTGATCCACATCGCATAAGAAGGCAATCTCCGCTTTTCCACTCGCGTAGAAACTTGAAAGATCAGAACGCCCTTTTCCACCGACACCGATGCCCGCGATCAGCAGCTTATCACTTGGTGCGCGAAACCCGACGCCACCTAGTACATGGCGAGGCACAATCATTATTCCAGCTGCAGCGGTCGCGGCGCTTTTCACGAAATCTCTTCGTGAGGGACTTTTTTCTTTCGAAGTCGATGGTCGTTTGTTCATGTCTGTAAAGTCAATTAGAAAAGATCGACCAATGTAGTCTATTTCCTCAACAATTGCCGACCGAAAAGCGAACAGCGGGGATGATTTTGCGAAAAACCGAAATCGATACCGGCGCGTTTGCTCAGGCGCTTAAGGAAAACTAGTTTTCCGATTCGGGATTATAGGTATATCTTTAGCAGCACTTTACTCTCACGAAATACTCGGCATGGCGAAACAAACTGCTGATCCTGAGGACAAGATTCTGTCAATCGACATAGGTGGATCTCGGATCAAAGGAACACTGCTGGATATCAATGGCAATACGTTGATCGACTATCAGCGCATCTCGACTCCAAAGTTCGCAGGTCCCGAAAACGTTCTGCAAGGGATCATCGATCTCACTCGGAATTTTAATGGATTCACAAAGGTGTCCGTGGGCTTTCCCGGATATGTTCGCCAGGGGATGGTTTATACCGCACCGAACCTCGGTACGAACAAATGGCGGAAAGTGCAGTTGAGCGAGGAACTCTCAGAACGCCTCAGCAAGCCTGTTCGTGTTGTTAACGATGCAGACCTTCAGGGACTCGGCGTATCACAGGGTGAAGGGCTGGAGATGATCATTACGCTGGGTACTGGATTCGGTACGTCGCTGTTGATGGACGGCGTGCTGTTGCCACACCTGGAGATCGGCCAGCACCCCTACACACGCAGAAAAACCTACGATCAGTTTGTCGGCAATGCAGCCCTGGAGAACATCGGTCTTGAGAAATGGAACAAGCGAATCCGGCGGGTAATCGCGACGATCAAAACTGTCTTCAATTACGACCACCTGTTTATAAGCGGCGGAAACGCGAAGAAGATAACGGTTGAACTCGATAAGAACGTCACACTCGTATCTAATATGGATGGTATCAAAGGCGGCGCAAAGCTTTGGCAAAAAGACAATCATTACTCGCTCTAGCGGTTGTTATCACCCTCACACGAAGCATATGCCACCTGTGTAAAATCAGGCTATTGTGTCTTGCCAACTTCCGATTTTGATCATCTGCGGCACAGGTTTCGCACAAACGCTGGAGTCCTCTATGCAAGTTTTTCGTCCCTATATACTATTCCTGGTAATCTTGCTGATCCTCACAAGCGCTGTGACCCAAGGAAAGGTATTTGGCAACTCCGACCCCGATCTTGAAACGATTCGTCTGCGTGTTGTTGCCGATCTTTATGCTCCACCGGTGGATCGCGAACGCGTCGCTGAACTGCTGCGTACCGTGAAGGCCGACGGTAGTTGGCCCGATATCAACTACATCGATGTGTCGCGCACCGGTTTCGATCACGCCCGCCACCTCAATAACATGTTTGAATTGAGTCGCGCTTACAAGAAGAGTGATTCACCCTGGTTTCAGAATCCTGAGGTTAAAGACGTCGCGCTTTCCGCGCTTGACTACTGGCTTGAACACGACTTCATCTGCGACAACTGGTGGTGGAACGAGATCGGGACGCCGGATCGGATGATCAACACACTTCTTGTTCTCGATAAGGATCTCAGCGAAGGTCAGATACGCGGCGGATTGCGCATCGCAGGCCGGGCGAATATGGAAGCTACCGGTGCGCGTCCGGGAGGTGACCTCATTCAGATCGCAGGTATGCTCGGAAAGCAGGCATTGTTCAGACGCGACAAGACTGTTCTGAGACGTGTCTCTTCGGTTATGGCAGATGAGATTGCAGTGACGACAGGGAGGGGACTAAAACCGGATATGAGTTTCCACCACCGAGTGGATGATGTGATCAGTACGCTTTCCTATGGGCTGGGTTATGCGAACTCCTTTGCATACTGGGCAGTAAAAACGGCAGGCACGCGCTACAGTTTTCCCGAAAAGGCAACACAACTGCTGATCGACTATTTCCTCGATGGAATATGCAAATCTATGGTCTACGGGAAATATCCTGATCCCGGAGCGAAGAATCGAGACCTTAGTCGTGAAGGCGAGTTGCGGGCCGCTGACGCAACGCTCGCGGAGAATTTCATGCAAGTATCCAGCTATCGCCGAACCGAACTCGAAGAGATCGTCGCCATTAGAAGAGGAGGGACCAGCCAAAGTCTTTTGTGGAACCGCTTCTTCTGGCATTCTGAGTACGCGACCCACCAACGGCCAGGCTATTTCGCGTCGGTGCGTATGCACTCGTCTCGGAATCACACCATGGAGCAACCACATAACGAGGAAGGGCTGAAAATGCATCATGTCGCCGACGGATCCAATTTTTTGTCGCGTACGGGCAAGGAGTACTTCGATATTTTTCCCGTGTGGGACTGGCAGAAAATTCCGGGAACGACGGTCGCTCAAAAGCCTGTGCATCCCCACTGGAAACAGATTGCCAGACGCGGACTCACGGATTTTGTGGGCGCAGTATCGGATGCCCGCTATGGCACAGTGGCAATGGATTTCCGGAGCACTCATGATCCACTCACGGCTCGCAAGGCCTGGTTTTTCTTTGATGATGAGTACGTTTGCCTTGGCTCCGGCATTACTGCACACTCGCCTTTTCCGATCGTAACTACGGTGAATCAATGCCGGCTTGACGGAGATGTGCTGGCCACTACCAGGAAGAAAACCAATGTCGTCGCCGAAGGGAGCCATCTTCTAAATAATGTCTCATGGGTATGGCACAACGGTGTAGGCTATGTGTTTCCGCGCCGCGAGCAAGTCCATCTGGGAAATCGCGAGGTCAGCGGAAGTTGGAGGTCAATCAATCACCAGGGTCGCACTCCCGTTGACACCGTACGGTTGAAGGTTTTTGATCTCTGGCTGAACCATGGTGTTCGCCCTGAAAGCTCAGAGTACGAGTATGTAGTAGTCCCGACATCGTCACCGCAAGACCTTAACCTGTACCTGAAGGGGTCTCCGGTGGAGGTGCTGCGAAACAACACGAACGTCCAGGCCGTGTGGCATCGCGGTCTTGAACGAGCGCATGTGGTATTCTATCATCCCGGTAGGATCAAAGCCGGCGATCATATCACGGTCGCTTCCGCAGACCCCTGCGTAATCATGCTGAAGGCAACCGGCAAAAATGTGGAAGAGATCGCTGTGTCGGATCCTTCCCGGAAGCTGATCGCAATTCGTCTTCGCCTTTCAGTGCCGGTTGAAGGGGAGGGGCCGCAATGGAAGGCTGAATGGGATGAGAATGAAAAAGAGAGTGTTATCGACATTCAACTACCACGGGATGGCTACGCTGGTCAAAGCGTCGTAATGTCTTTTCATTCCGCGCTGTAGCAAATAAACGGGAAGATTGTAACTTTGACTTACTAACGTCAAGCTAATGAAATTTATTGTTGCCCTTATTTCAGGTATCCTTATGACGAACTTCGCCAATGCTCAGGAGGTGATCGCGTTGTATCCGGACAAGATCCCAAACAGCAAGCCTGCGCCAAACCAGGAGAAGCTGACCGTGAGGGATAATGGAACGGAGATCGTCAGTGCGATTTCAGTTCCGACTATTCTCGCCTTCCTTCCGGAGCGTCCATCGCCGAGCAAAACAGCTGTCATTATCCTTCCGGGTGGCGGGTATCATATCAATGCCATCAAACACGAGGGCACCGATATCGCCAGGCGTTTCAACGAATGGGGTATCGCCGCATTTGTAGTGAAGTACCGGATACCAAATGACGCCACCATGGTTAACAAAACGATAGGGCCGTTGCAAGATGCACAACAGGCGATTGCCCTGGTCAGGAAGAATGCGGCGAAGTGGAATATCAATCCCGCACACGTGGGGGTAATGGGTTTCTCCGCCGGCGGTCATCTCGCCTCGACAGTGGGGACTCACCTTGCGAAACGCACCATCGACGATCCGACGACGAATCTTCGTCCCGATTTCCTCGTGCTGGGATACCCCGTGATAAATTTTTCAGACAGCATCGGACACACGGGGTCCCGCAATAATCTTCTCGGTAAATCGCCATCCCCGGAACTCGTTGCGGAATATTCCAACGAGCGACAGGTCACGGCTGCGACGCCACCGACTTTTCTTATCCATGCGAGCGACGACAAAGGCGTGCTTCCCAAGCATAGCATCTTGTTTTACGAGGCATTGCTCAGGCACAACGTGCCCGCTGAGCTACATCTTTACGAACGAGGAGGTCATGGTTTCGGAATGGACAATCCGACAACCCATGAGAAATGGATGTCTTCATTGAAAAACTGGCTTGTGTCACGTTCGCTGCTGGCTGAGTAAAAAAGATACCAGGATTCTTCAGGGTGTCGATATATAAGCTATATTTGAGATAAGCCCAATACGTTGATTCTGTCAACGGGGGCTTTTTTTTGTTAATAGGACCAGTCACATATGATATGTATTGAACTGTGCCAGTTCCTTCGGCGAACTTTTTTGGCTGCTGTAGTAGTCGCATCTACTTTGTCGACCGGATGGAGCCAGGCTGGCGACGATCCGGACGACCTCAAGAAACTGAGCCTGGAAGAGTTGATGAATGTACAGATTACCACTGTATCCCGACGTCCCGAAAGCCTGTCAGAATCCGCGTCTGCCGTGCAGGTGATCACGCGGGAGGCGATCCTTCGATCCGGGGCCACGAGCATTCCCGAAGCATTGAGGCTGGCATCAAATCTGCAGGTGGCTCAATTGAACTCGTCGCATTGGATCATAAGTGCTCGTGGTTTCAACGCGGCGTTCTCGAACAAGCTTCTTGTGATGATTGACGGTCGCACAGTATACTCTCCGTTGTTTGCCGGTGTTTTTTGGGACGTCCAGCACGTCATGCTGGAAGATGTTGATCGCATAGAAGTCATTAGTGGTCCCGGGGGTACGGCGTGGGGGGCGAATGCTGTTAACGGCGTCATCAACATTATCACGCGAAGCGCTTCCGAAACAACAGGATTGTACGCATCTGTCGGCCTCGGTGACTTCCTCCAGGAGCAGTATCAACTTCGGTACGGTGGCGACATCGGGTCGGATCTATCGTACCGGGTATACGCGATGTCAATGAAACGGCGTCATACATATGGCGCGGAACAACCTACGGAGGATGCATGGTACATTGGGCAAACAGGGGTTAACGTGGAGTGGCGGCCATCCGAAGCCGATCAACTGACGGTGCAGGCGAATATGTATATGGGCAGTCACGACAACGTACCGGAATCTATGGCAGACGTTGCAGACCAGTCAACCGTCGATGGTCAGAACCTTTCCGCACGGTGGACCCGTACGTTCAGCGATCGCTCGCGACTGATGATCCAGGGTTATTTCGATCGCACCTGGCGGCGAGATATTCCCACTACTCTTTCTGATCAGGTGACTACCCTGGATATGGATATGGACCACAGCTTTGAAGCGGGCAAGCATCATCATATTGTGTGGGGTGTTGCTTATCGGTTTACGCGCAATTATACGTACAATCGAACGGACTTTATCGGGATACTGCCGAACCTCCGCGATATGCCGCGCATCAGCACGTTTATCCAGGACGAGATCTCGATCCCGCGTACTCAGCTCGCACTGATCATCGGTACGAAGTTGCAGCACAATGTTTACAGCGGATTTGAGTATGCTCCTTCAGCACGTCTCGCGTGGAAGGGAAAGAATCAAACTCTTTGGGGCGGTGTATCACGGGCAATAAGGACGCCGAGCCGGATCGACGTTGATTATTTTCTTCCCGTTCAGCCGCAGCCTCCGGAACTCCCGAGTGTAGCAGGTGGCCCTGATTTCGGCTCTGAACGAGTGCATGCTTACGAGCTCGGATACCGATTCGAGGCTTTTCAGCGCCTTTCGGCCAGTATATCTACGTTTTACAACAATTACAACCATCTCTACAGTGTTGAAGCGCTTCCCGGTACATTGACATTCCAGACTCAGAATGGAACCCTGGGCACTTCACAGGGCGTAGAGCTGGCACTTAGGACGCAGATCGGCAACAAATGGCGATTGCGAGGGGGATATACCTATTTCCATAAAGAACTGGAGAACAAACCTGGTCACGTCTATGACTTTTCCGACTTGGGACACGATGCCCGCGACAGGTTCCTGGTACATTCTTCCCTTGACCTTCCGGCGGGTGTCCAATTCGATTTTACTTTTCGCTATATTGGCGCCTTGCCCACCCTGGATATTCCGGATTACCTGACTTTCGATGCCCGGCTCGCCTGGGTGAAAGACTGGCTCGAAGTCTCAATGGTTGGACGAAATCTGTGGGAAGACCGGCATCGCGAGTACGTTGCCTGGCTTCCTCGCAACATATATGCGAGTGTTACATGCCGTTTCTGATCTTTAGTAAATACAATCGCGTCAAAGTGCGCTTCACCGTGCTGCTTTTGGTTTTACTACTCGCGTCGGGCATGACCCCCCTTCAGCCGGTGGCGGGGGAGTACAAGGTCAAATCGGTTTTTCTTTTCAACTTCACCCAGTTTGTGGAATGGCCAGCAGATGCGTTCGCCGACGATGATGTTCCGCTGGTGATCGGGGTCGTCGGGGGTGATCCGTTCGGCAATTTCCTGGATGAAACTATTCGGGGAGAACGACTTCAGAATCACCCACTCGTCGTTCGGCGTTACGAGTCTGTCTCGGAAATTGAAACCTGCCATATCCTGTTCATCGCGACAAGCAACCGGCAGTTTATCAGGCAAACACTGGCACAAATGAAATCAAAGCCCGTGCTGACGGTTAGCGATTCAGATGGCTTTGCGCGGATGGGAGGCATGATTGCTCTCGAAAATGAAGGTGGGCGTGTAGCCCTCAAAATCAATGCGGCTGCAGTGAATGACTCCCGCCTCGTGGTGAGTTCAAAGTTGCTGCGATTGGCCGAAATAGTACCGTGAAAAACGATAGGAATGGCATTGACTGACTTACCTATCCAGAAAAAGTTGATGCGAGCGCTGATGGTGACAAGCTCCGCCGTCCTGGTGCTCACCTGTAGCATTTACTTTGTTTACGAACTTCTCACTTTCCGCCGCACATTGGTGCGCCAACTTTCGACTCTCGGGAAAGTGATCGCCTCCAACAGCACGGCTGCTCTTGCATTCGCGGATAGCGAAGACGCAACGGAGATTCTTTCGGCCATCCGGGCGGATGCACACATCATGGCTGTTGCCTTGTACGACCATGACGGAGAACTTTTTGCGTGGTATCCGAAAACGCTCGCACCGGATGAGTTTCCCGAGTTCAATAATCAGGTCGGCTATATTTTCCGGGACAACCGACTTGTCGGCTTCGAACCTGTTATACAGGGTGATCTAAGATTGGGTACTCTTTATCTTCGCTCCGATATGGATGCGATCTACGAAAGACTTTCGCTTTATGCCCTCATTGCTGTCAGTGTCATTGCGCTTTCATTACTAGTAGCTTATCTGCTATCCCGGCGATTGCGGAATCAAATATCTACGCCGGTGTTGCAACTCGCCGAAGTGTCGAGAACCATTTCCGAGAAGAATGACTATTCCGTTAGGGTTACGAAGACAGGTCACGACGAAATTGGTCTCCTGACTGACGCATTCAATCAGATGCTCTCCAGGATAGAGGAGCAAACGCAGGAAATCAAAACTTTCAACCAACGTCTGGAGGAGCGTGTCGTCGAGCGAACCCTGGAGTTGCAAGCGGCAAATAAGGAGCTCGAGGCATTCTCTTACTCAGTATCACATGACCTTCGTGCACCGTTGCGGTCTGTGCACGGATATATGACGATCTTCTCCGAGGAGTACCTTGACCTGCTCGATGATGAGGGAAAAAGGCTCGTTAATATTATTCTGAACAACGCCGCGCGTATGGGACACCTCATCGACGATTTGCTTTCTTTCTCCCAACTTGGACGAAAAGATCTGCAGATGAGCAGAGTTTCCATGAAAGGTTTGGTCGACGAGGTTTGGCAGGAACAATCCGAAGCCGAGAGCGGTCGTGAGATAAGATTTGTAGTGAAGCATACTCCCCCGGCGATCGCTGATTACGCTACGATCAAACAAGTCTGGACCAATCTCATCTCTAACGCCTGCAAATACACAAAACACCGCGATGTGGCAAGTATTGAGGTTGGCTCGTTTGTGAAGAACAGGGTGGTAGTATACTATATACGGGATAACGGGGCGGGATTCGATATGAAATATTATAACAAACTGTTTGGAGTATTCCAGAGGCTTCACTCCGAGGATCAGTTTAGCGGCACCGGTGTGGGCCTTGCGATTGTTGATCGCATCGTTGGCAAACACGGCGGCAGAGTATGGGCCGAATCAAAAGTTGACGAAGGCACAACCTTCTTTTTCACGCTCGCGCATGCGGACTGAAGGACTGCCGTGCGAGATCCGTTGGCTCAGCTGTTTGCTTGATCTTCAACATCTTTGGTTGCCTCTTCCCGATGATCATAGGGAAGCCTGATTGTAAACGTTGTACCCACGCCTACCTCGCTCTTGATGTCAATCGTACCTTTGAGCCGGTCGACCGAGCGTTTCAGAATGTAGAGACCCAGCCCGGTACCGTCGGGGTGTTGGCTGGCCCGATAGAACAGCTCGAATATTCGCAAGCGGTGTTCCTCAGAAATACCCTGTCCATTGTCTTCTACTTCGATCACGACATGATCATTCGTTTGATAGATGTGTATCCTTACGTAGGGCGATTCGTCTCGTGAGTATTTGATCGAGTTTTCGATCAGATTTTGCAGAATGGCATTGATCAACGTCCACTCGGAATGAAGATTGACGTCCCGGATGTCGACATCGAAGCGCAGTCGCTGAAAATCGGGTGTGTGATTAAACGAAAGGATGCACTCCTCGACCATCCGCGGAAAGTCGATCTTTTCCTTGAAAAGTCCGCTGTCGTTCAGCCTTGTCAGGTTGACGAGACCGGTAATAATGTGACTGAGCCGCTGAAGCTGTGATGTCTGCTTGTTGATGTACTCGAGTGCCGTCTCGTCTTTGACGTCAAGTTTCGCGAGCGCCATGAGTCCGAGTGATGAAGAGACAGGCCCCTTCAGGTCATGTGAGATACGATAGAAAAAGGAGTCGAGCTCGGCGTTCTTATTCTCTATGATCTGGGTTTGCAGCTTATTTTCCTCGATAATCCGTTGAAGTTCCGTGTTGGATTGATGCAACTGTTGAGTGCGCTCCTTCACTTTCAGCTCAAGCCGTGCGGTATCTTCCTGTTGCATTCGGTAGGCGATGAGTTGTGCTGCCTCTTTTTGTTTCTGCATTCGCCGATATTCCGCACCGAGCCCAAAACCCATCAACGTTATCCCGAGCACAGCTCCGATTTCTACGAAGTGCGTTGTGAGAAAATTAAAATCGAGTATGCCGGTGTTGCGGAGAGCGAGCAGTAGCCCACCGAGAAAATAGAAACTCCACGCCGCTACGAAAGAGGTCGCGATTCGGTTTCCACGAATTCGCACAACTACACCCGATACAATGAAGATGATGGTCGCGACAATGATAAGACGACTGCCGGCAGGCATCATAAGCTTCGTCACCACGAGGACGAGTGCAATCGCAGAGAGGGGGAGAAGCGCCCACAGGATGTAGTACATCGTCGGGCTGTATCTCTTCACATGAAGGAACCTTATCGTGTAGAGGGTCACAAAGGCGATAAGCATGGTAATGGCTAGTTTGCCGTTGATGTAGTTGAACACCGGAGCTTCGGGCCAGATGAACTTGCCACCGTAACCCGAGATAGCACCGAAGATCATGAATGTCAGAAAGATTACGACCCCATAGAGCAGGTAATTCACTCGCCTCAACGCGAGATACAGGTAGATGTTGTAACAAAGCATGACGAAGAGCACTCCGAAGAATAGACCATATCCGAGATCCTCCGAACGGACGCTTTCGACAAACTTTCGTCGTTCTATCGCCGTTACCGTGAAGGTCTTAGGACTGATACCTGCAACACGGATGTAGACGTGACTATGGAAATTCGAATCGAAGGTTAAAGGAAGTAAGTGACCGGTGTGTGAGTACGATCGTTCACTGTGCTTCCGGTAATAGCCAGAGACGGTGTGCTCCCAGAAGCCGCCAGGTAGACGTTGATAGAAATCGACGTATTCGAGAAACGGCGCCGGGATGTCTAGATACCATTGATCCGCAGGGTTGTCGCATCTTGTATCGAGCTTGAGCCAGATAGCGGCCTGCGTATAGCCAAACGTGAGATTCGCATGTTTGTGGCGAAATTGATCAGCAAACGCAGGGTCGCCAACCTGGTTGATAGTCAGATCGTTGGTGGAATCGAGAAAAACCCCGATGTGTTGATCGAGACGATAAACTTTGGAAGCATCATCCAAATAAAAATAACCTTGCCCGAGTGCGTTGAGAGGAATCAACAGGATCAATGTCAGGGCAATCAAGCTGCCCGACACAGCTATTTCTGGTCGAGAGGAAGGCATTCGAACCGAAGATAGAGACTGCTTGTATCGCGTCCAAATTCCGCGCAGTTATTCTTAAACTAAGAGACCCGACGGATTTGGCCGGGTCTCTTGGTTCGGAAGTTTCGATCAGTGTCTATGTCCAGTTGCCTGACTCGACTACGACGCCCTCGTCATTGAATTGCTGCCAGGTGCCTTTGCCTTGTGCATCCCATATGATTTCATACCACTTCATCTCGCCCTCATAGTACACAACGGATCCGGCTTTCGTCTTAGTGTTGACTTCTACAACAAAACGGAACATGTCCTGCTCGCTGCTCATCGAGAACGTGAACAGATCACCTTTTCGCGTCCATGTCCATCGCATGATCTCATCTCCCCGGTTATCACTCCACACATCACTGATCGTCATGTAACCTGAGCTGCGGTCTTTCATTTCCTGCGCATATAGGTACCGGTACCATCCTGCATCATCGGGACCTCGGTAGAAATACTCGAAAATGTACTTATCCCCACCGTCCCTGATCTGGTAAGCGACGCCACCAAATTCGGGATCTTCCCATGTGTAAACGACGCCTTCGTCAGCAGTGGTGCGTCCGTTGACGGGTGTGATGAGGTCTGTGCTCTTAACCGCGCCGGCTGGATGATCAAACATCAACAGGTTGGTGCTGATTCCGTTTGCCAGCAGTACCCAGTTTGCTGCCATGACAGCCATCGGATCCTCGCTGGTCAGAAGACCATCAGGAACCTCGAGGACCGGTCTGTCTGTATTAAAGCTCAGGGCCGCGTTCTCGATATTGGGTGCCGGCTCGTCGTCCTTGGAACACGAAGCGATGACGGCCATCATGACAATAAGTGCGAGAATTCTTGAAATTTTCATAGTTGGATTTGAATTGAACATATAGATTAAAAAAGTCGGTGGTAGCGTTTGAGCGCCAGCAGCCGATCAATACGGATTGCTGCCGCTTTTGTTACATCCGGCGAGAATTGCCCTGGACTACCCTGAATGCCATCTACTTGCAAAAGGAAACCAAAACTCAGCAGCTTTTTTTTAATCGCAATAGAGGAAGCCGGTTTTTCGATAACAGATGGTCAATACAGACTTGACAGAGCCGGCTATCATGGCATTTCAAACTATAATAAAATAGAAGCTGCAGAATGCGTTTTATTTGCTAAATTGTTGTCTTCAAGGTTTCTATGTACGGGTTCTATACTCCTCTTATTCTGTTACACGCGTACTGCATTTATCATGCATACCGAAACAACGCCACGCCGCGCTGGTACTGGCTTATCTTGTTGTTACCAGTCATTGGTTGTGTGATGTACTTGATTCACATCCTGATGGGACGCTCCGCCATTAGCATTCCTGGCGAAACGTCAGTCGAAGCGGCAGTAAGCAATTATCACATAGGCCAGCTTGAGAATGCAGTCGAGTTTAACGACAGTATTTCAAACAAGGAAGCATTGGCGGACGCGTACGTAGACGCAGGGCGCTATACGGATGCGATTCCGCTTTACCAGTCCTGCCTGCAGGGGTTTATGGCAGACGATCCACCTATTAGTATGAAGTTGCTATACGCTTACTTCATGATTGATAATTATCAGGAGGCAATCAAACTTGGGGATGTGCTTGAAGGAAGCAGAGTATTTCGCAACTCGGATGAGCGCCTGGCCTATGCGTGGGCACTATACTACGAAAAAGATATCGAGCGATCTCATGTGGTATTCGCCGACATGGATCGCGCTTTTACTAATTATCTCCAGCGTTTTGAGTACTGCAAATTTCTTCTTGAGACCGGAAAACCAGACGCGGCGAAGGAGAAGTTGTCGGAATTACTTCAGGAGTTCGAGCAGATGAAAGACACCGAGCGCCGCCAGAAACGCTCCATCCAACGAGACATCAAGACGTTACACGAAACACTCGTCAGCCCCGCCTGATCCTTCCCCTCTTTTTCTGACTCACCGGTTTATTGTATCGACCGCGACCTCGGCCGTGTAGCATCCGAGGATCTGCTCGGTACTGAACGGCTCGGACTGGCTTGCTGGCGCGGTGCCTCACGGCTGCGTTGTACGTTGGCGGGTCGTTGCTGTGTATTACTCGGCGCAGGGGCCTCACGCGTTCTCGTCGGGACACTGCTTCGCTGTTGCGGAGTCTCCCTACGGATCACCGGCGCTGTGGTTGATTGAGTTTTCGTGCGGGTTCTCGTTTCCGGGGTGACATTATCCCGGCGAGTAACTTCGGCCTCACGGTTAGAGGACCCTACAGGTTGACGAGCAGCACGCTCTGTGGTTTCCGTCCGCCGGGTCGAGGTAGCACTGCGCTGCGGGTTAGGCGTAGTAGCCTGGCGATTCAGTTGCGACGGCGAGGTGTCGCGTCCACTCGTGCGGCTTCTGTTTTCATTCGCGCGGCGTTGTACATCGCTTGTGCTTTGATAGTTGCCTCTCATCCGCGACCGGTCGTCGCGTACGTACGTCCTGCCATCATCTCTCCGATAGCCGTCGCGATGTGCTTCACGATACCTGACCACCACCGGGTTATACCGCCGATGTACCACCACAGACGTGGTCCGGTAAGGTCGATAGATATCATATGCATGTATTACCCTACGCGTATGACACACTACATAATGGTGGTAGTACGGTCGCCAGATAGGTTGATAGTGAACATAGGCAATTGGTCTCCACCGTGTCCACCATACGGGATAGTCATACCATCCCCAGGGTGATACCCAAGGGTTGTAGTATGCTCCATATACATACCTCACCGACGGCCATGCCCAGACGTTCACAACCGTCTGCGAAGTCTGCGTACCCGCGTAGGTCCGCACTTCCCGCGTAGGCTCAATGATGGTTGTCACGCCGTAGATGTCTTCGTCGCCAATGATCTGTAGAACTGCCTTTCCGTCGGAAAGCTTTTCCAGTTCGATCACCGCGATATCCTGAACCTCATTGGAGGAAATGACTGCTTGCAAGGTAAATGCGTGAACACTGCCCTTGAACCGGTCGATCACGCGGATGTAATCAATATAGCCATCGCCATTGAGATCAAGATTATTTACCTTGGAATCAGGCGAGTTAAGCAACTTCTCGAACTCCTCCGGTGAGGACGATTTCTTGAAAAGCTCCAGGGCTCCCTCCAGGCTGAAATGATCCCCGGGAACTTCAGCCTCCGCAGACTGACCGTAGGTTGTCCATCCGGACATCAATAGGGTCGTCATTGCTAACGTTGTGAGAATTTTCATAGAAGTATGGGTTTCTATTCACAATGTGGCAAGAAACGAGCCAGAAATCTCCTATGATCAGTGGGGTGAACCGCTATTGAACGATGGTCGACGATGACGCGAGTGCGAAATCCGAGTATTGCCAAGCCTCTTCAAAGGCGGCCTTGGTTGACTCCGCGGCGGCGCTTTTCTTCTGAAGCGTGAGTGCGTTATAAAGACCGATCAGTGCCCATCCGTTCTTGCGCCAGGTGCGCAAGTCGTCGCGATAGACCTGTTCAGCCTCCTTAAATTTTCCGGCTTTGATCAATACTGCACCGAGGTGATGCCGGACGGAGAAGAACCAATCGGGTGGTTCGTTGTAATTAAGTGCATCCTCAAGGGCCACCGCGTCGTTCAACAATGCGACAGACTCGTCCCAACGCTGTTCCTTGGCAGCAATCCCGGCTGCCAGCACCTTTGAAGCGATCTGCACAAGATCGGCGGTCGTGTTGATATCCCAGACAGTGAGCTCGTTGAGGGTCGAGTCGCCGGCAAGTGATTGAAAGATGATGATCTCTTTCCGGGCATTGGCAAGATCATTTTTACCCAGGTAAGCCATTCCGCGCGCATAACGCCAGATCGCGTTGGGGTAAACAAGGTCCTGGCCAGGAGCAGGTAACGCCAGGATCTCATCCCATTTGGAAAGCTTCACTGCCACGTAGTAGGCGATTGAGTAATAGTGTTGGAGTGTGCCCCATCCCGGTTCTCGCATGATCTCTTCCGAAGTGTGTTGCTGTAGCTTCATGGCGGCTTCCCATGCCAGCTTTGAATTGCCTTCTAGCGTCGCTGTTGCAGTCAGGAAATGATAATTGTGCGGATAATAGGCGAGGGGATAGGCCCCCTGTGCGTGACAGGTAGTAGTATAAATGCTGTCGACCTCCACCGCATACATATTGGCAAGCGAGCCCAGGTGATAGTCACCCGTGTTGATATAGATGTGCGAAGGCATGTGGACGAGATGCCCCGCACCGTGGACCATTGAATCGAGTAGGGCGGCACTATTGATCGCTTTTTCAGGTACGCCTGACGCCTCCATCGCATGTATGTAGAAATGATGAGCGCCGGGGTGATCGGGGTTCCGTTTGATCAGTTGTTCCAGGATGGCGACGACCTCGGGTGTCCATTCCCGGGGTGCTTTGGTTTCCCTATCGTACAGATCCCAGGGGTGAAGATCCATCAGGGACTCTGCATAAAGAGCACCGATATCAGGATCAGAAGAGTGCTTGTTGTAGACGTCCTTCATTGCCTTTGCATAGGCGATGTCGAGCGGTGAGCGGTCGGCGGGGGGCTGCGCAGCGTATCGCGTTTTTAGGGCAGCGATAAGCGCGGCTTCTTTCGGCGTGCTGTTCAGAGCGAGACGTTCAGCAGCGCGCGATGCCTCGTACGCCCGTTGGAAGTTATCCTCCTCCATACCACCGTTATAGTTCGGTCCCAGTACATATGCAAGTCCCCAGTGGGCCATCGCGCATGTGGAATCCAGGCGGATAGCCTCAAAGAAGGATCGGGCAGCTTCCGCATGATTAAAGCCATACGCAAGCATCAGTCCCTGATTGAAATACTCCTGCGCCGCGGGGTTGGAGGTTGTGATCCTGAAATTAATACCGTCGAGGCCGTCAAACTTTGGAGCCTTTTTTCCGGAGGAGTACCAATCCCTATCAGTAGTCTTGGGTGTATAGCAGACCACCGGCGTCTTTGACGCAGGTGACTCGTCGCTGGTCTTGTTACTGGTTGTACACGAGAACAAAAAGCAGGAAGAGCCGACTGCGAAAGCTGTCAGCTTCACATAGAGATTTCTTTTGATGAGCATAGTGTTCGGGAATTGGGCTTGTTTTTTTAACGCAAGTGAAGATAATAAAAAAGATGAATCTCTTGCGGTGGTAGTACGTCCCAGATCGATCAGAAGCCTGATTTGCCAATCCCCATGTTACCTGAGGCCCATTCATTTAGATGGAAATACAGGTCTTCCGTTGACTTAACCGAGACGGTCGTGGTGAGTTCACTGTGGACAGGGTTGATCAGGAGATTGTGTTCACGAGGATAGGCCGACAGAAGCAGTCTTGCTGACGGCACCTGAAGACAAACAGATGCTTTGCTTTCTAACCATTCCGTGCCGAAGTGCTGGGTTGTGAGGGGATGGGGACGGGTATCCCATTCGTCAGGAAGGCTGCTCTTGTCGAGACTGGGGATATCGGTTTCAATTGCATATGTAATCAAGGACCATTGTGAGGTGAGAACCTGGGTCCCTTTGATGCTTAGATACTCAGTCATTGAAAGTGCTACTGAGGAGCAAGCATAGATCACCGGGGTATTGCGTTGATTCCACCGTCCGGCAGCGTGGCCAAATCCCAGCGGGGAACGGACATGGTCGCGTCTGACGATCCGGTAATACTCTATCATCACAGGATGTTTCCGTGATCTAGTGCTTCGAGGGCACCTTCGACCAACTCAATGCCATAGGGCTTGGCGAGCATGTCAATGGGCGTGACATCGCCCAAGGCAATATTGGATTGGTACAACCAGGCTTTGAAGAGATCTGCATCCCCGAAGGTCTCGATGCCCTTTCTGGATATCCGGTCAATTTCTAACAAGGCCTTGGATGGAAGGATCCCGATCGTTGAATCGTTTTTCCACCGGGAAAGTGTGCGAGATGAAACGCCAATGAGATCGGCAATCTTTTCTTGCGACAAATCGAGATATTCCAGAAGAGGTTTGACGGACTTCATTGTAAGGCCGGATGCACCGATGAGTTTACTCAGATCTAAATAGCTCGTTGCGTTTCTGACTTCGGTGATGAAGGAGCCGTAGGCAACTGTTGGCTCCATGGCAATTTTTTCCCCGCCGCTCATCGTTACGATGAATTTAGCGCCATCTGAAGCCTGTTTTTTGGACTTTTTCAATTGATCCATAGCGTGACGTTTGGCCCATAAAAATATGACACTTGGCTGAACATCCAAATGCAGTCTGGTAAATTTTGGGAGGAATTATTTAATTTAAATTTATATAATTTATATTATGTTAAATAGTATTGTGCTGATAATCTGTACTTTGGGCTCATTTATCTTCGGTTTCCGACATCGCCAGTACCTTCCAATACTCCTCCTCCTTCACCACACCCACCGATAGACGAGACAACCTCACCAGGTCCATATCGCGTAAAACCGGTTCGGCCTTGATCGCGGCGAGGGTCACAGGTTTGGGCAATGCGCTCACCGGCTTGAGGTCGACGGCAACCCAATTGGTATCGGTGGTCGTCGGGTCCTGGTACGCTTCCTTTACAACCTCGGCGATACCGACAACAGCAAGACCTTCGTTGCTGTGATAGAACAGCACCTTGTCTCTTTTTTTCATTGCCTTTAGATTGTTGCGCGCACCATAGTTTCGGACACCGTCCCAGAACGTCTTGCCGTCGCGAACGAACTGATCCCAACTGTATTTGAAAGGTTCTGATTTTACCAGCCAGTAGCGCATCCGTAGCTTGATTACTTGTGTTTCCCGGCAGCGAAAGTAATAAAACCGAGCAACATATGCCTGGCTCTGCTGCTATACATCCCATCCCCCCATCGGTTGACCCGGCGGGGAGATGGGATATCATGCAAAATTCCCTACTGACTCTTATCCGCAATTACTTCATTTTCTTGCTGCTGCAGCGTGATATCTTTTCTCCGGTCTTCCTTCGATGGGCGCTTTGTAAGTTCTTCCCCATGCGATCGTTGCCGACAGGATCCCCAGCACCAAGCCCGGAACAGTCGCGGAGTATTCTCCTCGTGAAAGGTGATATAGCACTGCGAGCATCATGACCACACCGAGCGCAACGGCAGCGAGTGTAGTCAATCGAGGTCGTATGCGCAACGCCGCAGGAAGTAGTAGTCCTATTCCGCCAGTGAGCTCGCTTAGTCCAATAAACCTCACCAGGCCCGGCATCTCCCCTGCAAGTGGAACGTTCTTCGCCAATTCGTCGAGCGGTGTCAGGGCTTTCATAAGCCCGACCGCCAGGAACATTCCTCCTATGAGTACTTGTGCAATCCAAAGGCCGATGTGCCATGTTTTCGATTTTTTCATGTGTATTGCTTTCATCTTGATATGATTTTGGTTGATGTCAGCAAAATTCTCTATTTTTGGTTACCAAAAGTTACCACTTTACAAATAGTAAGTAGTTACATTTTTGTAAGCGACTCCGTTTTATTCTCATGACAAAAGAACGATTTGACCTGGCTGAAAACGAACAGGAATGCCGTGTCCAGCTCAACGCCATCGGTGATGCGCTTTATGCGATTGGAGGAAAATGGAAGCTTCGCATCATCGTCACGCTGATCCACGGAAAGAAACGTTTCAACGAACTTCAGCGCACGATTGATGGGATCTCGTCAAAGATGCTTGCATCCGACCTCAAGGAACTCGAACTGAATGGATTCGTGAAGCGGCGTGTATATGCAGATACCCCTGTCGTGATCGAGTATGAACTGACACCATACGCCCTTACTATGCGACCCGTTCTCAAGTCGCTCAGCGAATGGGGAAGTCTGCATCGCCGTAAGATACGTCAGCAAATGAAACAGGAGTACGAAGCGGGGAAGCGCACCTAATCCCCACTGGGAATACAAGTCATTTGAAATTTCTTCCTTCCGGGAATATTCTCATCTGTACCATTTCCTGTTCGTTTTTTGTCGAAACCGGTGCTGTCTTTTCATCTGATCTCGAGAGTTTCAATTCCAATATATCCTGAGTAAGTCTGCCGAGAAGGCGGTTTAAATTGAAGCACCTTCTGACTATGACATGGACGACCTCTCCTTCCCGCTGAAGTTTACCTTCTACCATCAACAGTTTTGATTGCAGGATCTCTTTCCGGTACTTATCGAATAAGGCTGGATAGACAACCAGGTTGGAGGTGCCGGTTTCATCCTCTAATGTCAGGAAGCAAATCCCGCTGGCTGTTCCGGGACGCTGGCGCACCAGGATAAGCCCCGCTACTTTGACGAACGTGCCGTTCAATGCGGTGTCCAACGCTGCGGATGAAGTCACGTGTAATGCATCCAGCTCCGGACGTATAAAACTAACCGGATGTGCTTTGATGGAAAAAGAAGTGCTTGCGTAATCCTGGACAACATGCTCCGACAGCGACATCTCCGGAAGCGACACCTTTCCCTTTCGCAGATCCTCAAGCTGGCTTTCCGGGAATATTGCTGCGGGACGATCTTTGATGGAGGCATCCCATAATGCATTCCTTCGGTCGAGCCCGATCGACCTGAAGGCATCTGCTTCGGCAAGCCGTTCCAGTGTTCCATCACCGAGCCCTGCACGTCGCACTTCGTCTACTGATGTGTACCCCGTCCCGCGCTTGCGGATCAACACATCAATATCCTGTTGCCGTATTCCTTTCACCTGTCGGAATCCCAATCGCAGAGCACAATACTCACCCTGCTTCTCTTCGAGGGTATTATTCCACTCAGAATAGTTTATATCAATTGGTCTTACCTTTACTCCATGTTTCTGTGCATCAGTAATGATCTGTGCAGGTTGATAAAAGCCCATAGGCATACTGTTGAGCAACGCACCGGCAAAGACATCAGGGTAATAACACTTGATCCAGGAGGAAACGTATGCCAGCAAAGCGAAACTCACAGCATGGCTTTCAGGAAATCCATAACTGCCAAAGCCCAGAAGTTGTTTAAAAACGCGTCGGGCATATTCTTCCTGATAGCCCTTTCGAACCATCCCACTCACCAGTTTCTGTTCGAAATGTGCGATCGCGCCTTTCGCCTTGAAAGTTGCCATACCGCGGCGAAGTTCATCTGCTTCTGCAGGGGTAAACCCAGCCGCGACAATTGCGATCTTCATCGCCTGCTCCTGGAATAGTGGGACTCCGAGCGTGCGACTGAGGATTTCTTTCAACTCCTCCGATGGATATTCTACCCGTTCTTCTCCATTCCTGCGCCGCAAGTATGGATGTACCATGTCTCCCTGTATCGGACCAGGTCTTACGATCGCAACTTCGATGACCAGATCGTAAAAGCATTTTGGCTTCAATCGCGGTAGCATGGATTGTTGCGCCCGGCTTTCGATCTGAAAGACGCCGATGGTGTCCGCGTGACCAATCATCTCGTAAACTGCCAGGTCATCCTGGGGAATATTAGCGAGTGTCAGATCGCGCCCGTGGTGTCGTTTGCAAAGATCGAATCCCTTTCTGATACATGTCAGCATTCCTAACGCCAATACATCGATCTTTAAAAAACCTAATGCTTCGATGTCATCCTTATTCCACTCGATGGTGGTTCTGTTCTCCATCCTTGCGTTCAGTACAGGACAAAGTTCAGACACCTTGCCATCGGTAATGACAAACCCTCCTGTATGCTGTCCGAGTTGCCGTGGGAAACCGATGTATTGCGCTGTCAATTGCAATATCTTTTGAAGAAGTGGATCGTCAGGATTCAAACCATGGTCTCGAATCCGCTTTCGGTCAAAGCCATCATCCTGAAAATCCCAGATCAACCCGGAGACTCGCGTGATCGTGTCAACTGACAAACCCATGGCTTTACCGACATCTCTGATTGCCCCCTTGTGATGCAATTGTGTTACGGTTGCTACGATCGCGGCTCGATGACGTCCGTATTTTTCAAATATATACTGCATGACTTCCTCCCTCCTTTCGTGTTCGAAGTCAACATCGATATCCGGTGGTTCATTTCTTGCTGAAGAGATGAACCGCTCGAAAAGCAGGTCGAACCTGGAAGGATCCACCGAGGTGATACCCAGACAAAAACATACAGTGGAATTGGCGGCCGATCCTCTCCCCTGGCAAAGAATGCCCTTCTCTTTTGCAAATCGCACGATGTCGTAAACGGTTAGGAAATACGCTGCATAATTCATTTGCTCGATGAGTGCCAATTCGTGTTGTATATTTTTTCTTATCTTTTCGGGAACAGACCCCCCGTAAATATCTTCCGCGCCCTTCCAGGAGAGATAGATCAATTCTTCCTGAGATGTTCTTCCATTTGCTGTGATCTCTTTCGGGTATTGATATTTCAACTCGTCAAGAGAAAATTTACAGGCCTCCGCGATCTTTTGAGTTTGACGTACGGCTTCCGGGTATTGTCGGAAAAGTCGTAGCATTTCATCGTTGGTCTTCAAATGTCTTTCCGCGTTGGGATAGAGTCGAAATCCGGCGTTATAGATGGTACATTTTTCACGGACACAGGTGATCACATCTTGTAGCTCTCTCCGTATAGGGTGATGATAGTGTACATCGTTAGTAGCTACGAGCGGTATTTTCGTTTCACGGGAAAGAGAATAAAGACGCGACAATCGTTTAGCATCTTCACCGCTGTAGCTTCGGGAAGCAGCCAGCGAAAGATGGTCGTCAAAAACTCTGGCGTACTCTTCCAGAGCTTCAACGAAATCCGGTTCAAATGCAAAATCTTTATTTAATACCGGGGGCGGGATAACGATGAATTGGGTATCCCGGGCTAACCGATAAACATCAGCTTTGTAAAGCTGGCACTTTCCTTTTTCGGTGCGGAGGTTTCCTGTCGTCAGTAGTTCTGACAGTTGCTCATAAGCAATCAGATTGGTGGGATAAGCAAGAAGAGGTGGACCATCCAGAAGATCAAGTCTACAAGCGGGTATGAGCCGGATACCGAATTTCTTAGCTGCGATATGCGCGCGTACAATTCCGGCAAACGTATTTCGGTCTGCAATCGCAATCGACGGATAACTATAGGCTGCTGCCTGCTCCACCATTTCTTCCGGATGGGAGGCCCCTCTCAGAAAACTGAAATTGGTTGTTATCTGAAGTTCGGTGTACTGCATGACGCATCCTTAACTGAAATATCCGTGCAAAAACCACTGTGTCCTGTTGTGTTCGTCATAATGCCCCAGTCGGTATAGCCAATACCGGTTACCATCTTCATCCTCTACCCTATAGTAATCTCGATGTTCACCCTGACTGGTCCACCATTCCTGCTCTATACGTTCAGGACCGTCTGCCCGGACAACATTGTGTATCTTACCGCGGTGACGAAATAACATGGGTGGATAATCGGGGATGGGTGCTGTAACTTCGATCCGTTGGGGAATGGATAAAAGCTCAAGTGGTCTGAGTTTGTCAGTAAGCCATTCACTCGCCGGGTGCTCATTGAGGGATGTCGTGGATCTATATGACCGTTCCGGCCAATAATGTTCAACAGGTAAATAGCGATGAACACATCCTATTCCTACCCGGGCACTTAAGCGGTCTACTAATTCAGAAAGACTTGCGTCATTTAATCCTCCTGCGATTTCAAATAATCTTTCCTGTTGGTGCGCGTGTTCTTCGACTGTTATGACTTCCAGAACAAACAATTCAATACCAAGGGCAGGTTCAATATTACTGAGCTTGAGTTCAAATAGCTTGAACAGATGACTTATGTGATGACTGGGGCGATGAGTTCCGATACGTACTTCTTCTACTTTTCCATCGACGCGATAACATTTGAATACCATTTTGCGAGCACCCAGTTGTGTCTGTTGTAGACGGAAGCAAAGTGTATGAAGAAGTTCCTGCAAGGCGATCTCGATTCCCTTTGCTGTAACGATCGGTTCCAGGCAGTGCAATCTTTCCCGGAAGGGTTCAGGTGTTTCGACCGGGGTGAGTATTTCAGGTTCCTTCCCCATAGCTAGATCAAGTTGTCTGATGAGTGAAGGTCCAAATCGTCTCAGAAGAGCATGACGCGGTATCGTGGTGAATTGCGCTATCCGTCGAAGGCCGAGTTTGTGTAGTCGTTCAGCGATTTCTTTTTCAATGCGAAGTGCTTCTCCAGGAAGTGGTAGCAGGGAATCAACGTGTTTACTGCTCTCGACGATCATCTGTTGCTGACCAAAACGGGCAATTGCCCATGCTGCTCCGGGTGTATCAGCGATGGCTGACCGGGCATTGTATCCGATAGTTTCGAGCCTTCTGACAATATCGTTCAGGTATTGCTTCTCCCCTCCCCACAGATGTGTACAACCTGTTGCATCCAGGAAGAGTCCGTCGGGCAGGTCAACGGCGACTATCGGAGTAAACCGTATGCACCATTCAGCGAGATGTTGCAAAAGCTTTGCGGACATTCCGGGTTCCTCGTCCCTTCCTTGCAACCTGGGAACGATCGCTCGGGAATCGGCGAATGCCATACCTGGTTCGATACCTTTTTTCTGTGCGATCGCATTGGCTGCAGTAATAACCACCCTTCCATGAGAAGTAGTCTTGAGCACAAAAGGAATGCTGCCCAGTTGTGGTTCGCGGATAGTCAGGCCATCCGTCATCAGGTGACGGAACCATATTGAAACAAAGCGCCCCGCCATATCATCCTGTTTTGGTCAGTGGAACCTCAGTAGTAATCTTCGATTCCCGATGGGGCATTGCTGAATGAATTTCCAGTTTGTTCCTTGCCCAGGAAGCTATCCAGTTACCCGGACGCCCGTTTCGTATGCGCAGCAATTCTACCTGCCATACCGGGAAGCCGACTCCCGGCAGATCGTCAATAGGAACGCTGGGTTGTGGTGTGATTCTCCACCGGGAAACGCATGCCGTCGTATTTAACTTTTTGCAGTTTCGACGGATCATGAACCCCGTAACGCGACTATGTTCAACCGCCAGTTGAAGACGACGGGAGGCGGTGAAGCTGAATTCGCCCAACTCTCCTATGACTGCGGAAAGCGCTTCACACTTGAGCGATTCTTCCACAGCCCAAAGAACATCACTTTCCTTTTTGAGATCGATAAAGATTATTCTGTCAGGCTTTACGCCAAAATTTTTGAGGGCGGGCGCAAATATGTTTCGCGATGTGCTGATCCACGCTGCAACCCCATGATCACCCATGATCTGGCACAGCAACGTAGAAATGAATCCAGCTGTTGCTGCATACCCCTCTATATGTGATGAGACAAATTCGTGAACAGCCCCCAGAGGAAGTGATCCTTTCGGAAAAACTCCATCAGGTAATTCCAAATGGAGCCCATCATGACAATTGTCACCCTGAAGCCGGAGAATATCCCGTCGCAAATTTTCAATTATACCAGCCTTATGCCCTCTCATATCGCTCGTGTCTCAATCCAAAATTACTAATTAAATTAGTATAATAATACTAATAATATTGGTTAAGGGAGTTTCTTGAGAGCACCTTATAAAAAGAAACTTCATGTAAGAAAATCGAGGTTTTGAGCGTGTTTTGGATGGTTTTTGAGATCCGGATGCCGTTCAAGCATCATTTCAAATGGGAGGCTATGTAAGAAAACGCCGAAGGATGTCAATCATTTCTCAAATGCTTGTTTGCTGAGGTTACATTCCAGGAACGTGAGTCATCAAACACAGAACTAAGTCTATTCCTATGGAAACGCGCACGAGAACCCACCGCAAACAGAATGCACAAACCCGCCTGAAGGAGAATTTGATCATTATAGCTGTAATCCTATTGATTTCTATCTGGGCTCTTCTCCTGGCAATCTAATTGGTTGGCATTTCGTTGAACGGTCGTCTCAACCTCAGGTATGGTTTTTTCGCCATCGATTCAAGTATATATCTTGAAGTGGAAGAGTACACCAAAAGACGAAATCATGAAAGCAGAAAATAGTAATCCTGAAAAAGACCGGAATGCAAGCCCGGACAACAGCCTGAATACAAACAAAAGAACTGAGGTATCACCTGAAC
>CAYTMU010000002.1:209297-216668 GCA_964438975.1 uncultured Roseivirgaceae bacterium | reverse complement strand
GTGGAGCCGCAGAGAATCGAACTCTGGTCCAGAGAAGATAGTACCGTAGTTTCTACATGCTTATTCGGTGGTTGTTGTCGGGAAAAGCAAGGACACCAACACCCTAAACTCCTCCTTAGTCGCTTGTCTTAGCCGTGCTTAGCAACCTCGCACGGAGCAGTTCTGCATAACGACACCGCTATTCAACACCTGCAAAACGTCTGTGCTGAGCGATGATGGCTCTCCCGATCTTATCGGGACGTGGCTAATCGAATCTTAGATCCGATTAAGCAGCCATGGCGTAGTTAGACTCGCCAAGTATGGTTCGGGACTATCTTTCTGGGCTCTCATCCCATGAGCCCGCATGCTGCTTACGTCACTGCTCATCCTGTCAAAACCGGTCGGCCCCGGATATCAAGTTGACCGAATGCCCCTGACTGCATAGGCCAGTCGACCATAAGGAGACAAAGATAAGGGAAAAATGGTTCCGGAACTTAAAGCCGGTTGAAGACGTCCATCAGGCGTTTATCCAAAGTCCACAAATCACAACTGGCGGACTTCGCGGCGGCAAGAAGGTAGCAATCGATTAGTCCTGAACAATATCGTCTGGTAATAAGGCTGTTACTTTCATACCCTGAATGTTTACTGAAATATACGATGCTATATCGTATATTTAAACCGCTGCGATGGACAAAATGTTTCATTGAAATATTGTAAACTGAATTTTATCTTGCCACGGAATGGAAAATTTTGTCGTTTCAGCGCGAAAATACAGGCCTACGGGTTTCGAAGAGGTGGTCGGCCAGGAGCATATTACGACGACGCTCAAGAATGCTATCGACAATAACAAGTTGGCACAGGCGCTCCTGTTCTGTGGCCCCCGTGGTGTAGGAAAAACTACTTGCGCCCGGATCGTCGCTCGCCTCATCAATGGCTTCGAGGAACGTTCCGAACAAAACTCGCTCAACATCTTCGAACTGGACGCGGCTTCCAATAACTCCGTCGACGATATCCGGAATCTCATCGACCAGGTTCGGTACCCTCCTCAGTTCGGCAAGTTCAAGGTATACATCATCGATGAGGTGCACATGCTCTCCAACCAGGCGTTCAACGCGTTCCTGAAGACGTTGGAGGAGCCGCCGCCGTATGCAATATTCATCCTGGCAACCACCGAAAAGCACAAGGTCATTCCGACGATACTGTCGCGGTGCCAGATATTCGATTTCAACCGAATCCAGATTTCGGATATATCAAATCACCTGAAAAAGATTGCCAAACAGGAGGATATACCGGCCGAGGATGAAGCACTGCACCTGATCGCTCAAAAAGCGGACGGCGCTTTGCGCGATGCGCTCTCGATCTTCGACCTGATGGTCACCTATTCCTCCGGGAAGGGTGTCACATTCAAGGATACACTGGCTAACCTGCACATCCTCGACTACGATTACTACTTCCAGGTAGTCGACGCGCTTTCAAGTGGGAACCTCTCGCAACCTCTCGTGCTCCTTGATGAAATTCTCAAGAAAGGATTCGACGGTCACAACTTTATCGTGGGCTTGAGCGAACATATCCGCAATCTCCTGGTCTCGCAAGATGCCCGTACGGTCAACCTTATGGAGGTGCCGGACAATGTCAAGGCCAAATACGTGGCTCAGGCAAAACACTGCAAGCCGCAATTACTGCTCACATGGCTGAATATCGCCACTCAGTGTGACATCAATTACAAGGCTGCCAAGAACCAGCGACTTTCCGTAGAACTGGCGCTGATGAAGATGGCTCATGTAAACCATCTCTTATCTGCCACCCAGGTCACCAACGGCTCCTCTATGGCGTCCTCCTCTCCGGAGGCACAAAAAAAAAAATTAGTATAACACCGCCTGAGTCGGAGATACCTGAACAGAATTCCGCTTCCGGGCCGGAGCCACCGGCTCTGGAAAAATCAACCCCACCACCGGTAGCAACCCGGGAGCCTAAGGTCAGGAACGCGCCTCGCACTCCGCAACTCACCAGCCTCCTCAAAAGCGAAAACAAAACAGAAGCAGTTGGCGATACCGCTCCCGCTTCTACTTTCGATGAGCCGTACACAGACGTACAGTTGCGCGAAGCGTGGGGGGCTTTCGCCGAACAGCGCCGAAAATTCCAGGCGGAGTACCAGATGCTTTCCCAACCCTATAGGCTGGAAAACAACGTGGTCATAGTACAATTGCTCAGTCCGGTGCATGAGACGATGCTCAATAACATCAAAAGCGACCTCACTGCCTTCCTCCGGGAAAAGCTGCGGAATAGCAGCATCCAGGTCGCAGGTGAAGTACAGACCGACAGCGACATAAAAGTCATCTATACAAATCGCGAGAAATTTGATTTTCTCGTGGAGAAGAATCCGCTGTTAAAAGAGTTGAAGGATCGGCTGGGCCTTGATACCGATTTCTAGGCTATCACCGTCGACGCAGCAAACCGAAGATCCCTCGCACAAGCTCACGTCCGACCTGACGGGCTACGGATGACCCCATCACTTCTTCCAGGGTCGATTTCTCCTTGCGCCGTCGCCCGGGTTTCCGCGCTGCCTTCTCCTGAGATCCCTCACTTTGCATGCGATCTCCTAATATCTCGTAGGCGCTAAGCGGATCGACAGCCTTACTGTATTTACCGTAAACGTCGGACTGATCCAACATCTCCTGGTAGCGCTGAGGTGGCAATGGCCCCATCACAGAGGCGGGAGGAATAAGGTGGGTGACGACTGTCTCTGTTGGAATTCCCTTCTCGTTCAGCACCGTGATAAAGGCTTGCCCCGTACCAAGCTGCGTGAACTGTTGTTCCATGTTGTAAAACGCGGAATGCGGAAATGTCTTGATTGTAGCTTTGAGTGACTTGACGTCGTTGGGTGTGAACGCCCGGATCACGTGGTGTATCCGGTTGCCAAGCTGAGACAATACCGATGCAGGAATATCCGATGTCACCTGCGTGCAGAAAAATATCCCGACTCCCTTTGAACGGATGAGTCGGATAACCTGGTTGATCTGGTCGAGAAATGCATTCGACGCATTGTTAAACAGGAGGTGAGCTTCGTCAAGAAAGAAAACGAGCTTTGGCTTATCGAGGTCGCCGGCTTCCGGCAAAGATTGATATAACTCCGCAAGCAGGGCGAGCATGAACGTTGAGAAGATCGCCGGTTGCTGCTGTACGTCTGATACATTCAACAGGCTAATAACACCCTGTCCATCGACCTTTTGGAACAGGTCTTCGATATCAAATGACGGTTCGCCAAAAATATGATCAGTGCCCTGCTGTTCCAATGAAACGATCTTCCGTAAGATCGTTCCTGATGTACTTGTCGATATCTTGCCATAGTCATGGCGGATCTCCTCGGCACCTTTGTCTTCTGTGAGGTAGTGGAGTACTTTCTTCAGGTCCTTGAAATCCACGACAGGCAGCTTCTTGTCATCGGCATACTTAAACACGATGTTGAGAACACCCGTCTGCACGTCGTTCAACTCCAGAATGCGGGAAAGGAGCACAGGTCCAAATTCCGTTACGGTTGCCCGCATCTGAGCACCAGATTTACCGCTCAGCGAATATAACTCAACCGGAAATCCCGCCGGAGTGTAATTCATCTTCAGGGCTTCAGCACGTTCTTCGATTCGGGCGTTTACCGTTCCCGCTTGCGCTATGCCTGACAGGTCTCCCTTCATATCGGGAATAAAGACCGGTACTCCCGCGGACGAGAGTTGTTCGGCAATCAGCTGCAGCGTGCGTGTCTTTCCCGAGCCGGTTGCACCAGTAACCAGCCCGTGGCGCGTCATCATGCGAAGCGAAAGGTTGACCGCCGCGTCACTGATGATCTCGCCCTCATAAACACCCGCCCCGAGATAGATGGAAGGGTTCGGAAAAGAATATGATTGACGGATTGCTTCGGTAAAGCTTTGCCGGGACATTGTGTGATCAGTTGGCCTCTTACTTACCTTCTGTAAAATTCTGGAAGGTATACAGGAATCCGATGGAGAACACCTGGCTTACCTGGGCCTCGCTGTCCTGATCATAATCATACAGAAGAATGCCGCCCAGCCCGACGTTGACATACTTGCCTACTTTCGCGACGAAATCGATGTCAAGACGATGGTCAATCGTCTGCGCATTCAGTGTTTCGTAATTGGCGAAGCATACGTACCTCCACTTGAGGTTTACGTTCTCGAAGATCTGTTTGTTGAAGTCCGCGAGCAACTGAAAACCGAACCACTCAAACCGAGTGCTCTCAGGTGGTACCACGCCATACGGTTCGGGTCCTACCGTCGCAACGAAGCGTTCGGGGTCACCCAGGATAGTGATGCGCGGAGAGAAAGGAGAGATCCGGAGCTTAAAATAATCCACGGGGTGATACTCTACCCCCAATGCAGCCGTGATAAACGTCGGAGCAAATGGTGCGGAAATAAGTTGCGCTTCTGAATCATCGGAGTATTTGTAGCCCTTGGCGAACTGACTGAGGAGATTAACGGATGCAGACAAGCTCCAGTGGTCTGTCAGGTCATAGCCGTAGCGCGTATCCAGAAATATCCGGTCAATGGTCTTCCGGTATCCAAGTCCGGAGTTGTTCACAAAACCAAAGGCAAGGTCGATATCGTTGTCCCAGGCATCCCGCTCATTCTTGTAGTTAGCCTTGTAATTGAACATTGTGTTGAACCCGAAGGCGTTAATACCTCCGGCCTTCCAGTTCGAAGAAAAGGACGCTTGATTGAGGTTAACTGAAAAGCTGAGTTTCTTCTTCCACAACAGGGTGTCCGCCGGTGTTGCGGGTTCTTGTGCAAAAGCCGTCCCGAACATTGCGACAGCCAGAATCGATATTGTGAGTATTTTTTTCATGATACACAGGTGTTTACGCCTGTGCAAATAAAGAAAAGAGTATCAACAACCCCAAAAGAGGGACATCAATTATATGTTGCTGAGTTTGATCTCGTCTAGGGCGATCTCTGTCAGCGGCTTGGTGATAAACTTGATGACGTGGTTGTTGTTGACAATCTTGTCGATGTCGCGTTTGTTGTCGGAGCTCGACAGGATGATCACTTTACATTTGTTTCTCACAACCTCATTGAACTTCTCGAATTCGTAGAGAAATACAAACCCATCGACGATCGGCATGTTGATATCGAGAAATATCAGGCTTGGAAGGTTGCCGATTTGATTCTGATTCTCGCGAAGATAGTCGAGCGCAGCTTTGCCTGATCCCTTTACTTCGACGCGGGAGGCAAACCTGGTGATCTCGATGATACGTTTACTGATAAAGTTATCAGTGTCATTGTCATCAACGAGCATTACCAGGTCTATTGCTTTCGTATCAGTTTCCATTTACTCTCTAGATCAAGGGGCACTATTGGTGTGGACTACAAAAATATCCTTTTTTGCAACATATTGTATCCACACTGAAAAAATCGGAGTTATGGAAGTAATAAAAATGCGCGATTTGTCAAAATCGCTTACTGGCTAGTTAATATCCTGAGTGTTTCACCTACGGCGAGGGAAAAATCCTTTTTCTCATTCCACTCCATGATCTGATTGATCGTGACGTTGTATTGACGGGAAATGCTGTACAACGTATCCGATGTTCGCACCTCGTGAAAAAGGACGTCGCGAACTGGCAACTCCCTGGGAGGCGCCTTTGCTTCAATGACAGGCTCTTCAATAAGTCTCAACACCTGGCCTGGCCTGATGCCATCCTGCAGGCGCAGTTCGTTGATTTCCACGATCTGCATCACGGTGAGATCATACCGCCGCGCGATAGCGTAGAGGGTCTCTCCGGTCTGAACTATATGACGCCCGTCGGCGGGAATCGAAACGGTTTCCGGCGTGCTGGGTTCTAAAGTTGAAGTTGTTTGGCTTGTCTGTAATGTTTTCACTGAATCTACAGCTTTTACGATACGCTCAGGAGTGATCTCCTCGCGCAATGCATCCTCGAGAGGAATCGGTTTTACAACGACCACCGGCTCCAGAGTCGGCTCTTCCGGCGTCACCGCCCAGTTAAACGTCTGTTCTTTGTCCACTTCGATAGCACCGTCGACTTTCGCCAGTACCATATCCTCTTTCGGTCGGCGGGAGGCGAGATACAACATCGTTCCGGGCGCCGGTGCGAGGTCGCGATCGATGCGGTTGTAGCGCTTCAGTCGATTGAGTCGCAGACCGTATTTCTGACTCACTTCCCACAGAGTCTCACCTTCCGATACCTTATGGAATGCTTCCGAACCTTTCAAGCGCTTCTTCGACAGATAGTACATTTTTCCCGGAACGATGGCATCTCCTTTCTGGAGGTCGTTCCACTTGAGAAACTTGGGAAGATCAACGCTGGCCCGCGCCGTCAATCTGCGGACGTCGTCGCCTGGAAGCGCCTGGATGGTCTGCACGCCGTTGATTCTGCTACGTACCGACTTCGCCGGCACCGGTACCGTGCTTACGGGCGTGTGGTACGGCCTACTATCAGCAACGGACTCGTTGAGAGCAAGGGTACTGGATGTCGCCTCGATTGGCAGTAGCACGACGTAGCTGCGATCGTCGGGGATAACTCCGTTACGCGTCCATTTGTTCAACTCGCGCAAGGCTTCCTCGTCAACCATCGTTTCCTGAGCGAGTCTCTTTAACGTGCTATGGCCCCGGTTCTCATACACGATGACCTGATTAGCGGGAGTCCCGTGTACGCCACCCTCGTAGGCTATCTTGTGCGCAAGAAATTTCTTGACGTACCAATATGTCTTGCTCGTGATTTCCATTCGCTTCACTCCCGCCTGCGTGTCTTCAACGGACCTCATCACGCCGCCAGCTCCCATCTGATAGGCCTGCAAGGCGTAAATCCAATTATCAAAGAACTGATTGTTCTTTTTCAGATAGCGCGCAGCCGCTCGTGTGGACGCGGCGATGTTCATCCGCTCATCGATCTCACGATCAACCCGCAAACCCATCTCAATGGCGGTGAAATCCTTGAACTGCCAGAAACCTACAGCATTGGAGGTGGACACTGCGTCCGAGATCAACGCGCTCTCCTGCAGGACCAGATACTTGAAGTCGTCGGGCAATGTCTCTTCACGAAAGATCTTCTCGATGATGGGGAAATAGGTCCTCGCGCGTTCCGCCTTTATCTGATAGTGACGGGGTGAGGCGGTGAACGCATCTACGTCCTTCTGAATCTCCTGACGGGCATCGTCTCGTATGATCAGGGTAATGCCCGCAAACTCCATCTTGTGCGGAACTTCAACTTTTTGCGCAGCTGCCGGAATTGCAACAGCAAAGAATAGCGCAGTCAGTATCTTCATGCATCAGCGTTTTTATATCACCTCTCTAAATTCATCCGTCCCAGCGGATCGCATTCACCGAAGCCCTAACGAAGCGGATCGCATCCGCCGAAGCCTAGCGAAG
>CAYTMU010000002.1:1788-209197 GCA_964438975.1 uncultured Roseivirgaceae bacterium | reverse complement strand
TCGCATTCACCGAAGCCCTAACGAAGCGGATCGCATCCGCCGAAGCCTAGCGAAGGCGGAGCTTTCTCATCATCATCACGCCATCGCGGATCGGCAACAACACATTCTCAACTCGTTCATCCGCCTGGATCTTCTCGTTAAAGGCGATGATCGCACGAGTATCTTTGTCAGGCTTCTCCTGCAACACCTTGCCGCTCCACAAAACATTGTCTGCAAGAATAACGCCATTCAAATTTACACGATCTATGACCAAATCGAAGTAACGCGCGTAGTTTTCTTTATCGGCATCGATGAATACCAGATCGAAGTTCCCCTCCAACCTGGGGATGATCTCGGCTGCATTGCCAATGCGATAGTCAATGCACTGCTCCAGGCCAGCCTCGCGAAAGTATCCACGCACACGGTCCTCCAGCTCTTCGTTGATATCAATCGTGATCAGTTTGCCTGTATCCCGGAGACCTTCGGCCAGGCAAATGGCTGAATAGCCCGTATACGTGCCGATCTCCAGGATCGCCTCCGGGCGAACCATACTGCTGATCATCGACAGGAATCTCCCCTGCAGGCGACCGGAAAGCATCCGGGGCATCAAGACTTGCGCGTGCGTGCTACGATTGATCTTTTTCAACAACGGTGTCTCGTCGGTTGTGTGCAGTTCCGCGTACTCCTGTAGCTCTTTGTTGATATCGTCCATTACCTGCCGTTGTCAGGTTGCATAATCAGGTAACTCAGAGTATTCGGATCGAATACTTCCTGGGCCACCTCCCGAAGTTTAAACGAACTGATGTCGTCAATCTGATTGTAAATCTCCTCTAAAGTCGGCACTCTGCCGAGATCCAAAACGCTTCGACCCATTGTCAACATGAGACCGAGGTTATTTTCCTCTGCCATCGCCAGTTGCCCTTTGATCTGTTCCTTCGCAGAAGCGAGCTGTCGTTTGGTTAGCGGCTTTTCGCGAAAGCGGTCAAGCTCCTTGTTCACCAACCTGATGCACCGGTCAAGTTGCTTCGCCTCAGTACCGAAGAACACAGCAAACATTCCGGTATCTGTATAGGGAATATAGTGTGCATCGATGGAATAGACAAACCCGTATTTCTCACGTAGTGCGAGGTTCAGGCGGGAATTCATTCCTGGCCCGCCCAGGATGTTTGTCAACAGGAACATTGGAATTCGGTTCTCGCTTGCCAGCGGGTATGCGTCGCGGCCGATCGCACACTTGGCTTGCTTTAAGGTTCTGCGAAGCTCGTGCTCGCGCGGCTTGTAAGACCTGAATTTCTTGCGTCGCGACTTTGCCTTCTTCTGGCGGATCCCTTCGAGATACTTGCGGGCTACGCGTTCCACCTCTTCTACCGAAATATTGCCGACGCATGAAAAAGCTATCTTGTCAGTACCGAGGTGTTCGCGAAAGAAATCAAAAAAGTCCTTCTGACGGAACGAATTGACAGTCTCCGGCTTCCCGAGGATGTTCATACCCATCGGGTGATCCCGGTACACGATTGAATCAAATTCATCCTGGATTGAATCATCAGGGCTGTCTTGATACATGGCCATCTCCTCGAGAATCACTCCGCGCTCTTTTTCGATTTGATGATCTGGGAAGACGGAATGAAATGTGATGTCACTAAGCAAATCTACCGCGCGCTCAAAAAATTCGTCACGGACCGACGCATAGAAAAAGACCTTCTCCTTCTCCGTATAGGCATTCAACTCTCCTCCGACGGAATCCAGGCTGTTAATGATATTGAACGACCGCCGACGCTTGGTACCCTTAAACGCCATATGTTCCCAGAAGTGGGCGATCCCCTGATTCTCGAAATTCTCGTCACGGCTGCCGATATCGAGCACAAGACCACAATGCACTATCTTCGTCGTGTCCAATTGCTGGTGCACGACCCGCATTCCATTCGATAGCTTAAATATTCTGATGTTTCTCATTTTCCAAAAAACTAATGTCGCGTTGCCGGACACTTTTGACCGTCTCCGGGCAGGGTATTTCGTAGCAGAGGCGTCAATCCCCGATCATTTGCAACTATTCCAGGTGGCATAACAATTGCAAAATCCTCATTGCTATGGATACACACAACGTCAAAACCTGCTTTACCATCACCTTCACCAGCGAGCAATACGAACACGCCCGCCGCTACGTCGACGACATGAAAATGCATCGCAATCGGGTGTTCTGGCAAGGGAAACAGGGCAAAACTGACGAGGAACTCATAATTGAGCAAATCGCTCACCGGATCCTGTCAGGGTTCTATAACAACGACCCTTTCAATGCTAGAAAACACATTATCCGAATGGATAGTGCCGTTAACGGTTAATATCCTCTTGGATATATATAACTAACTAAAAATCAAAACATTATGTTATTTTTTGTCGTAAGAACGCCGGCTATATACGATCGAGGATGACTTGAATCAGTCCTTCCACAATGCTATTCGGTTTGCGGGATACTTTATTTCTGATCCGATTGGCAATAATGGCATTGACGCTCATTACCTCGTGCCCCAACATCCGGCCGAGGGCAAAATACCCGGCGGTTTCCATTTCAAAATTCGCGAGCCAGAAATCGGCAGGCCGGTAGTGATAAGCGTTCAGGTCATCGACCAAGGTTGGATACTTTGGAGGAATCCGCACCATGCGTCCTTGCGGTGCAAAGAATCCGGGAGCCGTCACGGTGTTCCCCGACAACATCCCTTCGCCTAACTGCTTGCGCAAAGTCGCCGATCCACGAACGACGTAAGGAGTGAATGGCAACCGGATTTTAACTCGCATGTCTTCTCCGACAGCCCTCTCGACATCGTCTTGTTTGAGATCGTAGAACGTCATCAGATTATCGAAGCCTACCGCATAATCGCTGACGAGGTGGCTTCCTACCGGGATGTCCTCCTGCAAAGCCCCCGCGGTTCCGATGCGAATGATCCGCAGTTTCTTCCGTCGCCCCTTTGGTTCACGCGTCTTCAGATCGACATTTGCCAGCGCATCAAGCTCCGTAAAAAATATTTCGATATTGTCAGTTCCGATGCCAGTACTGATGACCGTGACTCTCTTCCCCTTGTAGGTGCCGACCTGGGTGATGAACTCACGGCGATTCATTTCGAATTCTATGGAATCAAAATGTTGGCTGATCATATTGACACGTCCGGGGTCGCCGACGGTCAGTACGGTATCGGAAATGTGCTTCGGAAGTAGAGCAAGATGATAGACGCTGCCGTCGCGATTGAGCAGCAGATCGGTTTCCGGGATCTTAGCCATTAGATCATGCGTTGACTTTCGTTGCTGGATTGCCGAAAACTGTTTCACCGGCCTTTACGGGAGCAATGACAACTGAACCCGCGCCAACCCTCGCGCCTTTCCCGATCGTAACACCGGTGACAACTACGACGCCCGAACCAATGAATGCTTCGTCTTCGATGACCACGCCGGGGTTAATAGTGCTGGATGCTCCGATCTGCACAAAATCACCAACACTGGTCTCAGCCGCAATGACTACACCGGTGTGGATAAGGCAATGACTTCCGATCTCCGATCCTGCACCGACCTGAACGCCCATGTCGACAAAGTTGCCGTGCCCGATAGTTGCCGATAGCGCAAGACGCGCGTCGGGGTGAATCGCATTGACGGGCTGGACCTTTCTGACTTCGTGCAACATCTTCACGATCCCCTTGCGGATCTTATTGTCATCGACAGCGACAAAAGCTTCGCATTTTTGGCCAATGAGCTTTAGATATCCTCCGTCGTCGGTACTTCCCAGCACCGTGGCGTTGTCAATTTCCTTTGAATGAAGTGATTTGTTATCATCCAGAAAGCAATAGACCGTGTTTCCATTGCGATCGAAGATCTCCTTTGCCGCCCGGCCCAGGTAGTTCGCGCCAAAAATGATAACCGGGTTTTCCATTGATTCGGGATTAAGCCTCAAAGTTAGCGTTCCAGCACATCGTTCACAAATGGGTTCAGCAGCCTTTCGACATGACGAAACAGAGGATTATCGCACGATATCAATAAGACGAAGAAAGACAGATACCCCACTCGATAACGCGAAAGCGTCCCGAGATTCGGCGCCGACAGAGTCAGAAAGACAGCCAGCACGACTATGTACACCACTGCTGCGACCACAAGCAAACGCAGCGAAGCATTGGAGAACCAGGCCCGTCGGGTCAAGGAGATCATGAAGAGGATCAGAAGTACACTATTCTCGATCGCAGCACATAAGTGAAGGACAGATGATACCTCCCACGTAAATGGTCGGAATAAGCCGGATATCAACGCCCAAGGTGCATTCAGGAGAAAACTACCCATAGACGGTTTCAGATCATGAAACTCGACGATGTTATCCGAAGACGATATCTCGCTATAGACCCGGTTGTTCTCGACCACCACTTCGAGCAATCGGCCTGCGCGGAAATTGGGATGGAAGACCGTGACGGCGAGAACAGCAAAGGCAAAAATGCCAATCCCGACAAGGAGCTGTGCACGACCCGAAAGACGAAATCTGTTCTTCAATAAGCGACTCAGTAAACTTGTTACCGCGACAGGAACAAACACACCGGCGTAATAGTATTTGAGCTGCCACAGTATCCACAGAGACAAAACGCCTGCTGCCACTTCCCACCAGTTGACATTCTCATGAAACCAGGCCTTCAGGAAGAGAAAGGTGAGAAAGAAAAGCGACGCGACCGCGAGGCTTTCCTTCAACACCCCCGACGTCCAAAAGACGACGGAAGGTAGGAGGAGAAAGGCGAACACCGCAGCTAAAGAGGCCGACGGAATATTCCGGCAGATCACCTGTACCAACCACCAGGAGGCGAGGAACGATAGGAATGAGAAATAAAAGCCAGCAGCCCAATAGTTACCGTTTGTCAATAAACTAAAGATGCTGACCACACGCGTGTAGAACAACGCACGGGGTTCCGTCATTAGCAACTCCACTCCGGGATCCTCACCGGAGCCGAACAGGAAAGCAAAATACGCAGGCAGGTCATTCTTCGCCAATTCCCCGACCGCCATAGCATCCCCCAGGTAGGCAAACGTATCGGCAGACGAATAATAGTGCGTGTAAAGCAAACCCATGCATACGCCTGCCAGCAGCTTGAATGCCAGTGATGGCCAAAACAATATCCGATAGTGTTGTTGTCTCCGTTGAATCTGGAACGCGATGGCCGCAATGACAATAAGATGTATAACTGGCATCATCGCGTCCATCATGCACCGGGTTTTAACAATGAAGCGCCTATGCTACAGGCAAGACACCTGCGACGCACACAAAAACTGTTGTGCAGTTCAATGAGCGCCTGAGAATCAAACGCGTTTCGGTTGGTCATGCCGACCGATGTCCACGATCGGATAATGTTATTGTCTTCCGGCGGCGTGTCCTGTAACAGCTGCAGCGCATGATCGATATATCGCTGATCGTCCCTGGATTTTCCAAACGCAACCATCATCGGAACAATCGAGTTAATGACAATATTCTCGATACTCATTCGTCCCAGCGGCGGGATTTCCTTCCTTTGTTTCCTGAAGAACCGGTAATGATGTAACCAGTACGTTGACGGAGTAACGGAGAACGCCGGGAGCAACTCCTTCCACGACTGTGTTCTGATTATCCGGGAGAAGATATTTCGCTGGTGGAATAGGACGGACGATAGCTGTGCCAATCGAACCGTGGGAAAATTCGCTGGTCTGAGCCGAAGGAATCTCCACTGTGCCTTGTTCATCTCCCGGGATCCCAAGTCATACTTCCTGCGCAACAGTTTGTATTCGCGCTGTAGTAGCGAATAATACGCATCATTGATCGTCTCCTTCAGAAATCCGGCCTGTCCAAAGATCAGCGCTTCTACCTGCTCCAACCGATCGCCGTGTTTCATTAGCATTCGGTAGGGTAGCGATTGCGCGAGCTGCAGAAATGGTTCTGTATTGACCTTGAATCCGAAGTTGCGACAAAGAATCTGATAACATGTTTCCTCCCAATCTCCGTTGTTCCGGCGCAACGTCTCGAGAACCGTGTCGGCCTTTCTCTCAAGCCGTGCCATCAGAGCGCGATCGAGCATCGATAACTTCAGAACTTCCGGAACCGTGGCGATAGCGTTGGCACAAGGTATCCGATTCTTGCTTTGAACGATCCTTTTGTATTGAAGAACGAAGGAGGAAGCCACTCGCCCCTTGAGTTCGAGCGTCGGCAATGGTGTTCCATCCGCCCGGAGAATGTCGTCATTCTCCTCCCAAACCACATGCAGCACAACATTTTCGTATGCGGGATCTTCGTGATGCCCGTGCTCTCGCCACCCTGAAGACGCAAGGTGTATTTCCACGCTGCCGACCCATTCAATATCACCGAGTTTTAACTTGGCGTCAAAGAAATCCGGCCCTGAGTGTGAATTGTGAAAGCCTGGTTTGATCACGACGATATCATCGCCGGAACTGGTGCGGAGATCCTGCTTATTGAAATACTGAAACTGCCAAATGTAATGCAGGAATGATTCGTTCATCGTCGCAGGGTCCTGACATGCGTGAACGAATTTACAAATACAGATCGAGATAGCGACTCATTTCCTCCTGGACTTTCCGGGCTTCATCGCCAGCAACGCGTGCGAAGTCCTGGTTACCGGATGCGTAAATGATTGCGCGGGATGAATTGACAAGCAAACCACATTGAGAATTCATGCCTGCCTGGGAAACCTGTTGAAGATCGCCCCCCTGAGCCCCAATGCCGGGAACGAGAAAGAAGTTAGCAGGCGCCAGTTCCCGGAGCGAAGATATCTTTTCAGCCTGTGTTCCGCCAACAACAAACATCAACTGATCCGGAGAGCCCCACTGCATCGACTTGATCATGACTTCCTCGTACAATCGTCTTCCGGTTTCCCGGGATTGAATCATTTGGAAATCCTGACTCCCGGGATTCGACGTATGCGCCAGCAGGATCACCCATCTATCTTTATAACTGAAGAACGGCTTGACTGAATCCTCACCCATATAAGGGGCGACAGTGACTGCATCAAAGTCGAAGTATTCAAAGAACGTCTTTGCGTAGAGAGATGCCGTATTTCCAATGTCACCGCGCTTGGCATCCGCAATGGTAAAAATATCCTTCGGAATGTAATCGAGTGTCTTTCTCAGGCTCTCCCATCCTTTTGGCCCAAGCGCCTCATAGAACGCAATGTTAGGCTTGTAAGCTACGCAATAGGAATGCGTCGCATCGACTATTTGTTTGTTGAACTCGAAGACAGGATCCTCACTCGTCAGAAGATGACCGGGGATCTTGTCCAGATCCGTATCCAGGCCGACGCACAGGTAAGAGCGCTTTCGTTTGATTTGCGCAAAAAGTTCTGTTTGGTTCAAGGGGTAAGGTTTAAACCTAACGAAGGTCAATCACCTCCACTCCCGGAAACTTCTTGGGATCGAAGCTGAAGTAGGCATCCTCAATAACGGCATTGGGGGCAAACTTGGTGATCGTGTATTTGTAACGGTTGCCGCCCTTGTCAAACATCGTGAGGCTATGTATCACCTTGTCTCTCTTCTTGATCAGCAGTTTGATTTTGAAGTACTGGGCATCTTTCTTCTCAGGAACGAGGTCTACTTCCTCGCAGAGCACTCCATCTTCGGTCTTGTCCTGGAGGTACAAGTATTTGAAATCCTTCTGATAGATCTCATAGATCTTCAGAGGATTGATATCGCCGGAGTTCTTGTCGTAGTTATCAATATTAACTTCCTTCACTTCGGGAAGATAGGTCCAAACGGTCACTCCGTTATTGATAACTTCCTGTTCGGGGAGTGAGATGCGGTACTTCTCGTCTTTGACTGTGAGTTTGCCTGTGAATTCCTCTTTGAGGTTTTCGACATCATTCGTCAGTGTCCAGGAGAAGTTCGCTTCATAGGAGGGGATAGATTTGTATTTCTCGCCCATCGCTTCAAGTATTTCCAGTGCTTTCGGGTCGTATTGCGCATAGGTGGCCTGCACAATGACCAACAGAACGACGGCTAATAATGCTTTTTTCATTTCAGAAAGGATATTCGGATTATGTTTGACTGTGTTTTTCCCGCAAATTATTCAATAATTGTTCCAAACTTGATTCGTCACTGATCAAAACTTCACGGGCTTTGCTGCCTTCGAAAGCACCGACAACCCCTGCCGCTTCGAGTTGATCGATCAGCCTGCCGGCGCGGTTGTAACCCAGCTTTAGTTTCCGTTGAATAAGCGATGTGCTACCCTGTTGGTGCATAACGATAACACGTGCGGCGTCTTCAAATAAGGCGTCACGGTCAGATAGATCAACACTTGAAACGCCTCCTTCGTCATCGCCTTCGTATTCCGGAAGGAGGTAGGCCGATTCATATCCGCGCTGTGAACCAATGAATTCACACACCGTCTCAATCTCGGGTGTGTCTACAAACGGGCACTGGAGCCGGATAACATCCGAACCTGAACTGAGCAGCATATCTCCCTGGCCGACGAGTTGGTCGGCACCACCCGTATCGAGAATCGTCCGCGAATCTACCTTAGATGTCACGCGGAATGAGAGCCGCGCGGGGAAGTTGGCCTTGATAACACCCGTAATAACATTAACAGAAGGACGCTGCGTCGCGACAACGAGGTGGATACCGATCGCACGAGCGAGTTGAGCAAGGCGAGCGATCGGGGTTTCTACTTCCTTTCCCGCAGTCATCATCAGATCCGCCAACTCGTCGATCACCAGAACGATATACGGTAAGAACCTGTGGCCTTCCTTTGGGTTGAGCTTGCGGGCTACAAATTTGGCATTGTATTCTTTCAGGTTCCGCGCACCGGCATCCTTCAGTATCTCATATCGGTTCTCCATCTCGATACACAGCGAGTTGAGTGTGTGTACCACCTTCCGGGTATCGGTAATGATAGCTTCCTCACTGTTCGGGAGCTTTGCGAGATAGTGGCGTTCAAGTTTTGAATACAGCGACATCTCCACTTTCTTCGGATCCACCAGCACAAACTTGAGCTGAGACGGGTGCCTCTTGTATATCAGGGACGTCAGGATAACGTTAAGCCCCACCGACTTCCCCTGACCCGTCGCACCCGCGACCAGCAGGTGGGGCATTTTTGCGAGGTCGATGACGAGAGCTTCGTTCGAAATCGTTTTTCCCAACGCAATGGGCAACTCTTTATCGCTCTTCGCGAATGCCGGGGTCGCGAGCATCGACCGGATGCTGACCATCTCACGATTCTTGTTGGGCACCTCGATTCCAATGGTTCCCTTTCCCGGAATGGGTGCAATGATCCGGATACCCAGGGCTGAAAGACTGAGTGCAATATCATCCTCAAGATTCTTGATACGCGATATCTTGATCCCTGCATCCGGAACGATCTCATAGAGGGTCACTGTAGGACCTATCGTCGCCTTAATGCTCTGGATGCCAATCTTGAAGTTGACGAGTGTCTCAACGATCTTATCCTTATTCTGATTGAGTTCCTCCTGCGTCACACCTGACTTGCCTGAATCGTACTCATTCAGCAAGTCGAGTGTTGGAAAGCGATAGCTGCTCAATTCGAGTGTCGGATCGTATTCGCCGTGTTCTTCCACGAGACCTTCCGCGATCTCGTCCGTTTCCAGACGTTCCGCCACCGTAAACTCGGGATCGGATTTTAACGCATCCCGTTTCGGAGGCACAACCGGTTCGAATGGAAGTTCTACCGGGGCATTTGCCAACGGTTCGGATACAGGCTCCTCTTGTCCTTCCTCTTCTTCAACCTCGAATTCGTCTGGCGCTTCGTCGCTCCGGTTGTTCGCAATCCATTGATCCTCCTCGTCTGTATAACCCGACAACAGCGGCTCTTCATCCGCGACTATCGCATCCGAACCCATTGGCTTTGGTCCCGCACTCTGAACACCAGGGATGGAAGTCACATTGAAATAAAATATGATGAAAATGAATAGGCTGAGAATGAGTATCAGGAAAGTACCCCAACCGAACATACCGTAACTCAACTCGGCCAGCAGGAAACCAAATCCCCCGCCAAGTATCTGCCACGCATGTCCGCCCTGGTTGATCTCAACCATGTAGCCAAGCATCAGACAAAGCCATACGATGGAGAAGAATGCAAATATCGTGTAGGAGGAAATTCGAACTATTTCTTTGCCAAAGACGATTTTGTAACCCAGCAGGAACAGCAGCGGGGGTATGAGAAAGGATGATATCCCAAACCAGCGGAATACAAATAGGTGCGACAGGATCGCCCCGTAAAGGCCCAGCCAGTTGCTGATCTCTTTTTCCCTTAGAGCATCAAAGATACCTCCCATGCTCTGCTGGTTCCCGACCTCGCTGAAATCAGCCTGTCCCGTAAACATATACGAGAGCAGCGCAAAGAACATATACAGGCTCGAGAATATCAGAAGCAACCCTAATGCGAGTTTTGCCCGCGGGTCCTTAAAAAAAGAAAACCGAATACCGGTTCCCGGCGTCTTCCTGCGCTTCTCCTTCTCCCCCTTCCGGAAAGTATTTGACTTATAGGTATTCTTTGCCATGCTCTAAGGGGCAAAACTAATTAAAAACATTGAAAACACGCCGCTGCGCCGAGTCTAACGCGTACTTCGCGGGCCTTGTTGCAGGATCCTTTTGTTAATTCGCCGGACGATGCCGGGACCTTCGTAGATGAATCCGGTGTAGATTTGAATGAGGTCTGCGCCCGCCTCGATCTTTTCGATGGCATCCTCGGGCGTCATGATACCCCCCACACCGATAATGGGAAAGCCAGGTCCCAGTTTTTCGCGGAGATATCGGATGATAGACGTCGCTTTTGCCGATAATGGTTTTCCGCTCAATCCGCCTGCCCCGACACGTTCGAGCGCCTCGGCAGAAGTCTGGAGTCCTTCACGCGCGATGGTTGTATTGGTCGCAATGACGCCATCGACGCCGGTTGCCTTCAGTATATCTACGACGTCGTCCAACTGACCGTCAGTCAAGTCAGGCGCGATCTTCAGAAGAATCGGTTTCGGTCGCGCTTTCGTTGCATTCAGTGCTATAACTGTACTGACCAGGTGCTGAAGCGGCTGTTTCTCCTGCAGTTCACGGAGACCGGGAGTGTTGGGTGAACTGACATTCAAGACGAAATAGTCTACGTGCTCGTATAACGCGTGGAAACACGCCTCGTAATCCCCATGTGCGTCCTCATTCGCAGTCGCCTTGTTCTTACCGATGTTACCCCCGACTATCACCGTGGTTCGTCTCCGCCTCAGTCGGGCCACCGCAGCATCAACGCCCGCGTTGTTGAAGCCCATTCGGTTTATCAGCGCCTGATCCTTCGGAAGACGAAACAAGCGTGGTTTCGGATTGCCCGACTGCGCCCGGGGCGTCAAGGTTCCTATCTCAATAAAGCCAAACCCAAGAACCGCCAATCCGTCAACAAGCCTCGCATCCTTATCGAATCCCGCAGCGAGCCCGACCGGGTTGGGGAAGGTAAGACCAAACAATATTCTTTCCAGGCGTTTGTCGCGAACAATGAAGGAAGATGCCAGCACTGATCTCAGCCCCGGCAAGCTCGCCATGAAGCGAAGCACTCCGGCAGCAAGTCCGTGTATCGCTTCGGGGTCAATCGCAAAAAGTAAGGGCCGGAAAAACTTATACATAAAAGTCAAAGATAACGGAAGGGTATTGCTTTTTTCCTATTTTTGCCGTACAAACAACCTAACTTGTTGTCTTAAACTAAAACGTTTCATGAAAAACATTTTCAAATCTCTCTGCCTTATCGTCATGATTTTCTCGGCCAGCTTCGCTTCCGGGCAAGCGCGTTACGACAAAGGTGACTTTTTGCTGAACGCAGGTATCGGTCTCGGCTATTACTATGCCGGTGGTGTTCCGCTTCTCGTGTCGGGCGAATGGGCGGTGAATGATGTCATCACAGTGGGACCTTACTTGGGGTATACTTCTTACAAGTATAATTTCGCGAGCTATGGTTTCAAATATACCTTTCTTGATATTGGCGTAAAGGGTTCATATCACTTCAGTGAGTTGTTTGAGATCCGCGACGAAAAGATCGACATTTACGGAGGGTTGTTTCTGGGGGTTTTGGTTTCCAGCTATTCTGGCGAACTGAGCGGATACTCCGACCCATACAGCGGTGGTGTCCGCATAGGGCTACACGTCGGAGCTCGTTACTTCTTTACGGAGAAAGTGGCCGGCTTTGGTGAACTGGGCTATGGTATCGCCCCTCTTTCACTTGGTGCGACGTTCAAACTGTAATCAATACAACGATCTCTTGCAAAGAGCGCCGGAGACCCCGGCGCTTTTTTTGTGACCTAGCTCCGCGGGTGAAATTCCTGTACGACCTGCCGGAGATAATCACGATCCAGGTGCGTATATATCTCTGTCGTCGTCACCGATTCATGACCGAGCATCTCCTGTACCGCCCGCAGGTCCGCGCCTCCTTCAATCAGATGCGTAGCAAAGGAGTGGCGAAAGGTGTGCGGGCTGATCTTCTTCTTCAAACCGATCTGCCGCGCGATGTTCCGGATGATCGTAAATACCATAACACGCGTCAACTTACTTCCGTAGCGATTCAGGAAAACGTACGACTCGAATCCCTTGCGCGGCGGCTTGTGCGGATCTCGCCCACGGACATCATCGAGATAGAGAAATAGATATTTCCGGGCGTCGCGACCGACCGGGACAAGCCGTTCCTTATTCCCTTTTCCGGTTACCTTCAGGAATCCACTGTCGCGGTAAATGTTGTTGATCTGCAGGTCCACAAGTTCCGACACCCGCAGTCCTGAACTGTACAGCACCTCCAACATCGCCCGGTTACGCGCTCCCTCCGGTGTGGAAAGATCAATAGCATCCAATATAATCTCGATCTCATGGAAGCTTAACGTGTCGGGAAGTTTTCGGCCCAGCCTCGGAGCTTCGATCAACTTGGTCGGATCCTGACTGATGGCGCCGTCAAAGATGAGGAACTTGTAGAAGCCTTTCAGGCCCGAAAGAATTCTAGCCTGACTTTGCGCACCAAGCCCAAGCTCATTGATATATTCCAGAAAGTCGCGAAGAAGTGACGGCGTTACGTGCAAAGGAGAAAGGTTGCTATCTCTCAGACCGACAAACTGGTAAAGCTTCTTTACGTCCCTTACGTAACCGTCCACGGAATTATGGGACAACGAACGCTCCAACTTCAGATAGTGACCATATTCCCGGATCCATTGCTCCCACATAAATCAAAGATAATACCGGAAAGTCACTTTACACCTTTCATTCCTTTGTTCTATCTTTCCAGCATGAAACTCCTCATCGTCAACGGGCCCAACCTTAACCTTCTCGGCAAGCGCGAGACCTCGATCTACGGAAGTCAGTCTTTCGAAGAATATTTTGACGTGCTGAACAGACGCTTTCCGGATGTTGAGTTACATTATTTCCAATCGAACATCGAAGGGGAGATCGTCGACCGGCTGCACGAAGCCGGATTCAGTTTTGACGGTATCATTCTCAACGCAGGGGCGTATACGCATACCAGTGTAGCAATCCACGATGCTATCGGCGGCATCACCACGCCTGTTGTGGAGGTGCATATTTCCAACGTATACGGCCGCGAGGAATTCAGACACAAGAGCCTCATCACCTCGAAGTGCGTAGGACTACTCACTGGCTTTGGCCTTGAAGGTTATGCTATGGCGATCCGGTACTTTATGACAACAAAGCAGTCGACATGATATCCTTCTACCCGGGCCCGTCGAGAGTCCATGACGAAATACCCAGTTATGTCAAGGATGCGTATAAGGCTGGCATTCTCAGTGTCAATCATCGAAGCGATGAATTCATGCGGCTATCCGAGAAGACGATAACGCTTCTGAAGAACAGGCTCGAGATCCCGCAGGACTATACCGTATTTTACACGACATCAGCTACGGAGTGTTGGGAGATCATTGCGCAATCGCTGATCAGTAAAAACAGCTACCACTATTTCAACGGTTCGTTCGGAAAGAAGTGGTTCGAATACACACGTCGTCTGCGAAGTGGGGCAAGGCCTTTTGAGTTCGGACTAAACGAGCAGCTCGATCCCGCAAAACTCCGAACCAGTAAGCACCCGGGCGTGATATGCATTACGCAGAACGAAACATCCAACGGCACACAAATCACCGGCAACACGTTGGCGGGAATTCGAGAGCGTTACCCACAGCACCTGATCGCAGTCGATGCAACGTCGAGCATGGGCGGAATAGCGCTGGATTTTCCGCACGCGGATATCTGGTTCGCATCGGTTCAGAAATGCTTTGGCCTTCCTGCAGGACTCGGCATAATGGCCTGTTCGCCGGCTTCAATGGCCCGGGCAAAAGACATCGGCGAGGAAGATCATTACAACAGCATGACCTTTATGGCGGGCATGATGGAGAAGTGGCAAACACCTTTCACACCGAATGTACTGAATATCTACCTCCTGTGCCGTGTACTCGAAGAAACACGCCCGATTCGCACTCAAAGCGCCCGGACGATAGACCGGTATAGCACATGGGTCCGGTTCCTTAAAGAAAGGAAAACCCTTCGGCATCTGGTGGACAATGAGGAAGTAAGGTCGTTCACCGTCATCCCCGTACATGCCAAAGAGGACCTCATTACAGAAGTGAAGTCCCGGGCCCGGCGAAACGGATTTTTGCTCGGCGAAGGGTATGGTGAATTAAAAGCATCCACATTCCGCATTGCGAATTTTCCTGCCATCCGAAAGAAGGAGATCCGCGCCCTGATGAAATTCCTGAAGGACTATCAGTAAGAAAGAATGGCATGTTCGACCTGAAAGAAATATTCTCCGTCACACTGATCCTGTTTTCGGTAATCGACATACTCGGGTCGATTCCCTTTATCATTCTGATCAGGAAACGTGAAGGAGGAATACAAGCCGGTAAAGCCACGGTCATTTCCGCGATATTGATGATCGTGTTCATGTACCTTGGCCACTCCGTTTTGCAACTGTTCGGACTCGACGTCGCATCGTTCGCCGTCGCGGGTGCTATTGTCATCTTCATTGTGGCAATGGAAATGATCCTTGGCATCACGTTGATCAAGGATGACCCGAAGGCAAGAGGGGCCGGTTCAATCGTACCATTAGCCTTTCCGTTGATAGCCGGTGCCGGTACACTTACCACCATCCTCTCATTGCGGGCTGTTTACGAGGAGGCAAACATACTCGTCGGCATTCTCCTGAATGTCGTGATCGTCTATTGGGTACTTCGTTCGAGTTCATGGCTCGAGCGAGTTATCGGCGAATCGGGATTCTCGGTATTGCGCCGGGTGTTCGGTGTGATCCTGCTTGCAATTGCGGTTAAGATCTTTAAAACGAACGTATTTCCCTCATGATACGGATCTACACGGATGGCGCTGCGCAGGGAAACCCGGGTCCCGGAGGATTTGGTGTCATCCTGAAATACAACCAGCACGAAAAAGAACTTTCGCAAGGCTTCCGACTAACGACAAACAACCGAATGGAGTTACTCGCCGTAATTGCCGGCCTCGAGGCTATACGAAAAGACGGCATTCCTGTAACGATCTACTCCGATTCGGAATACGTTGTGAAAGCCGTGGAGAAGGGTTGGCTTTGGAACTGGGAAAAGAAAAATTTCAAAGGAAAGAAGAACGTCGATCTCTGGCAGCGATATATACCTCTGCACGAAAAATTCAAACCCAGGTTTCAATGGATACGTGGACACGCGGGGCATCCGGAGAATGAACGATGCGACTACCTCGCTGTTCGCGCCGCCAAATCAGCTGGCCTTCTCGTCGACGTTGAATACGAAAGAAGCCAGCAGCTGGATTAAATGATCTGCGGGGCCTTAACGTACCTGAACTTCATTCAAGACTATGCCGTGCTGTGCCAGCTCCTTCAGAACGGGATTGTAAAACTCCGGGGTGATGGGGATTTGCACACCGGTAGCCATGATCTGCTCCAATGCGATCAATCGCGTGACGATGCCAAGTGGAAGGCCGACGGTCTTTGCCATTGCCGTGTGAACATCGTCGTCACCGGTAACAACGAGCGACGCCTGTATTTCCTTGTCTATACCATCAAGCCGATAGCGGAATCGGTGCCACATGACAATCAGGTCGCGGTCTCCGCTGACAAGCGCCCAGTTCTTTGCCAGGATATGTTCCAGTATTTGCGCCGGTGTTCCGTTCGACCGACCGATCGGTGTATCGTCGAATAATCCTGACCATCGCAGCTTAGCAACTTCAGAAGACTCCCTGTCCACGGCGAGATAAGCGCAGACTCTTTCTTCCACGCTGGTGCACCCGGGAATAGCAGGCAGAAACGCTTCCACAAATCCGCGGTGCGTCAGCGACTCGACATTTTCAAGTTCGTAATGATCTTCACAACAACCCAATTGAACGAGTAGATTCCACGCTGCGCAAAATCCTTTGCTGCGGAGTGTTCCACGCAGCATGGTCCCGATACCGTTAAGGCCATACGCATCGATGTATTTCAGGGAGTTCCGGTTGGCATAGCCTTCACAATCGCCGTATCCCGGTACATGGACGGACGTAGTACGCCGGAAGAGCTGCTGATAAGGAATGTACTTACTAACGCCGTTTAGAAGGAACTTTGCGGTGCCCTGCCCGGCCTTCACGACATTCTGCGGGTTCCATGTGAACTTGTACCGCCATGGATTCTGCGGGTCGGTTTCCGGCGCGATGATTCCTCCCGTGAACGATTCGAAGCCTGTGATCTCCCCACCCGCCGCACGAATTTCGTCAATCACTTTCATTGCGCTGAGGTGGTCAATACCAGGGTCCAAACCACACTCATTCAAAAAAAGGAGACCGTGAGCCCGCGCTTCGGCGTCGAGAGACCTTACCTCATCTGATAAATAACTGGCCGTGAGAAAGTGCTTCTTCTCTTGAAGGCAATACAACGCGACCATCGGGTGAAGCGCCGGCGGCATCAGCGATATTACAATATCAGCATTTGCAATGAGCTTGCGGGTAGCCTCAGGCTCGTTCATATCGAGCGCAATCGCTTGCCCGCGCTCTGTATGCCCGACCTTCTCAGTGGCATGTTTCAGGGATACGTCCGCGACAATTACGAACCAGTCACGGCTGGCTGCATGATCAAGCAGGTAGCGGATTACCGATGCTGATGATCGCCCCGCCCCGAGAACCAAAATGCGCTTCATATCACAAAGTAATAGAAATCCGCAATAGTATAGCGTCAAAAAATACCTAACTTACCTGGACAGCATTGCCATCTATGGCACCGTTCATTGTTGTCAAACCCATGTAAGTTTTAAGGGCCAAATTCATCCCGCCCCACACCTCGAAAAGGTATTTTAGCGACCCTATGAATGAATACCCGCAGCTCATACCTGACGCAAAAACGAGATCAACCCGGTCTCAATTGACACGTTTATGGAATTTCTGAAGGACAAGAACAGGTGGAGCTTCGTACTGGCCGGGTGCTTTGTCGCATCAGTGATCGTCAGTGGGATGATGATCTCCGATCTCGCTTCGTCGGATCCTTCGCCGGCAGTGCTGCGCATATATGCCGCGCTGTTGGTGGTGCTTGCCAGCGGGATCCTGATGTTCTGGAGTACCCGCCACGCGCGGAAGGAAGTGATGATCTACCGTGAGAAGGAGCGCGAGAGCCACACGCTGAACTCTTCCCTGCTGACCGTAAGCCCAGGCTCCGTGGAAAAAGGTCACCTGCACGCCTCCTATCGGAACGGTCATCCTACAGGCATTACAATTATCTACACCGAAGAGAAACGCATCCGGTATGTATCACCGTCAGTGGAACCGATACTCGGCTATAAACAGTTGGAACTCATTGGCGAAACAGATCTGGAACATGTACACCCGGACCATCGGATTTCGTACAGTCACATCTTCAGCCGGCTGAAAGAAAACCCCGATGAGAAGATCAAAATGCAATATGCCTACCGTTCGAAAGAGGGGAATTACATATGGCTTGAATCAGTTGCCTCAAACGGTCTTGGCAATCCGGACGTCAACGGATTCCTCATCCAAACGAGTGACATCACGGCGCGCCGGCTCGAAGAGCAGGCCATCCGCATGCGCACAAAGATCCAGGCGCTTTCGGAAAATTCACCTGATCTGATCATTCGACTGGAAGAGGGTACACTCACTTATATCAACCCGGTCATTGAGTATTATACCGGTCGCGCACCTGTCGCCTACCTCAATAAGAGGATAAAAGAAACAGACCTGAACCCTGCGATCCTGGAGTCGTGGCTGAAGATCGTTAGTCAGGTCAGTAGTTCGGGAGGCAAAATGATCCTTGAGATCGATTTCCCGTCACGTGTCGGCATCCGCGTCATGCAGACCCATGCCATTCCCGAGTACGATGAAGACGGAACACTCGAATCTGTGTTACTGGTCTCCCACGATATTACGGAACGCAAAAAGATCGAACTGGAAGTCCGCCATCAAAACAGGAAGATCACTGAAAGTATTAACTATGCGCGTCGCATTCAGGGTGCCATTCTTCCCAACCCGCGTTTGATCGATCGCGCTCTACGGGATTCGTTTATCTTTTACCGGCCACGCGATGTTGTGTCGGGAGACTTCCCGTGGTTCGCGCAGGTACGCGAAGAAGTGTTTATGGCCGCAGTCGATTGTACCGGGCACGGTGTACCAGGTGCTCTGCTTTCACTGGTTGGATATTTCCTGTTGAATGATATCGTCAGAAGTCGGAAAATCACAGAACCCGGAAAAATTCTCGACCTGCTGGATGAAGGAGTTTCCACCACGTTACGTCCGGATGAAGAGACCGGGACGAAGGATGGCATGGATATTTCGCTGTGTCGGATCAATCTCGAGACACTAGAGGTGACCTATGCCGGCGCGCATCGGCCACTATACGTAGTTAAAGATGGTGTCCTTGAAGAAATAAAGGGAAACAAGTTCCCGATCGGCGGTGGTGTCTTCAAGAATCAGACAAACTTTGCCAGTAGTACCATACAGATGAGTCATGGCGATTCAGTTTTCTTTTGTTCCGATGGCTTCTGCGACCAGTTCGGTGGTCCAAAAGGACGAAAGTTCGGAACGAAGCAACTGCGTGAGACCATCAGTAAAGTTCACACGATACCGATGAAGGAGGCACGTGCAATATTTCAGGACCAGTGGGAAACGTGGAAAGGAGATCAAAAACAAACAGATGATGTTTTGCTGATCGGAATCAAATTCTGAGGATCCATGAACATGATCGATAGTCTATATCGCGGGATGATAACGGGGGATATACTGCTCGCTTATCGCGGAGACTTTTCACAGGAGACTGTGAAACGAATCCTGGCATTGGGTGAGCATGCGATGGTAGTGGCGGGGGAACGTCCCGTGGTCGTGCGCAAGGTATTCAATGTCATGGTTGAATCATTGCAGAACATCACTCGTCACGGCGACCTGCGCAAGCACGATCCGGAGGGCTACTCATCGATCTTTGTGGTCAACCGCGAGGCTCATGAATACTCCGTGATCTCCGGTAACGCAATCCCCAGGACGAGCGTACCTGCCCTGCGTACGGCACTTGAGCAAGTCAACAACCTCGACAGCAATAGCCTCAAAGAGCTTTATGGAAGCATCATAAAAGGAACCACCATTTCAGAGAAAGGTGGCGCAGGACTCGGGCTTGTCGATATGGCCCGAAAGTCGGGGGAGAAACTTTCTTTCGATTTCCCGGAAATATCCGAAACGTATTGTTTCTTTTGCCTGAAGGTAAATATTCCGCGAAATCCTAACTTAACAGGAATTTAAACGATCACTAGCATGAATACACTACACCTGGAGGGAACGGAAGAGACACCGAGCATCATCCTGGACAAGTCGAACGGGATTATGGAGATCTCGGGACGTTCCCTACCGGAAGATTCGACCGAATTTTACAAACCAGTACTCGACTGGATCGAGCAATATGCGGAAGACCCTAATATCTCTACCACTTTTGTTTTCAAACTCGAATACTTCAACACAGCCTCTTCAAAACTCATCCTGGACGTTCTATACGCGCTTGAGGACATCAAGGGCCTGAAAGTAGAGTGGCATTTCCATGAAGACGACGAGGATATGGAGGAAGCAGGCGAAGAATTTTCCGAGCTTGTTGAGATACCTTTCGAGTTTATACCGTATTAGTCATGGACTGTTGACCCGCAACTCGCTATGATAAGCTGACAGCGACTATCCGGGCACCTCCCAGTATGAGTGAAGAGATACTTAAGGCCCTTACACAACTTTTTGCCATCATCACAAAACAGGATGGCGGAGTCACCGATCGGGAACGACTATATGTGATCCATTTCTTCCAAACCGAACTGGATCAGAATTCCGTGCAGGAATACGTCGCCTTATACGATTCATATTCGGGGTATGGGGACGATGAGCTGGAAGAGAGGTCCAGGCGGATATCCGTCCTTGATTCAGTCAAGACGCTCGTGATCTGTAAGAAGATCAACAAGACACTGACCCAAAAGCAAAAGGTCCTGGTGCTTATCAAATTATTGGAACTGGTGGGTCCTGCATTACCCGTGTCGCCGCAGCGACGCGAAATCATAAACACTATATCCTCTGTTTTCAATCTCGACCAAAACGCCTATCACGCCGTAGTAAAATTCGTGATTGGGGACGAGCCGCAGTTCCTCGACATGCGGGAGGTTCTACAGGTCGATGACCGCGAGGAAAATACCGCCCGGTATTGCCGGCATATTCATGGGCACTTCGGCGGTACGCTTATATTCCTTCGGGTCCCCGCCGTTGACATGTACTTCGTCAAGTATCTTGGTACGGAGTCCAACATGCTCAACGGATTCACGATGGAACCGGGCCGTGCTTATCTTTTTAGCCATGGTGCCACCGTCAAATCGCAGGCCGGTAGCGCGGTGTATTACAGCGACATCATTGCAAGCTTCAACTACAAACTCCAGGCGACACGATTATCGTTTAACGCCGTAGTAGGTGAATTCAAGTTCCCCTCAGGAACCTTCGGACTTCGCGACCTTGCCATATCGGAAGGACCGGGAACGCTCGTCGGCATCATGGGCGCCAGTGGCGCCGGTAAGACGACGCTGCTCAACGTCCTGGCTGGTCTCCTGAAGCCCGAGAAGGGCGAGATACTGATCAATGGAATCGATCTGCACAAAGATCCTGAAAGGTTGCACGGCGTTATCGGCTACGTTTCCCAGGACGACCTCCTGATTGAAGAGCTCACAGTCTACCAAAACCTTTACTACAATGCAAAGCTCTGCCTGGCGAATCTGACGGAAGAAGAACTTCGCGGACGCGTGACGGAAGTGCTCAAGAACCTCGGACTCGACCATCGCAAAGATCTGAAAGTCGGCAGCACACTGGAGAAAGTTATTTCCGGAGGACAGCGAAAGCGCCTGAACATTGCGTTGGAGCTCATCCGGGAACCTGCAGTCCTCTTCCTTGACGAGCCGACGTCCGGTCTTTCATCACGCGACTCCGAAAACGTCATCGACCTTCTCAAAGAGTTGTCTCTCAAAGGCAAACTTGTTTTCGTCGTGATCCACCAACCGTCATCTGATATCTACAAGATGTTTGACCAGATGATCATCATGGATACCGGCGGATACCTTACCTATTACGGTCCCCCGGTTGAGGCGATCACCTACTTCAAGAAGGCAAGTCACCAGGTAGACAGCCACCGTGGCCAATGCCAGGCATGCGGTAATGTAAATCCCGAACAGATCTTCAACATCCTGGAAGCACGCGTCGTGGATGAATACGGCGAGCCGACTTTGCGACGGAAGACGACGCCTCAGCAGTGGTATGAAATGTTCTTCGAACGATTTCGACCAGGGCGTGTTCCGGATATCAACGAACAACCGCCACGTACCCTGTACCTGCCATCCCGCCTTCGTCAGACCTGGCTCTTCACTATGCGAGATACGCTCTCGAAGATCTCCAACAAGCAATATCTGATCATCAATCTCATCGAGGCGCCGGTACTGGCTTTCCTGCTGGCATTCATCATACGATACAACGGATCGCCTGATAGCGCAGGCTATGTCTTCCGGCACAACGACAACTTCCCCGCATATCTTCTCATGTGCATTATCGTCGCGCTTTTCATGGGAATGAGTGTCAGCGCCGAGGAAATTATCCGCGATCGCAGGATACTGAAACGGGAATCATTTCTGCATCTGAGCTGGAACAGCTACCTACTATCGAAAGTCATTATTCTTTTCAGTATGTCGGCGATCCAGACGTTCACGTTTGTCCTCATAGGTAATTTGCTGCTGGAAATTGAATGGAAAATGCTACTCCCATTCTGGTTCGTGCTCTTCGCCATCTCTTGCCTGGCGAACGTCATGGGACTGAATATTTCATCTGCTTTCCGGTCGGCGGTCAGTGTCTACATCCTCATCCCCTTGTTGCTCATTCCGCAGATGATCCTGAGTGGATTGATGTTCCCCTTCGACAAGATCAATGAAGTCATCGGCAACAAAGGTAAGGTTCCGATTGTGGCGGATCTGATGGCCTCCCGGTGGGCGTACGAGGCGATGGCCGTGTATCAGTTTAAACACAATTCCTATCAGGATCCACTTTTCGAACTCGATAAGCGCTCATCACAGGCGCATTTCCGATCGGTGTACCTGGCTGACGAACTACTTCGGCGAGCCAAGTTCGTTTCCGAAAACCGCGAGGCTAAAAATGACTCGATGAGGCAGGTAGCTGACAGACAACTGGCACTTATCCGTCACAGTCTCCGCAATGAGCCATATCGGGACATCGATCTGGCAGGAGACCGGAGCCTGGCCGGCGCGACCCCGGCGACACATTCGCAGCTGGAAACTTACCTTCAGGGTTACAAAACACACTACCAGGATATTTATAACAAGGCTGTCGCTGCCAGGGAGTCCTGGATTAGCCGGATGGAACAGACTTCGGCCTATGACGTGACAGAAGTGAAGGCAGGGCATTATAACGAAAGTCTTGCTGACCTGCTGACCAATGTCGTAGAAGAACGGCGTATCATCGAACACGATGGTGCCCTGATGCAGCAGATTGATCCAGTCTTCCAGGATCCGGAGCCCGAGCACATCCTGGATTACCGTGCTCACTTCTTCTCTCCCACCAAACATATGATGGGCGTCTGGATGGGTACCTATGGATTCAATATGCTGGTGATCTGGTTTATGACGCTGATATTGTACATTGCTTTGTATTTTCAGGTATTGAGAAAAGGAACCAGGCTCGGCACCTATCTATTGAGGAGGAAAATTGGCAGGTAAGTAACATTTTGACGCGGAATGCCGAATTTCTAAATTTACATCTACCTAACTTTATCATATGAGGATTCTAGTCGCCGGGTTATTTCTTTTCCTGTTCACAGCTTGCGGTACTGGTAACAAATCGGAAGACCAGGCCTTTGCAGAAGCCCTTGAGAATGCCAACCTCGAACCGGAGGTGATGTCCGGAGAGGTGAATGAGATTCTTAATCGAATCCCAAGTCCGCTTGAGATCTCGGTCATGCTCAAGGAATCCGGGCGGAAGTACAGCTCCGGATTTCTCAATTCACCCGATAACAGCTCGCGATACAACACGAATTTCAAACGAGCGCTCAACCTGGGTATCTATGGAACAGATCTCGGATATACCAATATTTACGAACAGACCCAGGACGGGGTGCGGTATATGTCCACTATCCGGAACCTGGCAAATGAGTTGAACATTGGCCAGTTTTTCGAAATGGAGACCATCAGCCGGCTGGTATCCAACAGCAACGATCTCGACTCGCTCCTGTTGATCACCACACAGAACTTCAACTCTATCAATCAATACCTGCAGAGCGAGAAACGATCTCATCTGAGCGTTCTTCTTCTCACAGGTGGCTGGTTGGAAGCACTCCACATCACCTGCGAGGTGGCCAGAACCAATCCGGATAACGTGCAGTTACAGGAGACGATAGGCACTCAAAAGATCATATTGGACAACATCCTCCACCTTCTGTCCTTCTACACCGACGACAACCTCGCGGCCCTTCAGACTGACCTGGAGGAGTTGAAGAGCGCATTTGACCGCGTCACCATCACGACAACGTACAGACCGTCGACGTACGAAGTCATCGACGGCGTCATGGTGGTCAAGGACAACAGTTCCAGCACAGTAGAAATAACTCAAGCGGATATCGAAACCATCAGATCGACCACTCAGAACATTCGGAACAAAATTATTAGCTAAGACCCATCCTCCACAGCGTTATGAAACAGTTATTCGCCTTTGTTATTTGGATTTCCTTTACCGGATCCGCGGCGTACGCGCAGTGCAACGCGGAGACGCTCAGCACTCAATGTATCCCAAAACTGGCATCAGGATTTAATTTTCTCAAAAGCTATAAAGTCGAGACAGCAGGCAAGTCGTACGTTGAATACTCATACGTCTTCACGAAAGGCACTCAGTACATGATCAATGTTTGCGCGCCGGATCAGAACCCGGACGGGATCGTCGTCACACTTTACGATGCGCAACGGAATGTCGTGGCTTCCAATAAGGTTGAAGACCGGTACATCAATGCCATTGCCTATCCCTGTAACGCGACTGGCATCTACTACATTCAGTATACATTCGACGAAGACAGTGGATGCGGCGGCAGCGCTTTAGGATTCAAACGGTAACATCTAATCTTCCCGGCGCACCGTCGTTGCGCTGGCCTGTGCCTTCGGAAATACGACCAGGTCGGCAATCACAACGTGGTCTGGCACGGATAGCACGTAATGGATAATGTCTGCGATATCAGCAGCTGCCAGTGGCGTCACTCCCGTGTAGACAGTAGAAGCTTTTCTCGCGTCGCCCTTGAAACGAACCAGGGAGAACTCAGTCTCCACCATACCGGGATGGATACCCGTAACCTTGATACCGAACGGATTGAGGTCGATCCGCATGCCCTGTGTGATCGAATCGACAGCCGCCTTGCTGGCACAGTAAACGCTCCCGTTGGGGTACACCTCTTTGCCCGCAATGGAGCCGATATTGATAATATGTCCGGACTTTCGCTCAGTCATGCCGGGCATGATCTCGCGCGACACATAGAGCAAACCCTTCACATTGATATCGATCATCGCGTCCCAGTCGTCGACATTTGCAGCGTGCACCGGATCCAGGCCATGGGCATTCCCCGCGTTATTGATGAGCACATCAACCTGTTTCCATTCGTCTGTCAGCGAATGAATCGCCTCCGTCACAGCATCCCGGTCACGAACGTCAAAGGAAAGCGTCGTGACCTTCGTTACCCTGGCTAACTCTGACTGCAACGACTCCAGTCTTTCGCGACGACGGCCACAGAGAATGAGCTTGTACCCGCTCGTGGCGAGTAACCGAGCAGTGGCTTCCCCGATACCAGAAGTTGCCCCCGTGATCAATACAGTTCGATGTGCCATTACTGGAACAGGAGATATAAGGTGATCGTGTTGGTATTAACCCGCCTGAGGGGCTGGCCATACACATTTGTTGTATTTTCAAGAATGTCGACAATGCCGCGCGAGAACCTGAGTTCGGGGGAGAACTTGAAGAGCGGGTAGTACAGATCAAAACCAAATCCGGCTTCGAGACTGAGATTCAGGTCAGTGATCCCCAGATTGTTCGACCGGTTCTCAACCTTCTTTTTTCCCGATGCCTCCAGACCAGGTTTGACACCCCCAACCATATACATTCGGACATTACCCCTTCGCTCGGATTTGTATTTGAGGAGTAAGGGAAGCTCTACCATTGTGGTCTCGATAAGCTTTTCTTCTGTGGGTTGCTCACCGGTGTAACGGTAACGCAGGGTATGCTCGTAAAACGCGACCTTAGGTGTTATCCTGATGTCGACGAGATCTGTAAGGCGATAATTGACAATGAACCCGAGGGAAAATCCCGCTGACCATCCGGGCTCAATCGCATAGACAGTGTCCAACGCCGGGGTAACGAACTTATCGGCGTATTCAATCTGATAAGCCGTAGAGTGTAGCCCGATCAGGAACCCATAGCTGATCTTACGGGCGTCGTAATTCGGGTTGTTTTGATTCACCCACCGCTTCCGATACTGAGCAAAAGAGTCCTCACTTGTGCCAGAGAACAAGAGTACAAGGGCGAGCGCAATTATTTTTGGGCCGTGTAGATAGAGCTTATTCCAAAAGTTAGCGGTTTGCATGCAGTCTCTTTAAATCCGACTTTCTTCAGTATATTTTCAAAATCCGTACCGTCAGGAAATGCCTCCACCGATTCGGGAAGGTAGGTGTAAGCAGAACTGTCTTTCGAGATCAAACGACCTAAAGCCGGTAATATGTTTCTAAAGTAGAAATTATATAGCTCCCGCATAGGAAATCTTCGCGGTCGTGAGAATTCCAGCACTACCAGCATTGCCCCAGGCTTCAGTACGCGCAGTATTTCAGCCAATCCTTTCTCGAGATCTTCAAAATTCCGCACTCCAAATCCAACGGTTGCGGCATCAAATGTATTGTCCGGGAACTGAAGGTTCTCAGAATCTCCCTGCTGAAGCTTTATGGTATCGCTCAGCTTGAGCTTTTCGATTTTCTCCCGTCCCACTTTCAGCATTCCTTCCGAAATATCGACCCCGGTGATCCGCTGTGGATTCAGCGTCATCGCCTGGATCGCAAAGTCGCCAGTGCCGGTGGCAACGTCGAGCATATGCTGCGGCCGCCTCTCTCTGAGAAGGCGGATTGCGGTCTTGCGCCAGATCCGGTCAATACCAAGGCTGAGAAGATGGTTGAGGAAGTCGTAGCGATAGGAGATGTTGTTGAACATCTTTGCGATCTGCTCCTTCTTGCCAGCATTCTCCTCCTTGTAGGGTAAAACAGCCATAGGATCCCGTATAACAGGTCCGAAAGTAGGACGTTTAGAAATAGGAATGAAATTACTTTTGGAGTACCCGGAACTCAACCCTGCGATTGAGCTCGCGGCCATCCTTCTCATCGTCGTTAGAGGCTAACGGACGGCTCTCTCCGTAGCCGACGGCCTTTATCCTTCTGGGGTCAATGCCCTTCTTGGTGAGAAAGTCTTTGACAGCTTCAGCGCGTTTCTGAGACAACGTCCTGTTGTATTGCCAATGACCAAAGTTGTCGGTGTGTCCGGATATCTCTACGAAGATACTCGGATTCTGCCGTAGCATCGTCTCCAGTTTATTCAGTTCGTTATACGATTCCGTCCTGAAGGTTGCCCGATCGTAGTCGAAATAGATGTTCCTCAATACGGAACGGGTTCCGACATTAAGACGGCGAAGCTCCACCGTTCGATTCATGCTCTCCTCGCTTGTCCCCGCACCGCGGATGTGGACATTCTGATTGATGAAAGCATACCCCTCCTTCTCTACGGACAAGCGATAGTCTTTCGGGGTCGCGCTGGTGACGCGGAATTCGTAAACCCCATTTTCCAGCGCTGTTGAACCGACAATGACGTTGTCGTTCAATCCTTTCAGGCTCACTTTCACGGCGACAGGCGCCTTGGTCTCAGCATCCACGGTGCGCACAATGTAGCGCAATGGTTTTACCGGTTCTTTCTGCTTAGGTTGCTCAGGTCTTGTTTCAGCTACCGTCGCTTCCTGGGGTTCCTTGGGTTCTGTTGGCTCGGGCGTCTCTTCGACGATCACCGGCGTCGGTTCAGGTTCTTCCAGTCCTTCTGGCGTCGTGATGACGTAGATGTCAGTATAACCGAGGCCATCTTCACGCACGGAAGAGTAGTAGGCCCGTTTTCCATCGGCGGAAGTGATGTAGAAGATATCGTCGTCGGGGGTGTTGATCGGATAACCGAGGTTCTCCGGCTCACTCCAATCATTCTTCACAGGATCATACACTGAGCGGAAGATATCATAACTCCCCATGTTCTTGTGCCCCTTGCTACTGAAATACAGTGTCACCATATCGTAGTCAATGAATGGCCCTTCTTCGTCAAAGGGTGTGTTGATCTTCGGCCCCAGGTTCTTGACATTCCCCCACTGTCCTTTGGCATCTTTTGTCGCGCGATACAGATCCGTTCCTCCTAATCCACCGGGACGGTTGCTAGAGAAATACAGGGTCTTGCCGTCTTTTGAAATCGTAATGGATTTCTCTTCGAACGAAGAATTGATGATCCCCGGCAGAGGTACTGGCGCACCCCAGCTGCCATCCGACATTTGCGTGCAATAGTAAATATCTCCGCCTCCCTCGTCTTTTAGAATATAGAGTGTCTTTCCGTCTGCAGAGAGTGCAAGGTTAGAATCATGGTATGAAGTATTCACCTTGTCACCGATGTTAGTGGCGTAACTCCACACATTGCCTGCCTTGCGCGAAATAAAGATATCTTCGTAGGGCTTATTGTCGTCCGCAACGTTCTGGTTCAGGTTGCCATCGCGGCGGCGAGTGGTGAAAATGATCTCATCCTCCTCCTCGTTGAGTACCGGAGCGTAGTCTTCGAATTCCGAGTTAATCTCCCGACCGATATTGACAATGGAGAAATTGCCCGGGTTAGCGACGAACTCCTTTCCGTTTATACACTCGACAATACTTTTATCGACGACCTCCATTGGGATCTTATCAGCACCCTGATAATTTGATTTCGCAAGGAGCTTGCTCTTGTAGCTGTTATAGAACTTCATCGCGTTGTCGAAGTCCAGTCCGTACTGATAGCTTTTGCCGATCCAGTACTCGAGGTCGAACCGGTAGTCTGGATTCTGTCGATAGACACGCAGGAAATACTTTACGGCCAACTCCTTCCCGATGGTCAGCAGGTGCAGGTAACCAGCATCGTAGTTCGCCTTGATAAAGGTTGTATCGAGGTCCGCCGCCAGGACCATCAGTCCGCGAACATCGTCCAACGCTTGTGAGCCCGCCATCATCTCTTCCGCCACCTGCACATAGTCTCGCGCAGTTTGCTTGGGGTCTTGCTGAGCAATGACGGCGGTTGTAAACAAGAGACTGGTCAAAAAAATCAGTACACAGCGGATACTGGACATCTCTGGAAAAAAATTAGTAATGGGGCAATTTTTACTATATACCAGATGCTAATATATGAAAATTGGGCGATTTGCCTACAATTAAAAAAATCAGGTAGACCCCTAACCTTACATATTGTAATTTTGGACCCGAATATCAGGTTCGTATTCTTATGGAGATCAAAGAAGCAGAATTCGTTTCAAGTGTGACTGACGTGCTGAAATGTCCGGCACCGGGAAAGCCCGAATTTGCTTTCATCGGGCGATCCAACGTAGGAAAGTCATCCTTGCTTAACATGCTGGTGAGTCGGAAGAACCTGGCCAAGACGTCTGGCACCCCTGGCAAGACCCAAACAATCAATCATTTCATAATCAACGGGGAATGGTACATGGTCGACCTTCCAGGTTATGGCTATGCACGGGTTAGCAAAGAAAAACGGGCAGGCTTCGGTACCATAATCGAAAACTATGTTCTGCGACGCGAAAGCCTTCATTGTCTCTTCATCCTGGTAGACGCACGCCTGGAACCGCAGAAGATCGACCTCGCATTTATCCAGTGGAGCGGCGAGAAGCAGATTCCGATCGCGCTGGTATTCACAAAGGCTGACAAGCTCACAAAGAACCAACTCAACAAAAACCTGGCAGTCTATCGCTCGACGTTGCTTAAGACATGGTCCGAGCTTCCGCCACTGTTCATCACGTCTGCGACGGAAAAGACCGGGCGTGACGATCTTCTGTCATTTATCGAGGACGCATTGACGCAAATTGCTTAGTTTTACCCGCGAACCATATACTATGACAATAGCTGACATCGCCACTGTATCAGGAAAAGGAGGGTTGTTCAAAGTTCTGGCTCCTACAAAATCCGGGGTCATCCTTGAGTCACTCGACGATGCCAAAACGAAAATGGTTGCGACCAGCAATCATCGATTGTCGTTGCTCAACGAAATCTCTATCTACACAACCACCAAGGAAGGCAACATACCACTGGAGGACGTTCTCAAGAAGATCCAGGCGGATTTTGGCGATGACCCCGGCGTAGACGGTAACTCCGAGGGCGCCGAGTTAAAGTCCTTCATGAAAGCCGTACTCCCCGAGTACGACGAAAATCGCGTCTACACTTCCGATATCAAGAAGCTCGTAAAATGGTATGGCATGATACGGAAATATGCGCCGGAAGCTCTCGAAGTGAGTAGTGAGTAGTGAGTACTCACCACTCACCACTCACCCTCTCCACCATCCTCCTGGACCCTACAAAGAACGGTGTTCGCTGGTGCAGGTTGTCGGGCGCGATCTCAAGAATCCGGCGTTGTCCATCAGTAGCCATACCGCCAGCCTGCTCGGCCAGCAATGCCAATGCGTTGCATTCATAGATCAGACGCAATTTCCCGTTAGGATTCTGTGATGTCGCGGGGTATATGTATATACCTCCTTTCAACAAATTGCGATGGAAATCCGCCACCAGGGAGCCGATATACCGCGCGGTGTAGTTTGAGTCCTTGCAATATTGCAGATATCGCTTCATGCCAGCATCAAAGGAGTTGGACAGACCTTCATTTACGGAATAGACTGAGCCATCCTCAGGAATATGCATATCGGGATGTGACAGGAAGTATTCTCCCAGGCTTGCCTCATGTGTGAAACCGTTGACGCCATGGCCCGTGGTAAATACCAGCATGGTCGACGAACCGTATAGCACATAGCCGGCAGCCACCTGGTCCTGTCCCTTTTGTAAGATATCCTCAAGGTTTACAGGAGTGCCAGGCGGTGACTTCCGCCGGTAAATCGAAAAGATCGTCCCGATGGAAACGTTCACGTCGATGTTTGAACTTCCATCGAGCGGGTCGATGGCAATGATATACTTCCCGAGGTTGTTAAGATCGACGCAGGACTCCGATTCTTCGGAGACCAGCGCACACACTTCTCCTCCCCTCGCGAGCGCCCTTATAAACCGGATATTCGCGAGCACATCAAGTTTCTGTTGCTGATCTCCTGTCAGGTTCGCTGAGCCAGCAGCGCCCATAATATCGATCAGTCCCGCCTTGTTGACCTCCCTGTTTACGACTTTTGATGCGAGCGCAATGTCGCGCAGCAACTGGGAGAGCTCACCGCTGGCATACGGAAACTGGTCCTGATTATTCTTGATGAAGCGGTCCAGAGCCGTACCGATCGACTGTGCGATACGCGAACTTTCAATTGTTGTGTAAGTCTTATTAGACGATCTTTGCATACCTTAACGCCACACAAAGTTAAACTGCAATCGTTTTAGTGCAATCAAATGAGGGTTTTTAAGTTCGGCGGAGCCTCAGTAAAGGATGCCGCGGGAATCCGGAATGTCGCCTCCATCCTCCTGCCTTATGTCAAGACACCTGTGCTGATCGTGGTATCAGCCATGGGCCAGACGACGAACGTGTTGGTGAATATCCTGAATCTGTTTCGAGATGGCGGCGATTATCACGCCGAACTGACCGCACTGCAGCAGTATCACGCCAGGATTATGGAAGACTTATTCCCGGCCGGACACGAAGCCTTCCAGGCAGTAGAGGTACTATTCCGTGACTTGCTTTCCCGATTAAACCACACAGATAGCTATGACGAGGTCTATGACCAGGTTGTGAGTCATGGCGAGTTGCTGTCGTCCGTGATCCTCCACCACTATCTCTCCGAAAACAACCTCCCCAGTCAATGGATAGATGCTCGCGACTTCATCCAGACGGATGGAACATTTCGAGAAGCTCGCGTCAACTGGGAACTAACTGAGACCAACATCCGGACACTCCGTATGGCACTGGAACAGAAATTCGTCGTCACGCAGGGGTTCATCGGGAGAACGACGGATGGTCGCACCACCACACTTGGCAGGGACGGTTCCGATTTTACCGCGGCTATTTTCGCCAGCTCGCTGCGTGCAGATTCGGTTACTATATGGAAGGATGTTCCCGGCGTGATGAATGCGGACCCGAAGAGAATGCCGACAGCCACGGTTTTCGAGGAGCTTCCTTTTCATGAAGCGGCGGAGATGACATACTACGGTGCCTCCGTAATACATCCAAAAACAATAAAGCCCCTTGCAACGCACAATATTCCGTTGTATGTAAGAAGTTTTGAGGATCCTTCGTTGCCCGGTACCAAGATCCATGAATGCCATCTTGTTGACCTCCCCCCGCTCATCGTCTTCAAGGAAAATCAATGCCTGATGTCATGCAAAGTGACCGACTACGCTTTTATTACCGAAGATCATCTTCGCCGTGTCTTTTCCATCCTCACCGAGCTTCACATTCGAATCAACGTCATGCAAAACTCGGCGATCTCGTTCTCGTTTTGTTTCGACCTGAGGGAAAGCAAACTGAGCGCATTGCTGGATAAGCTTAAACCTGACTTCGAAGTGTACTACAATACGGGACTTACGCTCGTAACGGTCAAGAACTACGACAAGGAGAGCTTTGAAACATACCGGAGTCGGCCGGGCGTACTCTTGGAGCAATATTCGCGGTCAACCCTGCAGGTTCTCGTGCGCGGAGTCAGCACCAGTTCGCCATCTGCCGCGCGATAGTACTTGTCGTTGGCGATTGATATCAATCCTCCGTACCTTTGCCAGCATTATGAAGAAGAAGGTCAGGGTATTGTTTGTTTGCCTCGGCAACATCTGCCGCTCGCCACTCGGCGCGGCGGTCCTCAAAAAGAAAATAAGAGAAATGGGACTGGAATCGGAGATCGAAATCGATTCATGCGGAACGTCTGACTACCATATCGGTGACAACGCGGATCCTCGCACCATTGCGAATGCCCTGAAGAACGGTGTCACGATCGAGCACAGCGCCCGACAACTCATGTCCAGGGATCTGGATGATTTTGACATCATTCTTGCTATGGATAACAGTAATTTCCGGAACATCCTGCATCTGGCTAACGGTAGTGATACTGGAACAAGAGTCAGAATGATGAGAGAGTTTGATCCGATCGCTCCCCGCGGGGACGTTCCGGATCCCTATCACGGGGGAGAAGAAGACTTTCAGGAGGTCTTTGAAATCATCGACCGCACTACGGATCAGTTCCTCCAGTATATCAGAGATGAGATCTGGAGGAACTGATCAGAAAAGCAACGATCAAATCATTTACTTTCCCGGAAACTGAATCCAAGCCCGACGGTAAGGCAATTGTATTTCTGAACCGTGTAGTCGGCGTGCAGGGTAAGAATTGCAAGTTTTAGACGCATACCCGCCGTTGCGCGAAAGCTTGAAGATGAGAAGTCAAGATCAACCGGATCAACTTCCTCGGCTTGAATCGTCCCGTCGTCATTAATGTCATAATTGCCCTTCAACGCCAGAGAGCTATTGGCCATGTTATAGCCCAATCCACCGTAAAGTGTCAGGATTGAAAACTTCTTGGAGATCAGTCCCTGTACCGTGGTGGCGCTCATTTTAAAAAGACCACGCTGGTCCGGAGCATCTTCAGGGTCCAGTTGCATATCCATCTTGAAGGATGTATGCGCGGCAAACGCCGAGAGGCTGAACGGAAGGAGTTTGATACCGGGGATCCATTGCTTGATATCGTGCAAAACCCCTACTCCAAATACATTCAGGGAACCATCACCAATGTCAATTGTCGGCGCATAACGCAACTTCAGATCTGTGCCTTTCGGAAGTCCTATTCCCAGATGCGCCAACGGAACAGGCACCAGGTTCTTGCCGATCTCACCTTCGATATCCAATCCCCCCGGGCCGGAAAACGTCTGTGTCTGGCCTGTCGTCTCATCAGTATAACTGAATACAGGTGCTCTGTCCGGGCCGAAGATCGTAGGCGAGTTGGGGTAATCAGGAGAGGTCTCATCCAAGCGCAGTACGTCCAGGTCGAGTTTAGTGACATCAAAGAAAATGTCACTTTTGGGAATCATCATAGCATTGGCCGTGATCGTGAGATCAATCCCTCCGACCTTATGAGCAGCTGCCGTGTTATACCAGCCCTGGTTTAACGCCATCGGCACACTCATCATCAGCGGATTCAGGTAAGCAGAGATGAGTTTCTTTCCATCGTCGACACTTTGGTTAAGGAGATCCTGTAGATCACCATCGGTGTCTTGGGTGACCTGAGCAAAAGACATCTGTGCGCTCAGAAGACTTACAGACAATAAAAGGACAATCCGTTTCATTTTTAGGTTAGCTTAGGTAAGTTTCAAATTAAATGCATTTAGCTCGGTAAAAAAATCCGTTGGTGCAATAAGGTTCGTATTTTTGATTGCAATGAAATTTCTATACAACATCGCCATTTTCTCAATCGGACTTGCCCTTAGGATTCTCAGCTTGTTTAATACCAAAGCTCGGGAATTTGTGACCGGCCGACGCCGGATCTTCCGAAGGATCCGGGAAACATTAGACGAGAATGCGGCACCCTTGATCTGGGTTCATTGTGCTTCCCTGGGGGAATTCGAACAGGGGCGTCCATTGATAGAAGCGTTAAAACAGGAATTTATCGATCACAAAATATTTCTTACTTTTTTTTCACCCAGTGGTTACCTCGCAAAAAAAGATACTGCGATCGCAGACTATGTTTTCTACTTACCTCTCGATACAAAAACGAATGCACGCAAATTCGTCAATAGTGTACAGCCCTCGTTAGCAATCTTTGTCAAGTACGAATTCTGGTACTACTATGCCCGGACGCTAAAAAAGAAAAAAATACCTCTCATTTCGGTCTCGTCCATTTTCCGAAAAGAGCAATTGTTCTTTCGGAAAATGGGCGGCCTTCATCGCAGGATACTGAAAAGTTTCACGCATTTCTTTGTTCAGAATCAGGAGTCGGTGGATTTGCTGCGCTCGATTGATCTGTTCAATGTCACTGTATCAGGCGACACGCGTTTCGACCGCGTCAAGACCATCGTCAATCTTGCCGAAGAAGTGCCGATCGCTCAGAAGTTCAAGGGGATGGAACGTGTGCTGGTTGTCGGAAGCGCATGGCAGGAAGACCTCGATGTGTTGTTGCCATTTATCAATGAGGGGAAACTGAAATTCATTGTCGCGCCGCACGAGATCAATCAGCAACAGATCGAAGCGCTTCAACGAGCACTCACGGTGAGATCGGTTCTGTATTCGGAAGCGAACGAGAAACCTGTCGCGGATGCTACCGTTCTCATCATTGACAATGTAGGACTACTGTCACGGCTCTACCGGTACGGGGAATTCGCCTATATTGGGGGAGGATTTGGAAAAGGCCTGCACAACACGCTGGAGGCGGCATGCTACGGGGTCCCTATCCTTTTCGGAAACAGGAATTACGAAAAATTCAGAGAAGCAGCTGACTTGATCAATCGCGGAGGAGCATTCGCGGTAGCTGACTATCCGGATCTCAAACAGAAGTTCAAAATTCTCAACGTTCCAGAAACTTTCCAGCTGGCATGTGACGTCAACCGGCAGTATGTTGAAGATAATACGGGAGCTACTCGTAAGATCATGGATCACTGCCGCATAATTCTGACCGGAAAATCATAAAACAGGGCGAGTTTGGGGACCGTATTTAATAGCATGAGGACGAAAGAAAAATGGAGGGCGTAGTACTCAGATCCACAGGTTCGTTTTACGACGTCCTCACCGGCAGCGGCTCAAAGATCGTATGCCGTCTCCGCGGCAAAATGCGCCTGGAGGGCATCAAGGAATCAAACCCGGTAGCTGTTGGTGATCGCGTTCTGTTCGAGCTCGACCACGACATCGGGACCATCACGGAAATTATCCCCCGCAAAAATCACATTCTCCGACAGTCTGTTAAGAAGACCGCACACACCCACGTACTCGCGGCGAACGTAGACCTCGCGTGTCTTGTCGTTACGGTAGTACTGCCAAGAACATCAATTGGGTTTATTGATCGGTTCCTCGTCTCGACAGAAGCGTTCCGCATACCACAAATGCTGGTATTCAACAAAAGAGATCTCCTGAGCAGCGACGATCTGGAACTTCAAAACGCGCTGATGGATATCTACCAGGAGATCAGTGTTGATGTCATCTCGCTTTCAGCCCTCGAAGATGACATCGCCGAATTACGCGCACGGTTGGACGGGAAAACGACCCTGTTCGCAGGCCATTCCGGCGTGGGGAAGTCAACTCTGCTGAATCATCTCGATCCGAGTATCACACGGAGAGTTAGCGAAATATCCGGATACTCGTCCAAGGGCATCCACACGACGACATTCGCAGAAATGTTCCACCTCGGTGGCGACACCTTTGTGATCGACACCCCCGGCATCAAAGAATGGGGTCTTGTAGATATGAATGATCAGGAGCTTTCAGACTATTTTCCCGAGATGCGTGACCGTCGATTGGACTGCAAGTACGGGGCGCGCTGTCTTCACCTACAAGAACCTGACTGCGCCATTACGACTGCAGTCGAAGAAGGCAAAATCGCACCTAGCCGTTACGATAGCTATCTCAGTATGCTTGCAGGAGCTGACAATCGGAAATAGTCGCGTATCGCTAATACGTTTTCCACCTGTTCCGAAGCCACAATTGTGCATAACGCATCGCGAGCGGAATATTGAATTTCAGACAGAGGCGCATCTCATACAACAACCGGTGAGAAAGCGCATCCCGCTCATCCGTCGTGCGGTTTAGCTTTAATATTTTCTCGCAAACACGAAATGTCGAGCGCAGTTGAGGACTGAAAAGCCGGAACTGCCTGTCGGACATCGATCCTCCGACAATCCGTTTACGCACAAGAGCCTCAGGCGTGTAGTTATACAGGTAAGATCGCGACGATCGGATCATAAAATCGAAATCCTCATAAGCAAGATGTTCGTCATAACCTCCCAATTCCTTCACCACACGCGTTCGTGCGACAATCGTTGGCGATAGAACAAAGTATCGCCTGATGAGTTCGCAATAAATATCTCCCTGAGGGACGGAATGAGCAGGGAACCGACGCGAATGCCGATCCAGTTCGCGACCGTCTTCGTCAATCAGGATAGCATCGGTAAAGTTGACGGCGTAAGAATCACCTGCTGCTGCCAGCGCGTCGACACCGGCGGAAATGCGACCGGGAAGCAACACATCATCAGCAGCGAGATCGATAATATACTCGCCCTGGGCATATGCGAGGGCCTGATTGAAGGCCTTGCAGTTGCCTACATTGAGAGGTAATGGAAGAAACTCAACATGCGGAAAGCTCGCAAGATAGTTCCGTATGACATCCACACTGTCATCTGTACTGGCATCATCCACGACAATCAGTTGTACATGCGGATAGGTCTGCAGGTGCACAGATTGCAACGCCTCCACGACAAACCTCTCTTGGTTGTAGCAGATGCATATGACTGTAACAAGAGGCTGCACTGTCAAGCGAGCTTTTTAAAAAATGAAAGTTTCGATGTAGGAACCCCGCCGATACGAAGCTTGAAGTCGAGCAACGGAAAATTCGGCGACGACCCGAGTGCGGATGTTCCAAGGTCTAGCATGCTGATCCCGAAATCCTGACAGTGCTTGTACAATCCTTCCATGAGGAGAAGCGGTGGACTCAGGTGACTCAGTCGTTTGTCATGGTTCACCAGGAAATTATATAGTATTCGGCTCGATACTTTTACCGTAACAGCAGCCGACACGATCGTATCGTCGTCAGCCACAACCGATAAAAGATATCGGTCAGGGAACCGTTTCACCAGCGCCTTGAGAAATGCGGGGTCAATAGAAATCGGGTACCCTTTCTCCTCATGGCAGTCAGCAAGGAAATCGAATACATCCTGGAATCGGTCAGCGGCCAGCATCTGATATTGAAGCCCGGCGCTTCTCGCCTTCTCCGCCCTTTGAAACTGTGAACGCCCGATCCTCTGCCCAAAATCCACGGCGCTAACATGAATAACCGCTCCGGGCTCAGCATTCATAACGCCAAAACCTTCGTTGATCAGAAAAGTCTCAACCAGTGAAAGCCGCTCCGGATCGTAAGCGCGCGGGGGGTTGATGATCGTCAGCTCCCGGACACCAAGTGCCTTCAAGCGCGACTGAACATCCGCGATAAAATTGTATAACGCGAGGGGAGCCAGCCCGGGCGCGCTGTCGAAACTACCGAACGGGGCGCGTACCGTGCCCGTAGCCCGATCGTCACGCACTTGAAAATGAGCCGCCGCGGATATTGTCCGGCTGTCATCGTTCAGAAAGTAATACGACTGCCAGTTTTCTTCAGGCTGCATCGCACGGTAATCATGCGTATCGAAGATCATGGGCTCATAGCCAAACCGGTAGTCATCCGGCAACGCTCCTTCGTGTATCCTTTGTATTGCCAACGAATCGATCATTTAATTGCCTCGCGCATCGACCTTCGTACGCACCTTACTCCAGTTCTTGATCTGCCATAAGACCCGACCGGTTGTGAGATGATTTCCATTCACATCATGGATCTTGACTTCGCACGGAACGACTATTGCATCCTGAGTCCGGAGTGGTTGATAGATATTTTTCTCAAACCAATCTTCGGACACCGTAAACTCAGCTGCCGCGTCCATCTTGCCCTGATAATGGTAATCCATTTCGAGGCGTTGCATGATAAGCCTGTACTTGTTCGCATCGAGTTTCGATACGAGCAAAAAACCGGTAGTGAACTCCGACCCCGTTGCCAGCACACACGCATGCAACCCGCGAATGTGGTTGAGGTTCCTCTTTATATAAGGAATTAAGATCTTCAATGAATAATCAGCGATGTTCACTACCTGCATACCATGCGGCTTGTTAAAGGGTACCATCCGGTTCAACGACCAACTAAGGACACGCCGATAAAACGCGGAGTGTTTCGCTTTTTCAACTATCTTGGCCTGATCGATCATAGGTATCTGATTTTCAACATCAAGTTATAAAATCGCCCGGCAGTGTCCTACTGTTTGAACAATGGGGATCCCGCCGGCAATCACTATGTCCATGAAACAAAAAGTAGTAGTACTCGGTGCCGGACTCGTTGGCCGCACAATTGCCATCGACCTGGCGCGAACTTTTGACGTAACATCTGTCGATATCAATGATGATGCACTCGCCGCCGTGAAAAAAGCGAACGTCCACGTGGTGAAAGCGGACCTGTATGACACAGAGGAATTGCGCTCCATCCTCCGGCCGTTTGACATTGTCGTCGGAGCCATCCCGGGGTTTATGGGATTCCGGATAGCCGAGACCGTCATCAATACCGGCAAGAACATGGTGGATATTTCGTTCTTTCCGGAGGATCCCTTTGAACTTGACGCACTGGCACATGAAAAAAAAGTCACCATTGTTACCGACTGTGGTGTCGCTCCCGGGATGGGAAACATCATTCTGGGATATCACAACAAGCGGATGAAAGTGGATGAATACGAATGTCTCGTCGGAGGACTACCTGTGGTACGTGAATGGCCATACCAGTATAAAGCAGTGTTCTCCCCCATCGACGTTATTGAAGAATACACGCGACCAGCACGGTATGTGCAAAACGGAGCACTTGTAATAAAAGAGGCGTTGTCGGACCCGGAACTCATTTACTTCGACGGGGTCGGCACCCTTGAGTCCTGGAACTCCGATGGACTGCGGTCGCTTATCCGCACGATGCCTGACATTCCGAATATGATCGAAAAGACGTTGCGTTATCCGGGAAGTATCGAGTATCTCCGCGTACTCCGCGAGTCTGGTTTCTTCTCCGCCGAACCGATCGATATCAACGGTGTTCCCATAAGGCCGATCGACCTGACGGCGAAACTGCTCTTTCCCAAATGGAAACTAAAGCCCGGTGAACGCGAATTCACTGTGATGCGAATCCGTGTACGAGGAGAAGAGAATGGGCAGCCGATCGTGTACGCCTACGACCTCCTCGATTATACCGACGACGCGACACAGACCATGTCGATGGCACGCACCACAGGATACACATGCACCGCCGCTGTGAACCTCGCATTGTCAGGAAAGTTCGTAAGAACGGGTATTTGTCCGCCGGAATATTTGGGGGAAGACGAGGACAACTTCCACGCAATAATGGAACATCTGGCTTCACGAGGCGTCGTCTACCGGGTGAGTTCACACCCCTAGCCAGTACGACGCAATCGGCTTTTCCAGTAGCCATAACAGAAATAGATCGTCAGGCCGAACATTAGCCAGATCAGAAAATAAGTCCAGGATACCACAGGGATCTCGATCAGCAAGTACGAACAAAACATGACACCCATCACCGGGATGAGTGATAAGTTGCGCATGAACGAGAGAATACTCATCGTAAATCCAAGTACAATGAAGGCCAGGAACAGCAGCGTGCCAAGATCATCGTGAGTGATCGAAGAAAGGCCCAGGGAGATGCGGTCGCGGACGAGAAAAACGTACGCACCAAAGATGACGGGCACGATGTATTTACCATTGATATAAGGGAGTTTGAACTTTCCGGTGGGCATCGCACCATCTTTCGCAACAATCCTCGGAAGCATCAGCACCCCTCCCGATACGATAACAAATGCAAACAAGGTACCAATACTCGTCAAATCAGTCATGAGTTCGCTCCCCATAAACAGCGACGGGATCGCGACGAGCACGCCCGTCATCACCGTCGAGAAGGCCGGCGTCTGATAACGGGGGTGGATACTTGCAAACTTCCTGGGAAGCAACCCGTCTCGGCTCATACTCATCCAGATCCTGGGTTGCCCGAGTTGAAACACCAGTAGAACACTTGTTGTGGCAACGACCGCGCTGATCGACACGATGTAGCTGATCCAATCCTGTCCCACTCGTTCGAACACAAACGCCAGCGGATCCGTGACTCTGAGCTCCGTGTACGGAACCATCCCCGTCAGGACGAAGGAAATGAGAATATATAACACCGTACAGAATACCAGGGAATAGATCATCCCCCGCGGCAGATCGCGCTGGGGATTCTTGCATTCTTCCGCGGTGGTAGAGATCGCATCGAATCCGATATATGCATAGAAGACCGCCGAGACCCCCCGCAGGACGCCTTCGAATCCATTCGGCATGAAAGGACTCCAGTTGGACGGATTCACATAGAAGAATCCCACTCCGATGACAAACAGTATTACTACAATCTTAAAAACCACGAGGAAGTTAGTCGTTCTTTTACTCTCCCGAATGCCAATGAAGGTAAGAACGCTGATAAACACCACGATAATGAATGCCGGCAGATTGACAAAGATGCGCTGCCCGAAGATCACCGGAGCCGAGTGCCACGCATCGCGAACGAAGGCCAGGCTATCGGTGAGCGGCACACCTTGAGCGACAGCCTGTTCAACTTCTGCATAAGCGGCACTCGCAGTACCTGGATCAGTCGTAAGCCAAGGCGCCAGAAAAATTCCAAACCCCTCGAGCAGATTATTGAAGTACCCACTCCACGAGATGGCAACCACGATATTTCCGATGGTGTATTCGAGGATCAACGCCCATCCGATTATCCATGCGACCAGTTCCCCGAACGACACGTAGGCATAAGTATAGGCGCTACCGGCAATTGGCACCCGGCTCGCGAATTCCGCGTAGCAGAGCGCGGAGAATCCGCACGTTACCGCGGTTATTATGAAAAGCAGTGATATCCCTGGGCCTCCATTGTAGGCGGCAGACCCGATCGTGGAGAAAATCCCGGCGCCAACCACAGCAGCGATGCCCATTGAGACAAGATCTCGCACTCCCAGCACGCGTTTCAGCCCTCCCTGTCCGGTCTCCCTTTCGCGTTGTGCTTCGCTTAGAATGGCGTTTAAAGACTTCTTTCGAAACAGTGGATTGGCCATTACTTGTGTTTAAGCAGCCAAAATATAAAAATGTACTCAATCATTCCCAAGGAACTACTCCCGAGTTAGGGAATTTTAGAGTAACTTAACGGCGCATTTTATCCAGCAACAGGCGTATTTTTTAGTAAAGGGTGGACGTATTTTTTCATGATGTCGCAGTCGATCATAACATGGAGCGGATTTCGGAAGTAAGGGTCAATATCACGCCAGACGAAGTCAATAGCCTCCCTCTGAGAACCTTCAACGGCAGGACACACGTGATCAGTAATCCTGATCAGCTGGTGAAGGTCGTGAAGGAGGTGGAGTCGCATGAGATCATCGGCTTCGATACGGAAACGCGTCCGAGTTTCAAGAAAGGTCAGATCTATCAGGTGTCGTTGCTCCAGCTTGCAATACCGCGGAAAGTGTTTCTGATCCGCCTCAATCATACGGGAATTACAGAAGAACTGGTTGGATTATTCTCCAACGCACAGATCATAAAAGCGGGCGTCGGCATACGCGATGACCTCAAGGCATTGCAGAAGTTGCACCCGTTCGAGCCTGCAGGTTATTGCGATCTCGCGCGGCTCGCAAAGGAAGCTGGTCTTCAAGTAGAAAGTGTCAAAAAATTAACGGCCCTGCTACTCGGGTTCCGCATTTCCAAGAGTGCCCAGACTTCAAACTGGGAAGTCCAGACATTCACACAAAAGCAAATAGAATACGCCGCCACAGATGCTTGGGTGTGTCTCGAACTTTTCCACAGGCTGAAATCCAGAGTCGGCGGCGCAATGTGAACCGCTCCGACGCATTCGCCGACAGGATACTGCCACTTACCTACTATCGCCCTCTTCCTGCCTAAGTCCGTTATCCGGCGGCTCGGATCGATCGTATATTTGGTCAACAATACAGGCGACTATGGAAACCCCAAACCGAAACATTGAAAACCCTGGCAACCGAGCACACCATTGCTCCGATAATCGTGGCAGCGGAAGGCTGTGGGGAGGACTATTCATCATTTTGATTGGTGGCTTGCTCCTCGCGCGGCAAGCCGGCGCCGAAATCCCAGGCTGGATCTTTTCATTCAAAACTATCCTGATCGCGTTGGGGATCTATCTTGGGATTCGCCATTCTTTCAGGGGCTTTGCATGGTTAATCCCACTTACGATCGGTGGATTTCTTCTCATCGATGACTTCTATCCATGGTACGATATCCACAAATTCATGTGGCCTTTGCTGATCATCGGATTTGGATTGTTTCTCGTCCTGCGCTCTTTCACGAGGAGAAAGGAAGGACCCACCAGGTCGCCGTTTGAGACAGAACTGGAATCGTCAGACGACTTGCTCGATTCAGTAGTCGTCTTCGGCGGAGCAAAAAGAAGCATCATAACCAAGAACTTTCGCGGCGGCGAAGCTGTGACCGTCTTCGGTGGTACCGAGCTGAACTTCATGCAGGCAGAGTTAGCCGGCACGGCCGTGTTGGAACTGACTCAGATATTCGGGGGAACAAAAATAATTGTACCGGCGAACTGGAAAATACATTCGAAAGAAATGGTGGCCGTATTAGGAGGGATAGATGACAAACGAGCCTCGGCAGCACGGGTTGACGACGGTTCCGAACAAATCCTCATCCTGAAAGGAACATCGGTATTCGGTGGTATCGACATCCGGAGCTATTGACTTAAAACTATTGTTGCACAAAAAAACATTTGCGGATATGAATTGGTACGTTGCAAAGCTGGTATTCAAGATCACCGCTGAAAACACGGAGCACAGGCCACAATTTGACGAGCAGCTCAGATTGATTTCTGCGAACTCAGACGGGGAGGCATTTCTCAAGGGGAGAACGATCGGTATCGGTGAAGAGGATTCATTTCCCAACGAGCGAAACAACCTTGTCCGCTGGGAGTTCATCAATGTCTCCGAAGTAATACCCCTTACCAGGATCGAAGATGGGATAGAGATATATTCTCACATTCACGAAACCGACGAAGCGAAATCCTATATTCGGTGTGTCCATCAGAAGGCGATCTTTCTGAGAGCCCACTCCAACGAATAAACTACAGAACTTGACCGCGACAACCGGTTTCTCGTATGGCAAGCTCAGCATCTTCTTCCTGCTGTGGTGCATCTGCTGGGTCGTGCTACAAACCATCGCACTGGAACTTACGTTCGCATTCGGGTGGGCGACAAGTCTCACTGACGCGGTCGTAACAAATGTGATCATCGCCGTCGCAGGATACGACATGATCCTGGTGACGAAGTACTACCATCCCCGGCCCCTGATCAGGGTTGCGATCAGCGTGGGGTTGGCGTTTCTCAGCGTTGCCGCAATGGACCACCTGACCCTCTTGTTCGTCAGTGAGACACCGGAGTATCTCGCTTTCCTGGAGAAATCGCTCATCATCCGAGGACTGTACAGCTGGCTGATGATCGCTCTTGTCAGCGCCTTATCTGGCCTGTGGCTGACGATGATGGAACACCAGGAAATGGAACGTAGGAGGACTGCCGCCGAACAGCTTTCACGCGAAGCGGAGCTATCACGCCTCCGCCAGCAGTTGCAGCCACACTTCCTGTTTAACAGCCTGAACTCGATCAGCGCCCTCGCGGGGAACAGGCCGGAAGAGGCACGTCGGATGATCCAACAACTGTCGGACTTTTTTCGCGCAACCATCCGAAAGGACGATCAGCAACTGGTGGTGCTTTCGGAGGAATTGGAACACCTCGCCCTCTATCTGGAAATCGAAAAAGTTCGATTCGGTCATCGGCTAAAGACGGAAATTCAATGCGACGAGAAATCCGTTGGATTGAAACTACCTTCGTTGCTTCTCCAACCTGTAGTTGAGAATGCGATCAAGTTCGGGTTGTACGACACACTGGGTCAGACTACGATCTCCATTACATCGACGAAAGAAAACAATCATCTCAAAATAGTGATACAGAATCCGTTCGACCCATCGGTCACCCCCCCACGGCGAGGAACAGGGTTCGGATTGAACTCAATAACGCGAAGGTTATACCTCTTGTACGCGCGAACTGACCTGCTTCAGACGTCACAAACGGGAAATGATTTCATTACCACGATAAAAATTCCGCAGCGAAATGATTAAGACGGTTATTATCGACGACGAGCCCCTCGCCAGGACAATTGTCAGGGAATACCTCACTTCTTACACGGACTTCACGATCGTGGCCGAATGCGACGACGGGTTCGAGGGAGTCAAAGCGATCAGCCAGCACAAGCCGGAGCTGATCTTTCTCGATATCCAAATGCCAAAGATCAATGGATTCGAAATGCTGGAGATCCTGGACGACGCTCCGGCTATCATCTTCACAACTGCCTTCGACGAGTATGCGATCAAAGCGTTTGAATCGCATGCTATCGACTATCTGCTCAAACCCTTCGGAAAAGATCGTTTCGACAAAGCAGTGCAAAAATGGCTGTCGCAACGACAGCAGGGTGGGCAGGAAAGACAGCCTGTCCACTTCCAGGATCAGTTGCGACAGCCCGAAGAACGCACACGCATCGTCGTGAAAGAAGCGGGCACCATCCGCATCATACCGGTAAGTGACATCCATTACATCGAGGCCTACGACGACTACGTCAAAATATTCACGGCAAAGGAAATGTTCCTCAAAAAGAAAACAATGAGCTACTACGAAGGGGTACTAGACGCAACCGAATTTGTCCGTGTCCATCGGTCGTACATTCTCCAGGTATCGCAAATCACCCGGATCGAGCCGATGGAAAAAGACTCGCATCTTGCATTGCTTAAGAGCGGCGTAAGAATTCCGCTAAGCAAATCTGGTTACACGAAGCTGAAGGGAGTTTTGGGTCTCTGAGTCTGGTCGACGGTCATTTGATCATCGTTGCAGCGAACGGCTTATCCGTTTTGAGCCTTGCCCGCCGTAGCACTAGCGAAGGTGGAACTTGTTTTGACTGATCACAAATTACCGATCACTGCGCAGTCCACGCGCTACCAGCGGACCTTAGCACCGAGTGCGCGCAACAGCTTCAAACGCTCGACAAGACCATTCTTATTACGCAGCCCGACGTCTGCTGTAAGTGAGCACTCAGCGTCGAATGTTTGCTCCAGTATGCGAAGGTCAAAATCCTTAACCAGCCGCATAACTTCCGGCGTGGCTTCGTAATCGTACACAAGCAGGATCGTTTCAACGATATCCTTTTCGATGATTCGCGCCTTATCAAGCGCATCCGCAGCAGCACTTCTGTAGGCGGCAATAAGACCACCAACACCCAGTTTTACACCGCCAAAGTAGCGAACGACAATGACCAGAACATCGGCGAGATTTCGCGAGCGGATCTGGCCGAGGATTGGATCTCCGGCAGAATGATTGGGCTCACCCCCATCAAATGCACGGGACAAGTCTCCCTGTGGTCCAAGGATCCAAGCATAGCAATGGTGACGCGCATCAAAATACTTCTTCCGCACCGCGGCCAGGTGGTCACTGATCTCGGGCTCCGAGGATACGGGAAACGCGAACGCGAGGAATCGACTACCTTTCTCGCGGTAACTTCCCTCGGAAGGATCGGCAATTGTTCTGAAAGAGTACTGATCCACGGACTCTGTCCTCAGGACTGTGTCTGCGCCTCTTGCGCACCAAGGAGAAACGCTTTGATGAAATCGTCGAGATCGCCGTCAAGAACATTGTTCGCGTCTGTGCGTTCAACGCCGGTGCGCGCATCCTTCACCATTTTGTATGGGTGCAGGACATAATTCCTTATCTGCGATCCAAAGTCAATTCTCATTTTACCCGCTTCCACCTTATCTCGCGCGGCGTTCCGCTTCTCCATTTCCAGCTGGTATAGGCGGGACTTGAGCATTTGCATAGCCTTCTCCCTGTTCGCGTGTTGCGAGCGCTCCACCTGGCATACAATCACAATACCTGTAGGTTTATGTGTGAGTTGAACCTTCGTTTCAACTTTGTTTACGTTCTGCCCGCCCGCACCGCCGGACCGAGACGTCTGAATCTCGATGTCAGCGGGATTGACCTCGATATTGATTGTATCGTCAATCACCGGATAAACAAAAACAGATGCGAATGAGGTGTGCCTTCTACCGTTGGAATCGAAAGGGGATATCCTGACAAGCCGGTGGACTCCAATCTCAGATTTCAACTTTCCGTATGCAAAAGGGCCATCGATCTCGAGCGTGGCGGACTTGATACCTGCGACCTCACCCGCCTGGTAGTCGACCTGCGTCACCTGGTAGCCGTTCTGTTCCCCCCACATGATATACATGCGGTTCAACATATCCGCCCAGTCCTGGCTTTCCGTTCCGCCCGCCCCGGGGTTGATCTCAAGCATAGCACTGAGTTGATCCTCCTCCCCGCTGAGCATCTTCTTGAATTCGAGTTCCTCGACAGCTTTCGCGGCCAATTCATACTCGCGATGAACCTCCTCTTCGCCGACTTCGCCAGCCTCGTGAAACTCATTCAGCACCTCGAGGTCGTCGACAACCTTGCTCACCTGTTCGAAAGCATCCGTCCATATCTTCTTCGAACGGATATTCTTGAGGATGATCTCCGCCTGCCGGGGGTTATTCCAGAAATCGGCCTGCTGGGTGATCAATTCCTCATCTCTTACTTCAACCGCCTTGCGATCGTAGTCAAAGATACCTCCTCAAGGCGCTCACACGGGCCTTCAAGTCTTTCAACTTGTCTACTGTCATAGTTCAAATATTTAGCTTGCAAGATAGATGAATATGAAGAAAAAATGGGTGCCCTGTAGCAAGTTTAGCGATGAAGTTCGATCGTTAATCCCTGGCTCACTCGATCCTCTGACGCAAATCCGGGCGATAAAACCCTGAACCCTGGTCGACCATACGCAGTCGCGTCGGGTACCGGATCTTCTGTGACTTTTTCCTCAGCAACATCATTGGAAGACCTGCAGCCACCGACGAAGCACTCAGCCAGGTAACGTTATCGTCAAGCTCAGGCGTTTGGCCGTTGACAACGACGACATTAAGCTGGTCAATAGCAAACAGGCCGACCCCGAAGATAACCAACGCGGTACCTACTGTATTGTAAAGCCGGTGCTGACGAAAATAAAGTCGCTCGAACCGATGAAACGGGATCGTGTCGCGGTGTGTCACGACAGAAGTATCGGAGAGGTTGTTTACATAGGAGACCCTGGCCCGCTTCTCCCCCTTGACTCGAAAGACGATCTCGTCCCCCGGATATAGTCGCAACAGCACCTTCTCTCTCTTGAGCACGACCAGTTGCCTTTGGCTGAATGCAGATCCTGAGAATAGGAGAAGCAGAAAAAGAAATAATGGTTTCAAGCAGGTGTATGAGTTAATAGATCCTGATCGGGATAACCAAATGCAAAAAGCCGGAATTGGCATCTACATTTTTGGTTTCCACGGTGATTCGTCCGTGTTCAACTCGTGCGCCATTGTTCGCGCCAGCACAAACAGGTAGTCAGACAACCGATTCAGGTATTGAACAATGAGTGGAGCCACTCCGTCAGTCGCCTGGAGTGCGACGACGAGTCGCTCCGCCCGTCGGGATACGGTCCGTGACACATGAGCAAAGGATACTGACTGATGCCCCCCTGGCAGGATGAAGGAACGAAGCGGTGGTAAGACAGCTTCCATCTTGTCTATTTCCTTCTCAAGGAATGTAACATCCTCCTCGTCCAATGCCGGAACCTTCACTTTAGTGTTCCCCGGTTCAACCGCAAGGGTCGACCCAATGGTAAAAAGTCTATCCTGAATGACCAGTAATGCATCCTTTCGCGAAGCGTTGACCGACTGGTCACGAATGACACCGATCCATGAATTTAGTTCGTCCGTTGTGCCATATGCTTCAATCCGAAGGTCGGCCTTAGACACACGTTTTCCACCGAAAAGGGAAGTCATTCCCTCATCCCCGGTCTTCGTATAGATCTTCATAAGTTAAAGATACGGAACAGCACGAGACATCCCGAAAGATGCGCAGGCAATTGGTTGTTAGTGAGAAGTCGGCGCTACCTGTTCGCTGGCGCGCGTCACATGTTCGTTTCTGCGATCCCACTCGATCAAACCATCTCGGAGTCGGATGATCCGGTGAGAATAATGCGCGATATCGTCCTCGTGCGTAACCATGATGATGGTGTTACCCCTGTCGTGAAGCTCCTGGAACAAGTTCATGATGTCGTAGGATGTCTTGGTATCGAGGTTACCCGTCGGTTCGTCAGCGAGGATGATAGATGGGTTGTTGACAAGCGCGCGAGCAATTGCCACCCGCTGCCGTTGTCCACCAGACAATTCATTAGGCCGGTGATGCGAGCGGTCGGCAAGACCCACACTATCAAGCGCGTGCAAGGCCATCTCGTTTCGCTCACTCTTATTGTATCCCGCATAAATCAGCGGAAGCGCGACATTCTCCAGTGCAGAGGCTCGTGGCAGCAGGTTGAATGTCTGAAACACAAAGCCGATCTCTTTGTTCCGAGTCTCCGCGAGCTCGTTCTCCGTCATGTCGCTCACAAGCTTATTATTGAGCATATACGTACCAGAGGTCGGGGTATCGAGACAACCGATGATATTCATGAGAGTGGACTTCCCGGAACCGGAAGGTCCCATGAATGCTACGTACTCTCCCCGGTCAATGGAAATTGAGATCGACTGAAGAGCATTAACAGTCTGGTTACCCATGTGGTACGCCTTTGATATTTCGCGGGTTTCAATAATTTTCATCGAACGTATCGGTTAGCCAATTAATTACAAAGATGCAGTAAAAACGCAAAAAGCCTGCCGGCCATTATTCGGATGTAGACTTTAACGGGTTAAAAGGGTCGGGGTGAACAGGTTCGGTCAAATTTTTTGAAAAACTTGCAGGTAAATACAGTTTTTCGAACTTTTACCCCCTCAGAAACGCAATGCAAGCTTCAATTACGTTTTCGTCCCGGAGGATACGCGTGTGCCCTAATCCGGTGGTTTCAAACAAACGTGCCGAAGGGTAGCTTTTCTGCAGCCTTATCGCGTTTTCGATGGAAACCTCCATGTCGTCCCGATCGTGCACAAGAAGGAGATCCACGGGCTCCGGAAGCTTTTGCACGATATGCAAAGCAGAGTACTCATCAAACGGAACGCCGAACTTATCGTGTATATAGGCTCTGAACTGGTCCCCCATCGCTGGCGAGCCATGAACGTTCCGCAAGTAAGTATCAATGATATCGTCACCCACTGTCGGAGACGCGATATTCACAAGCTTGTTTACCCGAAGTCCATTCATCGCCGCGTATAGGACAGCCGGTCCTCCGAATGAATGAGCAACGACGCCTTGCGGCACGCCCGTTTTCTCGTACAGGTTCCGCAATGTCTCCTCGAACTCCACGATGGTTGTCCTGCGCCCTCCTGAGCGTCCATGCGCAGGACCATCAAAACCGACGACACGGAAACCCGCGCGAACCAACGCCGGAATGATCCCGCGAAACTGTGTCGCTCGCCCGGCCCAACCATGGACAAGCACAACCACAGGGCCCTCACCCCACTCGTAGCATTGGATGCGTTTGCCCGCCGCCTGCAGCGAGAACATCGACGCTTGTCTTTCCACGGCCTTCTCCTTTTCCGGTACGCGGTACCGCAACGGCGTGAAGAACAACGTAATGAATAAGCGTTTTGCAAGTGCGGGGGACACCTTCTCCAACCGAGGAAAGACCCAACGCACGAATCTCAATAGCGGGGGTATCTTTGGCTTTTTAACCTTGCTCATTGTAGTTAGGCGATGGGGAATTCAAATGTATTAAATGAAAACGCTGACGTTACCGGGTCGAACACGCGTTCACTGAACAAAACATGATCATCAGAGTCGACAAGAATGACGGTCGACGAACGCGTGCCGTACGCGTCACTTCTGATGAACGCCGGCGACAACAATCGCTCGCCGTCAAGACCGACACCCGTATCAGGCAACAGCTCATCCGCAGAGACCGTTTCATCCGACAACACTTCAAACAATTCTTCTGCGGTGATATCGGATTGTCCCAGGATACGTTGAATTTTCTGTTTGCCTTCTATAACCTTCGGCCATGGAGTCTCCAGCAAGTGGTTACTCAGTCCGAAGAGCCCGTTATCCAAATGAATAATTCCGTTGTTGTGGTTTGACAGATAGTGGAGGGAATTCACGGAACCTGCAATGAGGCTGAATCCATTGTATTCCTTCGCACGAGGGGCGATGCTATGCAAGTACGATTCCCCCGAACCGTCCGTGATCAGAAAGTTCTTCACCAGGTCGCCACGTGAAGGAGCTTCCTCCCGAATGTTCCGCATATCACGGAAGTTCGTAACCATTGCCAGACGTCCGCATCGCGTCATTCCGAGCCAGGTACCCATCGCGATGAGATCACGTCCACCAAGAACATCCGGATAATCCGACCAGAATGCCGCTTCAGTCGTTGGCCGTGCATACGCCTCGTCGCGATTAGCAGCAACGATAAGTTTGTACCTGGGATGACTTCTAACCGCAAGGAAGATCAAACACATGGAGGGCTAGTCAGAATGGATTACTGATGTAAAGAAACAAAAGAAATCACAGGTGATCATCGAAAAGCTCCAATTGTTCCGGAAGCAGAGTAAATGATCTGCGATGATAGGGTGTTATTCCCAACTGGCGTATGCCTGCGCGGTGTTGTGCAGTGGGATACCCCACGTTTGTTTCCCAACCATACCCGGTGAACTCTTGAGCAAGATTGGCCATCAACTCATCGCGATGTGTCTTCGCCAGTATGGATGCTGCCGCAATCGATAGGAACTTGCCGTCGCCCTTGACGATACATTCGTACCGGAGATCCTGGTACGGAGGGAATCGATTCCCATCAATCAGGAGAAGTTCCGGGCGTACGCTCAACCGATCAACCGCCAGGTGCATTGCCTTGAACGACGCATTGAGAATGTTAATCCGGTCGATCTCCTCGTGATCCACTTCCGCCACTGCCCACGCAATTGCATCCTTTTGAATGATATACCGAAGTTCCTCACGTTCCTCGCGACACAATTGCTTCGAGTCATTCAGTCGCTTATGGCGATATCGCTTCGGAAAGATCACCGCTGCGGCCACAACAGGACCCGCCAGACAGCCACGCCCTGCTTCATCACAGCCAGCTTCCGTCAATTCCCGGGTAAAAGATGATCTCAGCATATTACCAATCTCCGACCAAAAATAATTTTCCCACGGCAGGACTCAAAAACATTTGATAGCTTTAAAAACCACTTTGAACAAAACGATTCACATATGACTGAAGAGGCCAAAAATCCGTGGACAACCTTATCAGGCGAACTCAAGTACGAGAATCCCTGGATCGCCATCACGGAGTACCAGGTCATCAACCCGTCCGGCGGACGCGGTATATACGGCAAAGTACATTTCAAGAACACGGCCATCGGTATCATTCCGCTGGACAGCGACATGAATACCTGGCTCGTCGGACAATACCGATATACGCTTAACGCGTGGCATTGGGAGATACCGGAGGGAGGGGGAGCACGAGGCGAGGACGCGCTCGTTAGTGCACAACGGGAACTGCGTGAGGAAACAGGGCTCGTCGCCGAAAAGTGGACCGAGATCCTTCACCTCCATACTTCCAACAGCGTGACGGATGAAGAGGGCTTCGTCTTTCTCGCCGAAAACCTGAAGGAAGGGGAAAGCGCCCTCGAGGAAACCGAAGCCGGTCTCAAGGTATGGAAACTGCCACTGAAGGAAGCTTTGGACATGGTACTTAACGGGAAAATCACCGACAGCATCAGTATCATGGCAATCCTGAAGGTCGCGCGATTGAAGGGTATATAGTATTCGTACATAGGCAAAAAGTTTTTTCGTCGCTGACAAAATGTGTAGCTTCAAATCTCAGATAAGTGGCGTGTAGCCTGGGTTGCCCTCAAACTCGCATATCATGAAATTACTCAGAGGACTTCACACGGCCTATGGCCTGATCATCTTTTGTATCCTCTTCCTGCTCGTCTTCCCGCTGTTATTAATACCAATCATCTTCCCTTCGAGGTTTCAACTTGTAGGCGTATTCAATCGTTGGTGGGCTCGTCTGCTACTGATCCTGGTGGGAATTCCATACCACCTTGAATACCGCCAGAAACTCAACCCGGCACAGCAGTATATTTTCTGTCCGAATCATTTTTCCTATATGGATATCGCCACACTGGGTTTGAATAAGCACGATACCGTATTCGTCGGGAAGAATGACATGAAGCGCCTTCCGCTATTCGGGTTTATGTACAGCAGGCTGCACATCACCGTTGACCGCGCCCGGCTAAAGAGCCGCTATAACACGATGGTCAGATCGCTTCAAGCCCTAGATCAGGGTAAAAGTCTCGTGATCTTCCCCGAAGGAGGAATTGTGTCGGAACATTCACCTGAAATGGGTCCGTTCAAGGATGGAGCCTTTCGCGCAGCTATTGAAAAACAAATCCCCATCGTCCCTGTTACGATTCCCTTTAATTGGATAATTTTGCCCGCGGATAAATTCCTTCTTCACTGGAAGCCAATGAAAGCAGTCTTTCACGAACCGATCGATCCGTCTGATTACACGATGAAGGAACTCCATGTTTTCAAGGCGAAGGTTAGAGGTGTCATAGAAAACGAATTATTTAAACAGCTGGGGTAAGAATGGAAATTAATCGCGAACTACTCGACAAGATTGCACATCTCGCGCGCCTTGAGTTTGACGAAAAGGATGCAGGGAAAATGATGCAGGATATAACCGAGATCGTCAATTGGGTGGAGAAACTCAAAGAAGTCAATACAGACGGAGTCGAGCCACTTACCACGATGTCGCATGAGATCAATGCAGTACGCGAAGACGAGGTGCGCGAGCATCTCAGTCACGAACGCGCCCTTCGACATGCGCCTCAAAAAGACGCCGACTATTTTCGTGTTCCGAAAGTACTGGAATAACAAACGGGGGGCTCTTGAAAATCATCAACTCCTTACTGAGTCTTCTATACAAGATCTGGGTTGGGCTTGTCTTCACCGTCTTCATGATCTTGTTGCTGCCGTTCATCGTGCTTCCATTCTCATTCGGTCCACGTTTTGGATCGGTCGGATACGCATTTCTCTGGCTGTGGAGCTGGATATTCAGCAAGCTGACGTTTATCCGATACCGGTTTTACGGGCGTGAGAACTTCCGGAAAGGGCAGGCGTATATCTATGTCAGTAACCACACATCTTTTCTCGATATTCCTGGCTTGACAATGTTACTCCCGGGGCAGTTCCGGCCGCTGGCAAAAAAAGAACTGCTGAAGATTCCATTATTTGGGTGGATCGCGAACGCCGCCTCAATTATCGTCGACCGATCGAGTCCCGAAAGCCGCAAACGCAGCATCGACAGGCTGAAGAATTTTTTACGGAAAGGAATATCGATACTCATTTTTGCAGAAGGTACGCAGAACCGTACGAAAGAGATATTGCAACCCTTTCACGATGGTGCATTTCGGATCGCTATCGACACACAAGAGCCTATCATACCCATTGTGGTGCTGGGAGCAGGGCGACTTATGCCACCGGGAACAATCAACCTCAGACCGGGCGTCATCCGTATCTATGTCGGTGAGGAGATTCAAACGACAGGCTTGACAACCGCAGCTGTGCGGACACTCAAAGAGAAAACATTTGATACAATGGCAGCGATGATCCGCGAAAAAGCACCGAGCCCTTCCATCTAGGAAATCAGTTTGCCTGCTGGTTCACAACGGAACGTAAACGATCTTCTTCGTTTCAAAGAAAGATTCGGAAAACACGGTACTTAACTCAAACACCTGATGCGGCTTTTTCAGCTCAGCGAGTTCCTCGGTAAGATCACCCCCCTTGAGATAAAGTATTCCGTTGTAGACGTCGTGATCTGATTGCTTCTTTACCTTCCTGTGGATCCATCCGTAAAACTCCTTCAGCCGTGTCACTGCACGGCTGACGATAAAATCATATTCGCCCTTGACTTGCTCAGCGCGGATCTGTTCGGCACGAACATTCTTCAGACCGATCGCGGCAGCTACATTCTGGACCACGGTTATCTTTTTCCCGATCGAATCGACAAGATGAAACCGCGTGTCGGGATACAAGATAGCCAGTGGTATACCGGGGAACCCCCCACCCGTACCAACGTCGAGGATATCTGCCTCAGGTTTGAATTGCGTAAACCGCGCGATACCGAGTGAATGGAGAACGTGATTGAGATAAAGATTGTCAATATCCTTTCGTGAAATGACATTGATCTTTGCATTCCACTCCTCGTACAGCGATTGTAGCCTGGTGAATTGCCCTTTTTGAAGATCGGTCAGGTTGGGAAAATAACCGAATATGAGTTCAGCGCTTGACACGTCCGGGCAGTTCAGATATGATCCCGTTTGTTCTTCACCATTTCGAACATCAATTCCCGCGCACGATGGAGTTGTGCCTTCACCGTGCCAAGGGGAGCATCGAGATGCTCGGCGATCTCTTCGTAGGAGAGTTCGTGAAAGTAGCGCAGCCGTACAAGCTTTTGGTATTTCGGCGGCAGCTTATCGACGAACACCTGTATCAATTCCGCCTTCTGCACGCGGATCGCCTCCTCTTGTGGATTTAAATTTTCATCCTCCACATCGATTGAAACCGATTGTCCGTCGTCATCGGTGAAAGTGTTTTCGATACTCAGTGTATTGAGCTTCTTTTTCCGGATGAAGTCGATTGTATTGTTCGTTGCAATCCGGAAAAGCCAGGTGCTGAAGGTAAAATCCTTCTTAAAGCGATGAAGGCTTCGAAAAGCCTTCGCAAAAGACTCGATTGTCAGGTCTTCCGCATCATCGACGTTTCGGACCATTTTGAGGATCATGTGATAAACCGGCCGCTTGTAGCGTTGCAACAACTTCGCATAAGCTTTGTCGTTGCCACCGACAGCTTCGTCGATCAGGCGGAAGTCTTCAACAGCCTTATCCGAAAAATCGCGTTTCAGTTCCTCCATCGAATCCTTTTAGTTGTTAACGCCGCGAGACCTGCCAGCAGGTAGCATACCGCATACGCCAAATCCAGGACTGGCAAAGTCCACAGTGAGAAGGCCAGCGACGTCTTCCGGGTCATCGACCGGAAAAGCAAAAGTAACAGTATCCACCGAAGCGCGAAAGGCACCAGGATCAAATAAGTTTCCGGTTGGAACATGACTACGGACGGATTCGCCTGGATTATGGAGACCGCCAGCAAAGCAATCCAAACGGGCCATACCACGATCCAGGAGAGTCCGAAGAGCCCGAGAAGAATGCGGTGCCCGAACCGGTACCGCTTCCCGACGGAAAGATGCCGAACCTTCTGCCGATAGAACGAGCGCCAGGTGTTTTCCGGTATAGAGAGCACCTGGCTTTCCGGCGACAACTCCAACCGGGTATTATCCCCGCGCGCGTGAAGGTTAACATACAAGTCATCATCTCCTCCCGTCACCGGAAGCAGGTTATTGAAGCCCTTCTCGGCAAGAAACAACGACTTCCGGTACGCAAGATTGCGGCCGACACCCATATAAGGGTTCTTCATCCAGCCAAAGGCAAAGTACTGAATTGCCGTAAGGATTGCTTCAAAGCGTATAAATCGGTTCAAAAAGCCTGGAGCAGCGAGATAGGGAGAGAAACCGAGCACAAATTGCGTCTCATCGCCAAAATGCTGACTCATGCTGTGTATCCACCGGGTGCCTGAAGGCCGGCAATCCGCATCGGTAAACAGCAACCAGTCGTGCGTCGCAGCCTTGATACCCAACGTAATAGCATATTTTTTCGGGTCAACTCGCTGCGGCGTTTCCCGCACGTGCACCATCCGCAACCGCTGATCTCTGCCAGCCTCTTCGAGGAGAAGGTCGAGCGTGTTATCATTTGACCGATCGTTGACGATGACCACCTCAAAATTGGGGTAGTCCTGCGCGAGCAGCAGCGGGATCAGCTCCCGAAGGTTTTCGGCTTCGTCGTGGGCACAAACGATCACCGATACAGGAACCTGACCGCGTTCACCACCAGGAGAGGTTCGTCTGAGAGCGATCAGAAATACAATGAGGTAAGCCAGCTGAAGGACGATGGCCAGGAGAAAGACGATTAATAAGATCTGCAACGCGTAAGGGTCTGGTTCGGTACAAAGATAAATTTTCCTCCTTAACTTCGCCCCTTATATGAAATTCGAGCTCATCGCCAAAGACCCGAAGTCATCTGCCCGGGCAGGGACACTATCCACGGCACACGGACGGATAGAAACGCCGGTTTTTATGCCTGTCGGAACAGCCGGATCAGTCAAAGCTGTGCATCAGCGAGAATTGGAACAAGATGTCAAAGCCCAGATCATTCTGGGAAACACATATCATCTCTACCTGCGTCCCGGCGTTCCGCTGCTGGAAAAGGCAGGGGGTCTCCACCGCTTCAACGGATGGTCGGGTCCGATCCTGACCGACAGTGGTGGATACCAGGTCTATTCGCTGTCGGACAATAGAAAGATTTCGGAAGAGGGGGTTGCATTCCGTTCACATATCGACGGGTCTTCCCAGCATTTCACGCCGGAAGGCGTCATCGACATTCAACGATCAATTGGGGCCGACATCATCATGGCTTTCGACGAGTGCACTCCGTATCCTTGCGATTATGCGTATGCACGAGAATCTATGGACCTGACTCACCGGTGGTTAACTCGGTGTGTCAGACGCATGACGGAGACATTGCCACGATACGGATACGATCAATCGCTGTTTCCAATTGTTCAAGGGAGTACCCATGCGGATCTGCGGCAGCGCTCTGCGGAGTTTATCGCAAAGCAGGATCAGCCGGGCAATGCCATTGGCGGATTGTCGGTCGGCGAACCACATGAGGAGATGTACTCAATGACGAGCTTGGTGTGCGGCATTTTGCCACCTGACAAGCCACGGTATCTGATGGGAGTTGGTACTCCGGAGAACATCCTTGAGTGCATCGCGCTGGGGATCGACATGTTCGACTGCGTCTTGCCGACCCGGAACGCTCGCAACGGCATGTTGTTCACTACCCAGGGCATCATCAACATCCGGAATGAGAAGTGGAAGGATGATCTTTCACCCATTGACGATACTTTGGGGGGATATGCCTCAACGTTCCATTCAAAAGCCTACCTGCGGCACCTGATCATCAGCAAAGAAATATTAGGCGCACAAATTGCTACTCTCCAGAACCTTACGTTCTACCTTTGGCTCGTCAAAGAAGCCCGAAAACAGATCGCGGATGGTACATTTGCCGCCTGGAAAGATCGGATGCTACCGGTGGTATCGCGACGACTATAGATCACCGGGATAGTAAAAATGAAGATTCTCGACCGATACATATTGAAAACACTGCTCAGCACCTTCTTCTTCGTGGTGCTGATCCTGCTGGCAGTGATCACTGTCATCGACCTGACCGAGAAAATGGACAAGTTCGCCAAAGCGGGTGTCACGTCCGGACAGATCGCGGCTTACTACCTGGATTACATCGCCTGGATCGGCAGCTTCATCACGCCCATCACTATGTTTATCGCGACCGTGTATGTCTGTGCGCGCATGGCAGGGCACACGGAAGTCATCGCCGTGTTGAGCAGCGGGATCAGCTTTCGTCGATTCATGCTGCCATTTCTGGTCGGCGCCGTCTTTATCGGCGTCATCAGTTTCACGCTCAACGGTTGGATCATTCCGAACTCCAACAAATCGCGTTTGGAGTTCGAGGTTCAGCACATCAAGAATCCATACTATTTCGACCAGCGCAACATTCACTTGCAGGTGGCGCCAGACATCTACCTGTACCTGCAGAGTTACAATAACAATACGCACACCGGCTATCATTTCTCGATCGAGCGATTCCAGGACAACCGGCTGATCGAGAAACTTACAGCCAACCGGATTGAGTGGGACACAGCCAAACAAAAGTGGACATTGCGCGACTACAAGATCCGGAGGATCGACCAGATCTTTGAAACAAGTGCCCGGCCCGAAAGCGTCCCCGGCTTCGAAGCGCCGAAGTTCGTTATCAGCCGCGATAGCCTGGTCCAGGGGGTCAGCCTTGATACCGCGCTGGTTATTCACCCTAAGGAATTCGAAAGCGACTATCGCAAGTACGATGGCATGACTATCAACGAACTAAACGACTACATCGGAACACTGAGAGCGCGTGGATCAACGGGCGTTGAGGTATACGAAGTCGAAAAGTACACGCGATTCTCCGCCCCTTTCACGATCATCATACTGGTTTTTATGGGTGTCATCGTATCGTCGCGAAAAAGCCGAGGAGGAACCGGTCTCCAGATAGCGGTCGGATTTCTGTTGTCATTCATCTTCATCCTTTTCTTCACGTTGTTCAGAACATTTGCCGAAGCAGGCTCTACGCCGCCTCAGATCTCAGTATGGATACCGAACATCGTTTTCGCAATTATCTCATTGGGTATGTATAAATACGTTCCGAGGTAATGGCTGCCCCGGAGATTATCTGAAATTGCACTTCATCGTATTCCTTGGAGGCTTCTCAGCTATTTTTGGAAAACTTATCACTATCCCGGCTGTCGAAATGATCTGGTACCGTTCGTTGCTGCCGTCATCATATTTGGTCAACAGGAAAAGATGAATGTCAACTTCACGCCGGAACACTTTTGATACTGGCCGCTGTCATTATCTATCCGTTTGCGAAAAAGCGTTACGAACAACCTGTCGTTACTGATTAGCGGGCCCTCTTAGTCAAGATACCCCGACCAGTACTGAGTGTCCGGAAAGCGCTTGCTGAGATCAACCGCCGTGTCAAAGATACCAAATACAGCAGAGCCCGAGCCACTAAGGCTGGCAAACTTCGCACCGGCTGCGTAGAGACTTTCTCTCAGAACCCCGATCGCGGGGTATCTATCGAAGACATATTCCTCAAAATCGTTGCAAACAGAATACCTCCACTCTTCCAGCGGCTGATTCTTAAGAATGGACTGCAGATCTATCGCAGGTATTTGAGGGGAGATGCCGCCAAACGCCTCCCCGGTCGGGATGCTGATCGTGGGCTTGACGATAATGACAAACTTCCCCCGCAGCGACAAGTCAATGTCCGAAAGAACTTCGCCCCTACCCTCTCCGATGGCCGGTCGGCTGTCTATAAAAAATGCGCAATCACTACCCAGCTGGGCAGCATAACTTCGCAACACCGGGGCCGGCAATGCCAGACCGAAGAGCGTATTGAGGGTCTTTAAAGTAAACGCCGCGTCGGATGACCCTCCGCCCAACCCTGCGCCTATTGGAACGACCTTCAATAAGTGAATCGCGACGGGGCCAATCCCAAAATCCTTTCTAAGGAGTTGATACGCCCGAACGCATAGATTATTATCGGCTTCGAGGCCAGGGATCGGTAGTCCCGAAGCCTCAAACGAGAAATGCGTTGAAGGAACAATTTCGAGTACGTCACACCACGGAACAGGGTAAAAACACGTCACCAGGTCATGATATCCATCTGCTCTCCTCCGGAGGACGTTTAGTCCAAGGTTGACCTTGCAGGCTGGAAATGAAACCATGTTGTGGAAGTGGCGCTACTTCAAAAGCTTTTCGATCAAGTCCTCCGTAATACCGGTTGTAGAGAAGCCGCCGTCATGCATGAGATTCTGCATGGTGACCATACGTGTAAAATCGGAAAACAGCATCGTAATGAACGCAGCACAATCTTCGGCGCTGGCATTACCGAGCGGTGACATCATGTTAGCGAATTCAAAGAATACGTCGAATCCGGTGATACCTGTTCCAGCAGTTGTCTTCGTAGGCGACTGGGATATCGTATTCACTCGGATCTTTTTCGATTTTCCCAGGCGATAGCCATAGCTTCTGGCAATGGATTCGAGTACTGCCTTTGCCTGAGCCATGTCCGAATAATCAGGAAAGGCGCGTTGCGCAGCGATGTAGGTGAGCGCAACGATCGAACCATAATCATTCAAGGCGTCGGTCTTCTCGGCCGCCTGCATAACTTTGTGAAATGAAATTCCGGAGATATCAAGTGTTTTGAGAAACCACTCGTAGTTGAGATCGCCGTAGTCACGTCCTTTTCTGACATTTGGGCTCATCCCGATTGAATGCAAGACAAAATCGACCTTCCCGCCGAGTACTTCCGTGGACTTTGTAAAGAGATTACTGAGGTCCTCTTCAGAAGTTGCATCTGCCGGAATGACCACCGCATTGCACAACTTCGCAAGTTCGTTTATCTTGCCCATTCGCATTGCGATCGGCGCGTTGGTTAACGTGAACATTCCGCCTTCCTCATTAACTTTGAGAGCGGTCTTCCATGCGATAGAGTTCTCATCCAACGCGCCGAAGATGATGCCCCGTTTTCCTTTTAGGAGGTTATGTGCCATATTCTTGCTTTGTCTATTGTGCTGCAATATTGCAAATAGTCGGATAAGGGGAAAATGCGGTTATGAAATTCACGCGCGATTTCTGTCAAAAGAAACGCTAATTGATTATATTACTAACGCCTTAAACCTGATCTTATGGAAGACCACACCGAGTTCATTAACGCCTGGGATAAGTACATGCAGCTGGGCGCATCCGTATTCGTCGTCTTGGCCGTGGCCATCATCCTGTACCACGAGATTCGTGTCCTGCTCCTGAAAGACTACAAGGAGAAATACGACTATGTCAATCACAATGAGATACGTTTCGTATGGTATTCGGTTATAGCGCTTGTTACTGCAATTGCATTCTATGCAAACTCCATCGGCACCAAAATGATCTTCTCCGACGTATCTATTTGGTTTTACGTCAGGATCTTTATGACGGCCAGTTTCGCCGTCATCGCCTATATTATTTGTTACAGTATGGTTCGCATATATTATCCCCGGTTTGTCGAGAAAAGGCTTAACAAACTACGCCACAAGCCGCGGGTATCGCCGCAGGGCAACGTGATGCGCAAACTCCGGGAAAAAGAGGAAGAAGCCCACCTCGAGCCGTCCCTGTTCCGTGAGCAGGCCGAAGTACGTTCGGTCGACTATGACGTCTGGCTCGACGAAGCAACAGGTTACACCAAAGTGGAAAAGTATTACGCTGACGAACATACGGAAGAATGTCCATCCTGCGGATTTGTGACATTCAGACTTCGCCGCGAAGAGATCCTCAACGAACCTACCGATGACGAACCCGGGTTACTGATCAAGTATTACCGCTGCAGCTACTGTCACCACCGAGAATCGAAAGAGTCCGTGATCGCGCGCTTTTCCGAGAACCCGGACACTGCGGTCCAGCCCCTACCCTGACGGTTGCTCGAAAAAAAATCACCCCGATTGGCTGCGTCGGTCGGTTTATTTCCCAATTTGCTGTCTGACGGGAAAGTGGTATACGATGGAAGACAAACGCAGGAGACCAATCGGCATTTTTGACAGCGGTATCGGGGGCCTGACCGTTGCTCACGCGATCCGGACTTTGCTTCCGGATGAAGACCTCATCTATTTCGGTGACACGGCACACCTTCCATATGGTGACAAATCGGAAGCTGCGATACAGGTCTATTCGATCAAGATCGCCGACATCCTGCTGACAAAAGGCTGCAAAGTGATTGTCATAGCCTGCAATTCCGCTAGTTCAGCGTCTTATGAATTGCTGAAGGAGTATGTGCGAACCGACACCCACGTCATCAATGTCATCGATCCCATGGTCGAACTCATCACCCGGGACCTCAGGGGCAGGACGATCGGCCTTATCGGCACCAAACGCACTGTGCAGTCCGGCGTATACGGCAGAAAAATCGAAGAGGCTAGCCTTGACATCAACCTTCGGTCGCTCGCAACCCCTTTGCTTGCACCAATGGTGGAGGAGGGCTTCTTCAACAACCAGATCAGTCACGAAATAATCGCGCAATATCTGTCTGACCCCGTGCTTGCCGACATCGAAGCACTTGTGCTTGCGTGTACGCATTATCCGCTGATCAAGAAGGAAATCAATGAATATTACGGAGGAAAAATGCGAATCCTCGATTCATCCGAAGTAGTTGCCAAAGCCCTGCAGACTTACCTAACGCTGGAGGGGCTGCTCAACACTCCCCATCCGGCCACACATCATTTTCTGGTGTCCGATTTCACCGATAGTTTCGAATCATCGGCACGTATGTTTTTTCACGAATCTGTCAAACTTGAAAAACATTCCTTGTGGAACTAGACCTCTTATTACACCTTGCGACGTGCCATTAAAGACAAGGGGGACTACCAGCTGGGAGGCCAGCAGGATTAATTGCATCTTCATACAGAAATTCAGTCGGATTGACAACCATCGTATTTCTTCTGCCATTCATCGTCGTATATGCTGTCCTGGCTATTTATGCTGAGCGAAAAATTTCCGCTTTCATCCAGGATCGCCTTGGCCCGATGGAAGTCGGCTATTATGGAATCGGCCAGACTGTAGCCGATCTTCTGAAGTTACTCCAGAAAGAAGATATCGTTCCATCGAACGCCCAGCGGGCTCTGTTCAAAATTGCCCCCATTGTAATATTTGTATCAGTTTTCGCAGGTTTTTCCGTCCTTCCATTGAGCCCATCCTGGGGCGGCGCGGCCTTATCATCGGGTCTTTTCTTACTCATCGCCATCATCTCGCTCGACGTGATAGGTATTATGATGGCTGGCTGGAGCTCGAACAATAAATATAGCATGCTCGGAACGATGCGGTCTGCAGCACAATTGATCTCTTATGAAGTACCCCTCGGGCTTTCTGTCCTCAGCGTGTGTATTTTTTCGGAAACACTCAGCCTCCAGGAAATTTCGTTTCAGCAGGGAATCCTGTCGCAGGAACCCCAGTATCTCTTCAACATTCCTGCCTGGAATATCCGTGTCGACCAAATCGGAGGCTTTCTCGCATGGAATATTTTCAGAATGCCTCTCCTTTTTTTTACATGGGTAATATTTTTCATTGCTTCACTCGCCGAATGTAACCGCGCGCCGTTCGACCTTCCCGAAGCGGAGTCGGAACTGGTGGCAGGTTTTCACACCGAATACTCGGGATTTCGGTTTGCCGTTATCATGCTGGGTGAGTATGCGATGATGCTGCTGGTGAGTATCTTGGGAGTCGTGCTGTTCTTCGGTAGCTGGAATTCCCCTCTACCTGACATAGGCAGACTGGAACTGGCATCATGGTCAACGGGAAAGCCCGGCACCATCGCCTCGACTGTCTGGGGCATCTTCTGGCTGATGAGCAAATCGCTATTCTTCGTCGCGATCCAGATGTGGATCCGCTGGACCTATCCCCGACTCCGAATCGATCAGTTGATGGCGCTGAGTTGGAAATACCTGACACCGGCGGCCCTGTTTCTAATTATCGTCTTCGCATTCTGGAAAATACTTTTCATCTAAAACCGTGCGAACCTACAGGCTATATATCGCGATACTTCTGCTAACCCAGTGCACGGCCCTGGCACAGACTCGCATTGACAGCCTCGAGTCTGCTCTAAAGCAAAACCTTGCGGACTCCAGCCGGATCTCAACTCTTATCAGACTTTCCCGCGAATACCAATACGCAAACTTCAACCAAAGTCGCCAGTTAGCCGAGCATGCCCTGAAACTGGCGGATAGTATCGACATCGCGCGACTGAAAATCCGGGCGTATCAGAATCTGGGTGCATTGTACTCCGTCGGCGGAGACTACAGTACTGCCCTCCGCTACGACAATCTCGCCTTGCAGCACAGCCTCGAAAACCGCGACAGTACCAACCTCGCCGCTGACTACAACAACGTCGCAAGCGACTATTTAGATCTTGGCGAATACGACGAGGCATACTTCTACTTTACCCAATCCTTCCGAATTGCACGCGATCATGACGACTCACTGCACATGGCTATCGCACTGCACAACGTCGGTCGTGTATTCAAGGAACTCGGACAGTTCGATCGGGCGCTGGAGCACCTTAGTCTTTCCATGTCTATGAGTCGCAGCATCAACGATGCAGAAGGCATACCCTATTCACTGGATGAGATCGGCGACGTGATGGCCCGAAAGGGTGAGTACGACTCGGCACTCCATACACTACAGAAGTCCATCCGTTTCACGCGAGACCAGAATCTACTTGTACTGGAGCCAAAAACACTTGCGAAACTGGCAAATGTGCATCTCCACAAGGGGAATTACGAAGAAGCCCTGGCTTACTACGACACAACGTATCAGCTGCACGACAAAATCCGGAATCTTTTCGGAATCGCCGAGGTTGAACTCGGGCGAGGTGAAGTGTATACCCGGCAGGGACGTTATGACGACGCGATGTATGCCATCAACCGCAGCCTGTCACTTGCCAAGGAGTCTAATGCCCGAACATTGGAGATTCGGGGATACCTATCGCTATCGAGTTTATACGAACTCCAACTCGATTTCAAGAACTCGCTCGCGTACTTCAAGCAATTCAAACAACTCGAAGACAGCCTCTTCAGTCATGACATGCAGGAAAAATTGCTTCGGGATCAGATCCGATTCGAAACAGAGGATAAAGACACAGAAATCGCAGCTCTGAACGAGGAGCGCGACTTGAAGAATGATACCATCAAGAAGCAGGAATACATCACCAACATCCTGGTAGTCGTCGTTGCCCTAAGTGTTATTCTGCTGGCAACCGTCTATCGAAGTGGCCAGCGCCGAAGGCAGATAAACACCCTGCTGCTTCGCCACCAACAGGAGATGGAGACTCGGAGTGAGGAGTTGGAACGTCTCAACCAGGTGAAGGACAAGTTCTTTTCCATCATCTCCCATGATCTCCGCTCACCGATCAACGCACTGGCCGGGTTGCTCGACCTGCTGGATAAGGGCGCTGTCAAACCGGAGGAGTTGTCGCTCCATATTCACGAATTGAAATCGCGTTTCAACCACACACGAACATTGCTCAACAACCTGCTGGACTGGACGTTAGTCCAAATGGAGAAACTCAACCTCCAGCCCTCAAGGATCGACTTGCACAAGATGGTTGAAGAGAACGTCCAGCTACTCGGCGCAATCCCCAACAAGCAAATCCGCTTACACAACAAAGTGGAGCCGGGCAGTCATGCATTTGCGGACAAGAACACGGTGAATCTCGTGTTGCGAAATCTGGTGACGAACGCCATCAAGTTCACCAACGACGGAGGCGAGGTCGCCATCAGTGCCGAGGAACGTGGACGTGAGTGGTTGGTTACCATCAAAGACAACGGAGTAGGTATGAATGACGAGGTACTGAAGATCCTGTTTGATAAGACTGCGCCTTACACCACGCGCGGAACCGCGAATGAGAAGGGCACCGGCCTCGGGCTGATCCTCTGCAAAGAGTTCGTTGAAAAGAATGGAGGTCGTATCTACGTCGAGAGTGAACCTGGAAGCGGAAGCACGTTCGCATTTACCGTTCCGAAACCGGAATTCCAGTCCAATTAACCGTTCCCAACTGCTTTTTCTTGCTATTTTTGCATTCCAGTCAATGGCTGGAGACGCGGCATGACAGTACAAAAGCATTCGTATCTTCGGAACCTCACAGTTGCCTTCCGTTCGCTGGCGGACGGGCTCGTGCTGACCCTTGCACATATTCGCCGCGCTACCCGCAAACGCAAGATCGTTCCAATCATGAACGATGAGTACTTCGCACATGCGGAAGGTATTGCGACCATCCAGTATCCACACGAGGCGATTCCGGTACCCGACAACGGACGTTATCGATTGCACAATGAGATCGATGATTGCATCGTTTGCGACAAATGCGCGAAAATATGCCCGGTGGATTGCATCGAGATCGAACCCGTCCGGGCGATCGAGGAGATCGGAAAAACATCGGACGGAACTCCGAAACGGATCTACGCCGCGCGATTCGACATTGACATGGCGAAGTGCTGTTTCTGCGGACTTTGTACAACAGTGTGCCCTACCGAATGCCTCACAATGACAAAGGTGTACGACTTCAGCGTTGCCGACATCCGGGAACACACATTCGCTTTTGCAGAAATGTCCCCGACCGAAATTGCCGATAAGAAACGGGTATTGGAAGAACACCAAAAGAGTAAGGCAGCGGCGACTGCGCCGCGGGCTGAGCCAGCCGCTGCTCCAAGCCCTGAACCCAAGACCGGGGAGCCTAAAGCCACTCCGGCCAAACCTGTATTCCGTCCGAAGATAAAACCGCCGGGACCCAAGCCATCTACTTCATGATCGCTGTCTTCTACTTCTTCGTCTTGATGGCTGCTGCCGGTGCCATCGGTGTGTTGTTCTCCTCGAATGTTTTCAAAAGCGCGATTTACCTTCTCGTTACACTCCTCTCTGTGGCAGCTCTCTACGCGCTGAGCTTTGCCGAACTCCTCGCCGTCGCGCAGATCCTTGTCTATGCAGGAGGGATCACGGTGCTCATTATATTCGGGATCATGCTCACGACTCGCATTTTCGGAAAACCTCTTACCATGCGCAATACGCATCTATTGAGTGGCGGAGTCGTTGGCATCGCGCTGTTCACCCTACTCGTACGCTACATGGGTTCCCTGCCAATTGCGAAACAATCGCTTGAATCAGAAGGGATCTCACCCATCGCGCTTCGGATCTTCAGCCTGTACTCCCTTCCGTTTGAAGTAGCCGGAGTTCTGCTGTTAGTTGCGCTGATCGGAGCCGCCGTGGTCACTTCCCACCTCAAATCGAAGACTTGATGCAGCATTATCATTCGTTGCTATATCTCTCGGCCTTCCTCTTTTGCACAGGCCTGGTCGTGGTGATCATCAAAAAGAATGCGATCATGGTGTTGATCGGCATCGAGCTGATGCTGAATGCCTCCAATCTAAATCTTGCAGCGTTCAACATGCAGCACGGACCGTTTCATGACGGCCAGGTATTTGCGCTCTTTATTATCATCGTCGCGGTATGCGAAGTAGCGGTTGGCCTAGCGATCATATTGCGGGCATACCGATACTATCAGACATCGGCGCCCGGGGAAATCTCCGATCTAAAAGGATAGGACAATGGAACGAACTGCTATCCTGATGGTATTCGTCGCCCTTCTCGCACCCCTCGCGTCGTTTGCAGGCGTGTGTGCTCTTCGTAGATTCCAGTCCGTTTTCTCCATAACCATGATGTCTCTTGCCACGATAGCCGCTCTGGCACTTCTTGTTGGCAGGTGGGGCATGGCAAGCGATGTAATTGACATTTCCTGGTTCGCGATCGGAGAACTGTCGTTCGATGCTGACATGGTCATATCGAATCAAAGTTTACTGATGCTCGCGGTGGTCGCCTTCATCTCACTGCTCGTCCATATCTATTCGACAGCCTACATGAAAGGCGATCCCGGATGGAAGCGATACTTCGCGATGCTTGGCTTCTTCACATTCTCCATGCAAGGCATCGTATTAAGCGACAACCTGCTCCTATTGTTTATTTTCTGGGAATTGGTTGGCTTTTCGTCTTATATGCTCATCGGACACTGGACGCAGAGGCCCGCCGCAGGACGCGCAGCCACGAAAGCGTTTGTCATCAACCGCATCGGAGATGCCGGCTTCCTCATCGGCCTGATGATCATTTGGACGGGCCATGGAACCTTTAACATCAGCGCGATCATGGACGCGGGAGCAATTTCCGGATGGCAGACGGCGGCCGCTCTATGTATCTTTTGTGGCATCGTCGGAAAGTCAGCGCAGTTTCCACTCTTCCCGTGGCTTCCGGATGCGATGGAAGGACCGACGCCAGTGTCAGCGCTGATCCACGCCGCTACCATGGTCGCGGCAGGAGTCTACCTTCTTGTTCGCGTGTTTAGCCTTTTTACACCAGAAGCACTCGTTGTCGTGGCGATCGTCGGCATGATCACTGCGCTCATCGGCGCACTCGCGGCGACCTCACAATACGACATCAAAAAAATACTGGCCTACTCCACGATGTCTCAACTTGGACTGATGATCCTCACCCTCGGAGCTGGAGGCGTGGACGCAGCCTTTCTTCATCTCCTGACACACGCATTCTTTAAAGCGGGCCTCTTTCTCGCTGCGGGAAGCGTCATCCATTCCTTGCATGAGAAGCAGGGTGCCGATTCCCACTTCGACGTTCAGGATATCCGTAATATGGGCGGCATGCGTAAGAACCTCCCAGTGACCTTTGTCGCATTTTCTTTAGCCGGCGCATCGTTAGCGGGACTTCCTCTCTTCTCCGGGTTCCTGTCCAAAGAAGCGATGCTTGCCGCGTTGCTACAGCAGGGAACCACCGCTTCGTTCGTCATGATGGGCATCATGGCCATTGTATCGTTCATCACTGTGCTCTATACGTTCAGAATGATATCTCATGTATTCCTGGGCGAACCACGATCTACACAGACGTCCGGGGCTACCGAATCCGAATGGCGCATGCTCATTCCGCTCGTTATTCTCGCAATTGGCTCCCTGTGGTTCGTTGTGTCGCCCAATCCAATCGCGCTCAAAGGCTTCGCTCTCCCCGCATGGTTCACGCTCCTCTCGACGGCGTGGGTGCTGGCCGCCCTTACAGTGGCCTGGTTCGTATTCCGTCGACCCGTATTCAAAACCTACCCTGTTCTTCTTAATGCCTTTCATTTTGACCGGTTGTTCTCGATGGCCACCACCGGCGCAATGCGCGCATCTACCCGCGCGGTAGCGATCGCAGACCAAAAAGTTATTGACCGAAGTATTCATGCGTTCGCATATGGTCAACTCATCGTCGCACATATCATCGGATGGATCGACCGGGCATTTGTTGACGGCACTGTAAACGCGGTCGCAAAACTCGCTGGAGTCGGCGGTAAGATCACGCGATCATTCCAGGGGGGGAATATCCAGCTTTATATTTTCTGGTCAGTATTTGCAATAATTATTTTCATAATTTGGCTGATTAAATAATCGTCCATCTGCCACTGACTTGCGCAAGTGGCTGCGGACTGTCGAATAAAAAAATGCAGCAATACTTCATTTCGCTTCTGATCTTTACTCCGCTTGTCGGGGCGCTGCTTGCGTTATTCGTACGCTCCTCGTCACACTCGGCCTTTCGCAACATCGCGCTTGCCACGAGCGCAGTTCAGATAGTGGTACTCGTGCAACTTGCTGCGGCATACCAAGCTTCCTCCTCACTGCAGTTTGTCGAACAGCGACCCTGGATCACCGTCGACCTCGGGGCGTGGGGAACCTTCAAGGCGGAGTACTTCGTCGGAATAGATGGGCTGAACATCCTTCTCGTCTGTCTGAGTGTTGTGATCATGCTGATCACCGTTCTCGCATCGTGGAGTATCACGCGAAACATCAAAGGCTATTACGTTCTATTGCTCATCCTCAATGCCGCTATTATCGGGACTTTCACGGCGTTGGACTTCCTGCTTTTCTATCTGTTCTTTGAGTTCATGCTGTTGCCAATGTTCTTCCTCATTGGAATATGGGGTGGCGCACGGCGCGAATACGCATCGATCAAATTCTTCCTTTACACTTTACTCGGGTCCATCCTTATCCTCATCGCACTGATCGGACTGTACCTTTCGGTGCGGGATCCGCGCGTCCCGGGGCAGTTTGTGCATACTTTTAATCTGCTGTACATGGCCGATCCGGCCAACTATGTCAAGGATGCGATTTTCTATCCTGCCGCACCGTGGACCATAGGATTTCTCAATGCACGGGAATGGGCTTTCCTCCTGCTTTTCGCCGGCTTCGCGATCAAGTTGCCGATGGTACCGGTTCACACATGGTTGCCGGATGCCCATGTCGAAGCTCCCACACCCGTATCCGTAGTACTCGCCGCGCTTTTGTTGAAGATCGGAGGATACGGATTACTGCGAATCGCGTGGCCGATCTTTCCGGAGTCCGCCCTGGAGTTCAGCTGGCTGGTCGGTCTCTTCGGTGTGATCTCGATCATCTATGGAGGGCTGAACGCTATGGCAAGTAAAGACCTGAAGAGACTCATCGCCTATTCTTCGGTGTCTCACATGGGATTCGTTCTCCTGGGCATTGCGTCGATGACGGCGGAAGGCACGACCGGTGCCGTATTCCAGATGTTCAGTCACGGAATCATTTCAGCTCTGTTGTTTCTGATCGCCGGCGTCCTCTCGGACCGGACGCACGACCGGTTGATCAGCAATTACTCAGGGCTTGCTTCGCGGATGCCCGGATATTTCACCATCGTGCTGATCGGATTCTTTGCCTCCATGGGACTACCTGGTTTCTCCGGCTTTATCGCGGAGGTATTGGTATTCCTCGGTGCGTTCAAGTCGAACTCTGTTAATGGCCTGTTGCACGAAAGCCTGGCCATCATCAGCACATTGGGGCTCGTGCTGGGCGCGGCTTATTATCTGTGGACAATTCAGCGTATGTTCTTCGGAACCTTGTACGTCAAGGGTCAGGCAACGATTGAACAACTCACACCGCTCACCACGCGGGAATATGTCGTGATGGTCCCGCTTTGTGTACTGGCATTTGCGTTTGGAATATTTCCGCAGCCGGTGTTGGACTGGATCAACCCCTACACGGAAAATTTCGTCAAGTTTGTTCTGGATACGGGTAAACAACTTACGATCTGACCGATGCCTGTACAGGGATTGCATGATCAACTCACTAATATCACCGACAGCCTGGGATTTGTCATTCCCGAGCTGATACTCGTCGCAGCGATCATCGCGGTGGTAATTGCAGGTCTGACCGGAGTCCGAACGCACTTAGCTCTGGGTGCCTTTTCCATAACAACTGCTGTCGCGTCGATCGTGTTCATAGCGTTGTCTGGCTTTCAATACGACATATACCTCTTCAACCGTATGATCCATCGCGATGGATTGGCGGATTTCCTCATGATACTCGTCGATGTGAGTGTCATTCTCACATGCCTCATGTCGCTGCGCCGTAAAGAGACTCGGAGCACACCTGAATATTACGCCTTCCTGTTAGCAATTGCACTGGGTGCGCACCTCCTGCTGATGAGTGGGAACCTCGTGATGATCTTTCTATCACTGGAGTTGATATCGCTTTCTTCGTATGTGCTCGCAGGATACTCGTTCGATCGCGTAAGCAGTGAGGGCAGCTTGAAATACTTCTTTTTCGGTTCTGTCGCCTCGGCGATCATGCTGTACGGATTTAGCCTGCTTTACGGATTCACCGGATCCGTCGACCCCACATCTCCACAATTCCTGGAAGTACTGGCACGGGAAGAGTCTCCCTTGCTTCTGATAGCCGGTGTCATGAGTTTGTCAGGGTTCCTGTTCAAGATGGCTGCAGTTCCCATGCACCCCTGGGCACCAGATGTATACGAAGCAGCCCCCATGCCGGTGATCGCCTATCTGTCGGTCGCCCCAAAACTTGCAGGGCTGGGCATACTTGTGAAATTCATCGTCGCCATGCAACGGTCCGCGCCGGGTTCGCCCGACTGGCTGCTGATTGTAGCCATTATCGCTATTCTGACGATCACTGCCGGCAACCTTGCTGCCCTGTGGCAGAAAAATGCGAAGCGCATGATGGCCTACTCGTCCATCGCTCATTCCGGCTTCCTGCTGGTAGGCATTGCAGCTTTTCTGCCGCACGCTATCGAGTTCATGTTATTCTATGCCGCCGTCTACCTGCTAATGAACTACAGTGTCTTTTTATTTCTGGCATATTTCGAAGAACACGGCATTGATACAATGCCAACGTTTTCGGGAACCGGGAAGCGGCATATTGCCGCGGCTACCGGACTGACGGTTAGCCTTGTCGCGCTTACCGGACTACCACCCACTGCCGGTTTTACGGCCAAGTTGCTGATCTTTTCCGGGTTATTGGACGGGTATACTGCAACAGGCAAATCACTCCTGCTTGGTCTACTGGTAGTAGGACTCCTAAATACAGTCATTTCCCTGTTTTACTACATGAGAATTCCGTATTACGCCTTCCTCAGGCAGGGTTCGCCGGCCTCGGATATCAAAAAAAATGCCTCGTTTGAAAATTTTCTCGGACTGTTTCTGGTTGTATTGATCGTGGCGCTATTCTTCATTCCGGGATTGTTGATGAGATTGATTTATAGCGTTAACTTTGTGCTTTAGGTTCCCGGAAGATGATGGACACTACGAGGTGTATTAACCCAACAAAATGAGCGACCAGATCCTTCACGAATGCGGTATAGCCATGATTCGCCTTCGTAAACCTCTCTCCTATTATATCGAGAAATACGGGACGACATACGCCATGCACCGCATGTACATCCTGATGGAGAAGCAGCACAACAGGGGTCAGGACGGCGCAGGAGTAGCAAACATCAAGATTGACATAGAACCCGGCTACCGGTACATCAGCAGGTATCGGTCGATAAAACCGCAACCGGTTGCAGACCTCTTCAAAAAAATCGGCAAGAAGTATCGCAAAGCCCAGAAGAACGGAAAGGACAAATTCCGGGATGAGCACTGGCTCAAGGAGAACGTTGCATTTACCGGTGAATTATGGCTGGGACATCTGCGCTACGGAACCCACGGTATGAACAGTATCGAGAATGTTCATCCCTTCCTCCGTCAGAATAACTGGAGAAGTCGTAACCTGGTGATGGCAGGAAACTTCAATATGACAAATGTTGAAGAATTGTTCGACATCCTCGTGAACCTCGGGCAGCACCCTAAGGAGAAAGTCGATACGGTGACGGTCATGGAAAAGATCGGACATTTCCTCGACGAAGAGGTCCAGGGTATTTTCGAGAAACACAAGGACCGCTATAGCAACCGCGAAATTTCCGATATTATCGAGGACGAGATCAACCTGCAGCGCGTTCTCCAACGCGCCTGTAAAGATTTCGACGGCGGTTACACAATGGCAGGCATGATTGGATCAGGGTCGGCATTCGTGGTACGGGATCCAAATGGGATACGCCCGGCCTACTTCTACGCCGATGATGAAGTCGTAGTGGTCGCCTCTGAAAAACCTGCTATTAAAACAGCTTTCAACGTCAGCTACGACGAGATCGAAGAGGTAAAACCCGGCCACGCACTGATCATCGCCAAGAGCGGCGAATTCACGCAACATCCCATCGTCAAACCGGGTGAGAAGAAATCGTGTAGCTTTGAGCGAATTTATTTCTCCCGGGGAAACGACCCCAATATTTACCGGGAACGAAAGGAGCTCGGCAGACTCCTGGTTCCGCAGGTATTGAAGGCTATCAACTTCGACCTCAAAAACACCGTCTTTTCGTACATTCCGAATACCGCCGAGACCGCATTCTACGGCATGATGGCAGGTGTCGAAGATTATCTCATCAAAAAACAAAAGGAGATAATCCTCGAAGGCAAACCGACTGTTGATTCCATCGAAGACATTATCTCATTCCGCCCGCGGATTGAAAAGATCGTTTTGAAGGATGTAAAATTGCGTACGTTCATCACGGATGAAGATCATCGCGATGACATGGTGGCGCACGTGTACGACACGACGTACGAGGTCATCCAGAAGAACAAGGATACATTGGTCGTGATCGACGACTCTATCGTTCGCGGCACTACACTGGAAAAAAGCATCCTGCGAATGCTCGACCGCCTGGGTCCGAAGAAGATCGTCGTGGTCTCTTCAGCACCCCAGATACGTTTCCCGGACTGTTACGGCATCGACATGAGCAAAATGGGCGACTTCCTCGCTTTCCGAGCTATGATCGCATTATTAAAGGATCACGGTAAGGATGATCTTCTCGGCGAGGTATACGAAAAATGCGCCCGCGTGAAGAGCCACACCCATACCCAGAACTACGTCAAACTGTTGTACGACCAGTTTACCAACGAGGAACTATCTCAAAAGATATCTGAAATCGTCAAACCCGCGGACATGAACGCGGAGGTACAAGTCGTATTCCAGACAGTTGAGAATCTTCACAAAGCATGTCCTCGTCATCTTGGTGATTGGTACTTCACAGGTGACTATCCAACTCCGGGAGGCATGAAGGTCGTAAATCGTTCCTACATGAACTACATGGAGGGCCGTCTCGTGCGGGCGTATTAACAGGGCTTGCCGCAGCATCCGAGCAGATACCCGTTCCCGGGTAGTCTAAGTATCCCGATTTTCTTATTTTAGAACCAACAATCGTCTCTTATGAACTATTGGCTGGTAAAAACGGAACCGGATTCCTATTCCTGGAGCGACCTCGTGCGAGATAAGAAGGCCGTATGGGACGGCGTTCGCAACTTTCAGGCACGAAGTAATCTAAAAAAGATGGAAAAGGGTGACCTTGTGTTGATCTATCACACTGGCGGCGAAAAGGCAGTGGTTGGCGCGGCACTCGTTACGAAAGCTGCATATCCTGATCCAAAGGATGCGGAATGGGTCGTCGTCGAACTAGCTGCGGAGAAACCGTTAAAAAAACCAGTTTCCCTCGCACAAATCAAATCAGACGAACGTTTATCTGATATGGTGCTAGTCCGGGCAGCACGCCTTTCCGTACAACCTGTTAAGGCCTCGGAGTACAAACTCATCACCAGCATAAGCGAAACGTAACCAACTTTTAATGACGGCGTATTTCAGGACAATCCTTTTTTCTCTCGCGTTTGCGGCAGCGCATTCCGCAGCCGCCCAGGTGGAGCAGCCTGAACGACTCGAGATCTCTAAGAAGAGCTCGGAAGAATATTTCACGGTCATTTCGCTTGAGAAGGAGGGATTGGCGCTGATTCGGGAAAAGAACAAATACGAGGGCAATAAAGAACTCTGGCAGATCATCATTCTAGACACCGATCTGCGCGAAAAACACAATTTTGACATCCCTGTAAATGTCCGCTACGCGTTGCTAGGATACGAGATCGCCCCCGGTCAGCTATATCTGCTTTTCCGAACAGGAGAAACATCGCGAAACGGTCTCGAGTTGATCGAAGTAAGCACAACGGAAGGCCGGGAAACACAGCGGGCTGAGATCGATCCCAACCTCGATTTCCGGATCACGCACTTCAATAAGGTGGGGTCCAACATAACGTTCGGAGGCTACGTCAGCAACGAGCCGGCGATCTTGCTTTACGAAAGCGCGAACCAGTCGCTCAAAGTTCTTCCGGGCTTTTTTCAGAAGGACAACGAACTTGTCGAATTGAGGGCCAACAAGAACAACACCTTCAATGTCGTACTTGTCGACCGTAGCCAAAGGGCTGAGCGAAAGCTCGTGTTCAGAACATTCGATCAGAGCGGGAACCTGCTACTAGAAGACATCGTGCCATTCGAGGACAACAGATCACTGCAGCACGGTATAAGCAGTCGACTGGAACGCGATGAACTCATGCTTCTCGGAACCTGGGGCGACAAGCAGGGAAAACAATCGTATGGATTCTTTGCGCTTGCTGTAGACCCATTTAGCCAGCAGCAGATCAACTATTATCCGTTTGGCGTGATGGACCATGCCCTCGATTATTTGAAACCAAAACGGGCTGCGCGAATAAAGGAAAGCACCAGTACCGCCATTGCCGACAAGCGCAATCCATCGTTCAGTTCGTATGCCATGCCATTTCGCATTCAGGAGACCGCCACTGGCTTTGTGATCCTCGGTGAGATATATCATCCCTCGAATACCATGGGACCCTATTACAACAGTCCATACGGACGACCGTACTACTCGAATCCTTATTACTATTACAATCCGTTCTGGCCGGGCTACTACCCGGGTATGCGCATGTACCGCCCCTACGCTTATGGAGACCCGATGCGCAACAATGACAACATCCGCATGTATTCGACGATAGCAGCAGCATTTGACTCCCAGGGAAAATTGCTATGGGACCAAAGCATCGTCCTGGATGAAATGAAGAGGCCAGCCTTAGAACAAGTAACGGATATCTATTCCGATAAAGAGAGTATTCATTTCATTTATAAGAAAGAATCGGAATTGAAGGTCAAGTCCGTCGCGCTTGAAGATGGTACAACCACGGAAAAGACAGAAAATATCCGGTTACTCGAACCTCAGGAAGAAGTTCGCTCCGAAAAGGAACTGGAAGACGGCGTGCGCCATTGGTTCGGGAACGTGTTTTACGTCTGGGGTTACCACACCGTCCGGAATCCTCACAACAAGGAGAACAGGGTAAGGGATGTCTTTTATATCAACAAGGTCGTGGTTAATTAGCACTACTATCACGGGCACCTTGCTCCTGATGGCCATCGTTGATGGCAGTGCTCAGGTTGTGCAAACGAAAAGGTTCGAGTTGCCCATAAACAACCGGGCGGATCAATATGACATTATTCCCTCATCCACAAACGGCCTGTTTCTTCATCGCCATTTTGTGGGAGTGGAGACGGATCAAATCCACCTTATCAACCTCGATACTGCATTACAACAGAAGTGGGCAGGCTTCATCTCCGTACAAAAAAATTACCGCATCTTCGGAACCCGGACTTTCGAAGACAAACTATTCATACTGCTCCGCTATCAAGACTACTCGCGAAATGATCTTATTCTTCTGGCGATCGACGAAACCGATGGTGAATACATCCAGTTTGTCATCCGAGGATACATCCCGTTCGCACCCACTGAGTTTCAGGTAACCCGGCAAGCCGCAATCATCGGAGGGTACTATCAACGAATCCCTGTTGTTCTTCACTTCTCTTTAACTGCACTTTTTTCGAAAGTATTGCCGGGCTTATTTAGTGAAGAGGGCGAACTAACCCAGATCACAACGCATGAAGATGGTTCGTTCGATGTACTGATCAGTGCCAGAAACGTTGCCCGGCAACGCACCATCTGGATCAAGAATTACGACCCCGATGGAAACCTGGTGAGAAATCTGGCATTGCAGCCTGAGGAGAAAAAACATCTCATCTTCGGTAGATCGCTGAAGACATCGGGCGACACGCAGATCGTCGCAGGTGTTTACGGCAACCGGTCTTCCGAATTCTCACGTGGCATCTTCATCGCCACCGTCGATCTGTCAGGTGAAGAACAGATCCGGTACCACAACTTTGGGGACCTCGACAACTTCTTTCAATATATGAAGGCCAACCGCGAACGTCGGATTAAAAGCCGGATAGAACGGAAAAAGGTCAAAGGCAAGAAAATCCGATTCAACTACCGATTCCTTGTTCACGAGTTGGTACCATACAACAACCAATTCGTTCTGCTTGGCGAAGCATTCTATCCGCGATACATTACGACAGACCGGTTTCAATTCCGTTCGTATCGTCAGTTTGGAGTCATGCCTGGCAATTTATTTCAGAACGGCCGAATTTTCGACGGATATTACTACACCCACGCTGTCGTGATGGGTTTTGACGAAGACGGTAATGTCGTGTGGGATAATAGTTTCGAAATCAATGATGTGAGGACCTTTGTCCTTGAACAGTTCGTCAAGCTGGAAGTCCTCCCCGATCGATTAGCGTTGATGTATCTGTTTGAAAATCACATACGCACGAAGATCATCCAGGACAACCAGGTACTGGAAGGCAAGACAATTGATCCTATCACTACCTTTCAGGAGAACGACGTCGTTGTAGGCGACCCCGGCCAGCGCAACAGGCTCAATTACTGGTACGACCGTTTTATGTACGCCTACGGCACGCAGGAAATTGTTTCCTGGACATCGCAGTCCCAGCACCGGCGGCGCGTCTTCTTCATCAACAAGGTTCATTACCTCCCGGGGGGCGAATAGGCTCCTCGCGGAGTTGGGATCGTGTGGGTTAAATCCTTATATTTGCCGGGGCAGGGCAAGTATGCAGAAAAAATTAATCCTAGATTCTGACCTCCTCGACATCACCGTCAGCCGGCTTTGCCAGCAACTCATTGAGAATCACGATACCTTTTCTGACAGCGTAATCATCGGCATGCAACCCAGAGGCATATTTCTGGCCGAACTGATCCACAAGAATCTCGAAAAGAATATCAAAAGCACGATCCCCCTGGGCTACCTGGACGCCACTTTTCACCGCGACGATTTCCGTCGCCGCGAAGAGCCGATCAAGGCCAGCGAGAGCCGCATACCATTTATCATCGAAGGCAAGAGAGTCATTCTGGTCGACGACGTATTGTTCACCGGCAGGACCATTCGCGCGGCGATGGACGCGATGATAGCATTCGGGCGACCCGCCAAAGTAGAACTCCTGGTGATGATCAACAGGAAATACAACCGTGAACTGCCAATCGCACCAGATTATATCGGAAGAACGGTCAATACGATGGCCTCTCAACGCGTGTTGGTGGAACTTCAAGCTCAGGGACACAAACAAAATAAGATCTGGTTGATCAATAAGGATTGAAGCATGTCTAAACTCAGTCAAAAACACCTTCTCGGCATAAAAGACATCACAAGAGACGACATAGAGATCATTTTTGAAACTGCCGAAAATTTCAAGGACGTAATAAACCGACCGATCAAGAAGGTTCCCTCCCTCCGCGATGTCACGATCGCCAACATTTTCTTCGAAAATTCAACACGTACCCGTCTTTCCTTTGAACTCGCCGAGAAACGATTGTCCGCCGACGTCGTGAATTTCTCTGCTTCCAACAGTTCTGTCAAGAAAGGTGAAACCCTGCTCGATACAGTAAATAATATTCTCGCAATGAAAGTCGACATGGTCGTGATGCGCCATGCAAGTGCTGGTGCCTCGCATTACCTGTCGAAACACATCTCCGCCAACATCGTCAACGCAGGCGACGGTACACATGAACATCCTACGCAAGCTTTGCTCGACGCCTTTTCTATTCGAGAACGAACGGGCAGCCTTACAGGAAGAAAGGTCGCGATCATCGGCGATATCCTTCATTCACGCGTGGCGTTGTCAAATATTTTCGCCCTGCAGAAACTGGGAGCAAAAGTGATGGTCTGCGGGCCTCCGACCCTTCTTCCAAAATTCATCGGACAGATCGGCGTACAGGTTGAGTTCGATGTGCGCAAGGCCCTTGCCTGGTGTGATGTCGCGAACGTCCTTCGAATTCAGCTGGAGCGCCAGCAGATCAAATACTTTCCGACGCTGAGGGAGTACTCGATCTACTACGGGATCACAAAGAGAATGCTCGACGAACTCGACAAGCCGATCGTGATAATGCACCCCGGCCCGATCAATCGTGGCGTGGAACTAAGCAGTGATGCGGCCGACTCCGGCCATTCAATCATACTTGACCAAGTGGAAAACGGTGTTGCGGTGCGTATGGCCGTGTTGTACCTGCTTGCCGCTGCCGCAGGCTGACATCTGATTACTCCTTCCTCACCTTTTTTCGTAGCTTTACACCGGCTAATCCTTACATTTCATGATTCACAACTCCATTATCGACACGATAGGCAACACACCCATTGTCAAGCTTAACAAAATTTTCAAGGGCGTTCCTGGCACATATCTCGCGAAGGTAGAATACTTCAACCCTGGCAATAGCACGAAGGATCGGATGGCGTTGAAAATGATCGAGGATGCAGAAAAAGCTGGTCTCCTGAAACCCGGTGGAACCATTATCGAAGGAACGTCGGGGAACACCGGTATGGGGCTTGCCCTGACCGCTATCGCGAAAGGTTACAAATGCATCTTCACCATGGCCGATAAACAGTCGCAGGAAAAGATCAATATCCTGAAGGCTGTAGGTGCAGAGGTGATCGTGTGTCCGACTAACGTTGCTCCCGACGATCCGCGCTCATACTACTCGGTAGCCCGAAAGCTGAACAGCGAAATACCAAATTCACTGTACCCGAATCAGTACGACAATCTTTCGAACACACAAGCGCATTACGAAACAACGGGACCAGAGATCTGGAGGCAGACAGAAGGGTCAATCACCCACTACGTAGCCACTGTCGGAACGGGTGGTTCGATGTGCGGGACAGCAAAATTCCTCAAGGAGCAAAACTCAGCTCTGGTCTCCGTCGGTATTGACACCTATGGCTCTGTGTTCAAGAAATATAAAGAGACAGGAATATTCGACGAAAATGAGATATATCCCTACATGACGGAAGGGTTCGGAGAAGATATCCTACCTGCAAACGTCGACTTCAACATAATTGACCTCTTTGTCAAAGTAACCGACAAGGATGGAGCGATCATGGCGCGCAAGCTATCGCGGGAGGAAGGGCTGTTCTGTGGATGGTCCAGCGGATCTGCCATTCATGGTGCGCTGGAATATGCGCAACAGTATATGAAGAGCAGTGACATCATGGTCATTTTGCTTCCCGACCACGGCACGCGTTATCTCGCAAAGGTCTACAATGACCAATGGATGAAAGATCACGGCTTTCTCGAGACACGTGCCTTCGGATCGGCGCGCGACATCCTTCAGCAACCGAGTCGAAAAGACAGTCTCATCACCGTCGAGAAATCTGCTCGCGTAAGCGAGGCCATACTCGTCTTTAACCGCGAAGGGATCGATCAGGTCCCGGTTGTGGAGAATGGTCAATTCGTTGGTAGCATCAGCTCGTCCGGGTTACTCGAGAAGATCATCCAGGATCCGAAACTACAGCAGAAGCAAGTTGGCGAGATTATGGATAAGCCAATGCTCTTTGTAGCTCCCGACAGCACACTCGACGTGCTGTCATCTTTACTGAACAAAGACAACAAAGCGCTTCTGGTGAGGGATAATCAGGAGAAGGTACACATCATCACGCAACACGATGTGCTAAAAGCAATGGCAGTCAGCTCGTGATCAGTCTCTGAGGATCTCGATCTCGACCCGAACATTCTCGTTAGCTCGCGACGAATGTTTGTCGTGAATTGGCTTCTTTCCACCCCACGCCTTAACCTGCATGCGTTTGGCGGAAACGCCGCTGCTGATGAGGTACTGTCGCATAACCTCGGCACGCTCTTCTGATAACTCCTTTGCGGATCCATATCCCTGCTTGGTATCGGTCAGCGAGTAGAAGTTATCGGGTGTATTCATGCGGATGATCTTCCCGGAGGCATTGCCATTCGTATGGCCGTGTATGATGATGCGATAAGAAGGATTCTCGACCAAAAGCTCGAGAAGGTTATTCGCCTCATATCGCGACTCAGGGCGCATCACCGCAGCGTCCTTGAAGAAGAATACATTATACATGATGGCAACATCACCTTTTTGAAGTCGCATCAACTCAAATGGCACAACCAGGTTACCTTGATCATCGAGAAAAAATTCCGGCAGGGGATTAGCCGGGTCAAACTCAACCTGTTGCTTGCGATAACCAAACACCTGACACAGAAGAGATAACTGCCGGCTTTTGGTCGATGGAATTGACACGTGTACCGGCGTGTTCGCGGCGTATGTAGCCATCTTTCGCAACCGTTCAACATCGATAGCATCGACTTCCCCAGCGACCATGCGTCCATTATCCGCGCGGAACAAGTGAAAGTAAAAATCCTTTCCTTCTACATCCTCGGTCGTCAAGGGTTCTGTTGAAGCCCTGACAGGTGATTGCCGGGAGTCGCCTTTTAGTTTATCATCCGCAGAAGCATTCTGTTCTGCGCCGTCAACGGAAGACTGATCTGTGAATTCCAAAACCGATGATTGCGTCGACGCGTCGTCTGCTCCCCTTTCGTCGACCACCGTGCGATCTATCCCCGATGCGATATGGGTGTTCTCCGAAAGATTGGCAGTCACACCGCGCGCTTCAACACTTCTGTTTCCCGCCTGAATCATTTCGATGCCAGTCTCGGGATGGATATCAACACCGCGTATACCTGGAAGCAACCCATTTCTTCCGAGAGGGCCCGAGTAGACCCAGGCATCGAAGTACTTCGTATCCGCGCGTAGTCGCAATGCCTCATCTATAGCCCGCTGTCGATCTTCTGTTGCGAGTATATACACGTAATAGAGATCGCGGTCGTAATTCATCTCGAAGCGTCCGGGATAGCGTTGCCGCGTCGCATCGCTGGTAAAGTTGATCGCATTCTTGTGAACAGCAAACGCGCCTATAACAACATAATTGGGGTAAGCAGTCAGCGAATCCTGGGCGGACAGAGACTGTGGAACCGCAAGGGCACACCATGTGAGGACGTGTGCAAAAAATATGAATTTCTTCATTGGCACAACCTGCATTAACAGACAGTACGATAAAGATAGATAAAATTCCTGTATATCAAAGCCTCTGAGAGAGTTACAGTTTTGAAATAACCGTGAATCGCCCTTCCAGCGTCTCGCCATCATCGTCGACCACGGTCAGTACATGAGTGCCTTCCCCCGGATTCAGCGGAAGTCGATGGACACCGGTCGTCGTACCTATGAACACTCCGTCAAGATGCCAGAAGACCGAAGCATTTCGATTTCGATGAGCGAGTTCAAAGATCGAACTACCCGGACTTCCATCGAAGTCTCTTGGAATAAACAGTCGAGCCTCGGGTTTGGGATATACAAAGTCCATGACCGAAAGCGAACCTGCCGCATCGCAATCGGGCAGGAAAGGTGGAAGGGGTTTATAGGAGATATTTCGCGAGCGGAAGTAGTACTCCTGCACAGGGGGCAGAACAAACCAGCTTACATGGTCAACTGACGCCAGATCCGCGCATCCGCTGTGCACACGGTGTTTCCTGTCTTTTGATACGTGAATCCTCCGGTGATACGTACAAGCACGCGTAATGAGACCCTGTTCAGCAACCCAAATAGTATCAGCTTGCTCACAATGCCTTGAAAAGATCTGTCCACTATTACGACACACCACGACTTGTTGCATTTCCGAATGCGGTGCTTTGAACCATGCCTTGCCTGGCAACAATGAGAATACATCGAATAAGATAGGCGCAGCAGCCTGAATACCCGTCAGACCAGACCGACCTTCTCCATCTGCATTACCGACCCATACCCCCACCGCATAGTCACCCGTCACGCCGACCGCCCACCCATCGCGGAAGCCAAAACTAGTGCCCGTCTTCCATGCGATGTTCCGCGGCGTATGGAAATATCGCCACCCGGTTTCTTCTACAGGGCGATACAATTCTTTGAGTGTTTCGAAGGTCAGGTAAATTGATGCTGCGCTGAGCCAGGACGTTCTCTCACGTGGAGACTCGATAGGATGGTTCTTATAATAAACAGGAGCATGAAAATCATTGCGCTTATAACGCTCACTGCCGGCGTAATGGAAATAGTGATTTAATGTTCGCGCCATAGACGCGTACATCCCGGTGATATCCCACAGCGTTCCCTCCGCTCCTCCCAACACCAATGACAACCCATAGTGATCCGCACTTCGATGAAGCGTTGTCATACCAACATTTGTCAACAGCGTATGAAACTTCTCATACCGATAGTTTCTGAGGAGAAACACCGCAGGGACATTAAGGGACCGGACAAGAGCATCAGAGGCTTTCACGGAGCCGTCATACCCACGCGAAAAATTCTCTGGTGCAAATCCATTCATCAATACCGGTATATCCGGAAGCAGCGTACCAGGAAGGATCAAGCCGTCATCGAGGGACGCCGCGTAGAGAAAGGGCTTCAAAATACTACCCGTGCTGCGCGGTGCGGTGATGATATCCACGTCTTCGCCGCGCTGCCCTTCTCCACCAGATACGTTGCCCGCATAGGCGATTGTCTCACCAGTCTCCACGTCGAGAACAAGTATAGCACCGTTGTAAATCCTGTTGCCTGCCAGCTGCTCATGATGCTGCTGCAGACGTTGTTCGACCCGCTCCTGCAAGCCGGCATCAATCGTTGAAACCAATTTGGTTTGTTTCAACCCATCCTTCTTCATCCGAGTGAGAAGATGTCTCGCCAGGCGCGGCAGCGGTTTGGGACTTCCCGGCAGCTGCTCGTGCTTCGCCAGCTCGCAGGTCAGCGAGTCGATCGTTCCTTTTTGGAAAAGTATGTCGAGAAGTCGGTCGCGCTTCGTCTTCAAGGCTTCCCGGTTTTTCCCAGGATGGATCAACGACGGCGCGTTAGGGAGGATCGCCAGCAGCGCTGCCTCTCCCCACGAAAGGCTCGCGGGTGTCCGCCCGAAATAACGCCAGCACGCAGCATCAATTCCGACTACATTTCCACCAAACGGTGCATGCGATGCATACAGCGCGAGAATCTCATCCTTAGAATAGGAAAGCTCGAGTCTCGTGGCCAGGATGGATTCGATGCCTTTTTCAAAGAGACTTCGCCCCTTCGATTTCCGGGACAGTCGCAGCACTTGCATCGTCAGAGTACTTCCACCGCTAACTACACGGCGCTCGCGGACGTTCTGGAACAGCGCCCGCGCTATTGATATCGGATCAACTCCAGGGTGCGAATAAAATCGTTTGTCCTCAAATGCAACGATTGCTTCCGCAAATCTTCGCGGAATCGAATCGGTCTCCGGAAACCTCCATTGTCCATCGTCCGCGATCGACGCGCTGAGCAGGTGACCCTCGCGCGACTCAAGGACGGTGGAGTACGGGTCGTTGAACAGTCTGGGGGGAAGCGAGAAAATATAGGCGATCAAAAGTCCAGCAGCGATCGCCGTTATGACGAGTCGCTTAGCAATACGCGTGTGCCTTACATCTTTCCACAATGCCCAAGACCACATTTACTCAAGGAGTTGCTTTGATTACCGATACATTCTGTCCCTTCACACGTGCATAAACACCCGGGTCGTACATCGTCTCACAATTGACCGCCGCCAAGTAGTAGTCGCCTGCATATGTTGCTGTCAATATCACGGAGAAGGTTTTCTCCTCGTGAGGGTTGAGGTCGAAATAGGTGTAAACCCGATCATCGCGAATATCCTGGTAAGAAAAGTCTCCGACTCCCTCAGCCTGCGATTCGTCATCGGTGATTCGCAGGTTAGTGATCTCCCAGCCAGGAGGAAACACCTGAGCCAACGAAAGATTTTCGTACCGACCGCGAATACCCGGATGTTTGACGCTGACCTCTGCTCTGAATTCCGTTCCCTGCCTCAACTGAGAGGGGTCCAACATGTTGCCGGATACATCAGTATATCGCACGCGCATGGCCAACCCATTGGACTCCGTAACCTCGTTACCGACTGCAGGAGTGCCCGTTTGGATCAACCTCACAAACAAGGTACCATCGCTTTTGTTGACCATTGAAAGCTTCCGATCTTCAGCCGCAGTTACAGGGACGGTAACCTGCGCGATCGGTAATGCCGTAGTAGCGCTGACACTTGAATTATTGTTGATACGATAGTCAAACTTCATCTCGCCCTTTCTTTCGGCGCCGGCAAATAATGCCGCCGCCCTTAACGAGGTTGCTATCTCCTGCGTACTCATCCAGTACCCCTCATCGCCGAGGGCCTGAGATATATCCGTCAGCAGTTCAAACGCCCTTGTGCGATCACCGATCAGAAGCAGTGTCTCCAGGATCAGTGCCTTATCACGAACGTGAGACCCGTAGCTGTATCCCATCTCGCGGTAGGGCTTTACAGACATCGAAAGATCTTCCGTCATGCTGCGCGCGGCGTCCAGATGTCCACTGACAGCATAGGATGCAGCAAGCATCCACGCCGCTGTTGGGGCGAGACCACCCGCCTCTCGCAAACGATTCATCGCGCCCATTTCCGGGGATCCTGCTACGGCGAGTGTGTAGAGACGATACGCCTGGACCAGGTCAGAGTTAACATACTCATTGTTTCGTCGCCAGCCATTTGCTTCTGTGCGCTGGAATGATTTCCAGCGACTCACAAGGTCGGGCGAAACATGATAACCTTTGTCCTGCGCTTCAATCAGAAAGTGTCCTGTGTAACTCGTGGTCCATGAGTCGTACGATTCCGCCCCGGGCCAGTAGCTAAAGCTGCCATCTGTCCGCGCAAAGCCCCGGACGCGATCGATCGCTGCCTTCAGGTTTTCCTGAATGAGGCTTTTCTCCGCATCTGTGAGTTCCTTCACATTCTGTAGATACAGTTGCGGAAACGCCGTCGAAATTGTTTGTTCGAGGCAGCCGTGCGGATAGCTCAACAAGTAACGCATCCGATAGTCGAGGTTAATTGGTGGCAAACTCGATACCTCCAGAACAGCCGAGTTAGTACCTGAAATACCGAATGGCCGGGCGATGGCATCGACCTTTCCGCCCTTCTCCAGCAGGAGCGACTGAACACGTGTAACCGGGACGTTAGGATTTCGAACCTCGATCTCAATCACATCGGTGGATGAGAAATTCCCGGAGGTTGCCGTCACCTCCACGGCGGCAATACCGGTTTCAGGTTTAACCGCCAGATGAAAATCGATAGTGGCGTCCGCGTTATCAGACATGGAAACAGATTTCGTACGCTCGCCTGTAATGTTCAGCGGACCTTTCACCGCGACACTCACCCGAACATTTTGCCGACCGTTCTCACCTGTGAACAACGTCACCGGTAAACTGACAACCTCACCCGGACCGAGAACACGCGGAAGTGTCGCCAACACCATCAACGGCTTCTTCACAACACTCACCTTCTCGGCCTTTCCATAGGCTCCCTCATACCCTGCCACTACCATCGTCTTCACCGAGCCGACGTATTGCGGCATAGTAAAGCGGATCTCTCTCGTATCACTACTGAGCGTGTAAGGACCAAAAAACTTCACCACGGGCTTAAACCTGTTTGCCAGCGGATCCACCTCACTCGCTACGAGATCTCCGTCACCTCCGATTGAAATAAAACGCTCGAGATCAGCACCAAAAGCACCAACGACTTGATCAAAAATATCCCACGTCCGGACCCCAAGCGCCTCACGCGCATAAAACGCCTTCCACGGATCAGGTGTTTTGAAACGCGTCAAATCCAGTAGCCCTTCGTCGACCATCGCTACGGTAAATGTCATCTTTCGACCATTTTTTTCAGAGATCTTTATCGACACCGGCTCTCCTGGCACCAACTTATCAGGCATTGCGATGACCGGGTCGAGATGAGAGCGCGGATCCTGAACTTCGACCGACGCGACGCCGTATAAACGCATTGGCATGTCGTTCAGCGTCTGATCGTGGGGTTGAAGCAACGAGACGTGGATGTACGCATTCGGCGACATGTCTGCTGACGCCTCTATGGAGAAAGGGGTCTCACCGTTTCCTGTTTCGATCCAGTGGCTCTGTAATATCTGACTTCCGTTCTCCACGCTCACAAGAGCTCTGCCTTGATCATTTCCTGGAATTGACAATTGAATCCGGTCACCGATATTGTAGATGGTTTTGTCTGTAGAGAGTGACAGTAAGTTTGCACCACCTCTTGCGTCATCCCCCCGTGCGCGGCTCCACCATCCCGGCTCATCGACATAAACGATCTCGCCGGCGCAATGGCCCGAAACAGGATCGCACATGCGCAGGAAATATCTTCCATACTCCGCTGTTTCCAGATTGAATGCCCACTCACCCTTTCCGTTGACGGTGTTGACGGTGCCACTTCTCACCAGCCGCGAATGTGAGCCCTCCATGAAGTTAGCAATGTAATCACCCGTGTTATCCCACCACCACCGCCAGCTCATCTTGTACATGTTCACACGCACGCCCCTTCGAGAGACAGGATTGCCGTCATAGTCTACCGTCGCCACGGGAATCCTGTGTTCCTGATTGGTATACAGAATACCGCTGTAACGTTCACCCTCCGGGACCTGCATGCCGACAAAAGAAGAATACGGATAGTAGGGCACGCTGAACCGGTCCACGCTGAAGTTACCGCTCTCTTCATACACCCTACCCCGAAACACCGCGTTTAAGACACCGGAAGGTTCGCCAGACAGCTCAAGCTTCCCGGTGACCTTAGCGCGTCCATCCGCACTTGTCGTCCCCTCAAAGAGCATCAGCGATTCGCCTTCAAAGTCCCTTGATGCGTCGTCAAAATTGTAATTCGGGAATGAATTGAACGTCGTGCGTTGAGCCGCAAGAAACACTTCAAATTCCGCTTTGAGATTCCTCCCCAGCGCTCCATGCAACCAGCGGACATCCAGGGTCCCATCGATCTCAGGCCCCACGAGCTTCTCTCCGCCGATATCCAGATTTATTTTGAGCCGATTTGGCTTGACAGTCTCGATCTTCAGAGGCCGACTGAACTCGGTACCCCCAACCCTGACGCGTCCCATCCAGTTGCCCGTCGGCGCGTCAGCACTTGTTGCGGTAGAGAAACGGTAGAAGCCATTCTCTCCCCCCGATCGAACGATCCGATTGACCATCTGGCCCTGGGGATTGGAAAGCTCAAAAATAACGGGGTGGCTAGAAGGCAGCGACTTGTGCTTATCTTCCAGGATGAAGGTCAGATGTAGCGAATCTCCGGGACGCCACACCCCGCGTTCGCCATATAGCAATCCTTTGAGTCCTTTTTGCACGACTTCGCCGGATACGTCAAAATTACTAACAAGCAACGCCTCACCGTTGACAAGACGCAGATAGCCGCGCGCGTCAGAATTCTTTGCCACCACTGCAAACGGTGTTTCCTTCGCCGACACCAAAACTCTTCCTTCAGAATCACTCTTTCCACTACCAATTTTCTGAAGCTGATAACTGTACAGCGATACCTCCACTCCCGATAGCGGCCTGGCGGTCTTCAGATCCGTCACGAACACAACTGTGTTTCCATCTTCCCCTCGTTTGACGGTGAGCCCAAGATCGGACGCGAGAATATTGCGAAACACAGCGCGGTTCGAAGTGTAATATGAAGCGTGGCAAGGATTGTCACGCTGGGTCCAATCAAAATTCTCGCCGTAGTAGCGGTAGTCAAAATAGTCGTCGTAATACTCGTAGTTATAGTCTCCGAGATATCCTTCGTTGTCGGAGTCATCCTGTGATTCGAAAATCAGCGGCGATTCCTCCACCTGTCCTGCGCACGCGTATGTGGCATATGATTTCCGGAAACTCAGCTTGATCTCATAAATGGCGCCAGGCTCGGAACGAATAAGTTGGGATACATCAAGTGTGTACCGAGTCCATTTCCCCGCGTCAGACACTCGGGAATCGGCAAGCGGGATCGTCTTCTTCAGCAAGCGGTTTCCCACACGGCGCATCTCATTGCGGCCGTTCAGGTTATTGACTTGCAGGAACTGGAGCACATTACTTTCGTGGACCTTCAGGATCTGAACATCTACCGCGCGAAGATTGACTGCTTCGAACGGAACAACGAGTCCATTTGTACTCGGAAGAATAACACCTTTGCCTGCAAATCTCACCGCCGGTTTGAGTTGCTCGAAGCTCACTTCCCGGTTCAGCGATCCTTCCAGTTTCGCATCGCGCGAGTTTCGGACACCAGCTGCAACGGAGAGCGTCCTCGTTCCTCCTTGTTGAACGGGCGGGTACACGAGGATCTGATTGTGCTGTATGTCAAAGTCGAGTGATTCCAGATCACTTATCGTAACAAGGCCACGAAGATCTTGTTTCTCCATCAAGGGATCGGAAAACTGGAGTACCACGTGCTGATTAGGAGACTGAACAACGCGGACGTTCATCAGCTTAAACTCGTCCCTCGACGGAATCTCTATTTCCAGACGGTCTGTCCGGGTTAAGCCAATAGGTTTGCCGTCGATCTGCAACTCGACCTTACCACTTTTTTCTGTTCGAACGACGCCCGCAACAACAAAGCGATGAATCTTGCCATCATCAACATGCGTCCACGACAAGTCAAGAGCATTGCCATCCTGATGCGCCGTCAGCGTTCTCTCCACTTCTGAATCCTCCGCAAAATCGGCAGTGTTGAGATCACCTTCAATCAGCGAATGTTCAAAATCGGTGCGGCTCGCTGGCTTGACGTTGACGATGACCACCTCGAAATTCTGAGGAATGATCTGGAAGGAGTAGCTGAACACACCGATATCTTGCGGAATATCAGTGATCAATTTCGACAGTGAAAGATCCACCGTGTAAAGCTGTCCCGACTTCATGCGGCTCTCCGGTCTGAATTCAATCGTGCGGGTGTTTAACCAGAACGCCTTCCCCTTGATCGCCGGGCGAAACCCAAACAAATTCCCGATCACCTCCCGCCCTACCTGCGCAGAATCCACGACGTCACGAGCAAAAACCACATTCAACGCAGAATTCGAAGGCAGCATTCCAGCTGTGTAGGAAGTTATATACTCCGCGAACGCAGGGTTCGCGAAAACGGGAACGTTCTTTTTCCCAGTAGTCGAGAGTGCGTAGACAATGGCTGCAACGGCAACAACGACCGTAATAGCCGCAATCGTCAGCTTCTTCGCAGAAAGAATTTTCATGAATTCAGAGTTTTTTTGGGAGAGAGTCAAAACATGATAAAATATAGGACCAAAACACGTCGGATTAATGGATTTTTAGCAAAAAACTTTTCAACCTTTGCGTACCATAAAAAGCAACTAGTTATGAATGAATTTCTCGATCAGGTGTACTACGATAATACAGTGCGCCAGTATTTAGTGACTCTCGGTGTAATAGTGGGCGGTGTACTACTCGTTATAGCCTTCCGCAAGTTGATGCTTCGCTGGTTTCGCGACTTAACTTCGAAAACGCACGGGATGTGGAACGACTTCACAATCCAGAGCCTGCAGCGTTTCGGCGTGCCCATCCTTCAGTGGTCAATCGTCTATTCTGGTATCCACCTCCTCACCCTATCACCAACAGCTCAACGCGCAATCGAGATTGGAACGTCGATCATTGTAACATATTACATCCTTCGGCTGATATCATCGCTGGTCTTCATCCTCGTTAAGTCAGGTATCCATCGCCGCGGTTATGGTGATGAAAAGCTGAAGCAGATGGGGGGATTGATCATGATCATAAACGGGATCATCTGGGTCATTGGAATCGTGTTCTTGTTGGGAAACTGGGGAATCGAGGTGACACCGATCATCGCCGGTCTCGGGATAGGAGGTATCGCGGTGGCATTGGCCGCGCAGAATATCGTGGGTGACATTTTCAACTACTTCGTCATTTTCTTTGACCGACCATTTGAAGCTGGTGACTTCATCATCGTTGACGACAAACTGGGCACGATTGAATACGTTGGAATCAAAACCACTCAAATCCGATCCCTCAGTGGTGAGCAACTCATCATCGGTAACGCAAACCTGACCAGTTCGAGGATTCACAACTACAAGCGAATGATGCAACGGCGGATTGTATTCGGCATCAATGTGCAGTACGGCACATCACGCGAGCTTATTGAAAAAATACCGGGAACGCTGCGGGAAATTGTTGAGCGTCAGAAACTCGCCCGGTTCGACCGCGCACACTTTGCATCCTACAACGACTGGAGCCTTCGGTTTGAAGTCGTTTACCACGTCCAAAGCCCTGACTACAACGTCTACATGGATACGCAGCAGGCGATCAATCTTGCCATCCACGAGGCGTTCGAGCGGATGAAGGTCCAGTTTGCTATTCCGGCACAATCGCTGTTCATTAATCCTCCAAAGGAGGGAGGTCTGGCGGCACCTTCTCAGGAATAACTGTACGTGGGATCAACCCATCTCCGGGAGTTCCATAAATGCGTAAGCGATCATGTGGCAGATACCCATGTGCGCGTCTTCGACTCGGCCGTAATGGGTGTCATCCACCACGAGAGAAATGTCGGCCTGTTCCGCCAGGCGTCCCTTGTTCCCGCCGACGAGAGCGATAACAAGCACTCCGTTTTCGCGAGCCCAGGAAGCGGCGCTGACAAGATTCGGGGAGTTGCCGCTAACGCTCATCGTAAGTATCACATCGCCTCGGCGTGCGAAGTTCATCAACTGTCGGGTAAATACTTCTTCGTATGAATAGTCATTACCCAGTGCTGTCATCCAGGGCGTATTGTCATTGAGCGACATGCACCGAAACCTCTTCGTAGTCTTATCGGACGACCCTTTTCCAAGATCGGTGACGAAATGTGATGCATTAGCTGCACTACCCCCGTTTCCGAAGACAAAGACCTGCCGCTCGTTCGCAAGTGCATCGGCGAATACGCCTACGATCTTCGCCACCGTATCAAGCGGAATAGTATCCAACGTTTGTTTCTGGCGGGCGATGTAATCGATCAGGAAGTCATTCATATTTCAAAATTTTACTAATAGCCAGAGCGAGTGCTCCGATTGGTACCGCGTCCTCCTTCAGCGAGGACAAATGTATTACAGGACCTGGCCTCAAGACGTCCATTAGATACGCAGACAACCGAGCTTCCACTGCTCTGCGCAACGGTTCCCCTATAAGGGAGAGCCCACCTCCCAGCACAACGATGTGTGGGTTAAGCAAATGGACGGCATGCGATAGTCCGAAGGCGAGGTCGTCAGCCGTCTCGTCAAGAATTGATCGTGCACCAGGGTCATGTTGCAATCCTCCTGGCAACGCGCGAGCTTCGGCACCGGTGTACCTCTGCGCCAACGCGGCGAGTACGCTGTCAGGATATGACCGGGCATAGTTCCGAATTTTCTGGTTCACGGCCCATCCCGAACAGGAAGATTCCACTGTCCGTCCGTTTTTATCGAGCCGCATATGACCTAGTTCCAATTCGGTAGTGCCTGCGCCGTGATGAATCCGTCCACCCGACACCAGTCCCGCGCCGACGCCGCTGCCGAGCGTGACGTACAGAACCTGGTCAAATCCCTTTCCCGCGCCGTTTAACGATTCGCCAAGCGCGGCGACGTTAGCGTCATTCTCAATCCAAACGGGGACTCCCGTTAAGCCGTGCAACCACTCCCTGATGTGGAAATCGCCCCAGCCCTCCACCTGATAAGAAGTGATCACTCGCCCGGTCACGTGGTCAACCGGACCGCCAAATCCAATTCCGATAGCAGATACAGTGCGGATATCTACCCGATTCACTGCGGCACGGATATCCTCCTTGATCCCTTCCGCACCGCGCTCACGGCTGACATCAAACCGAAAACGCTCAGTAATAGCCGCCCGCGCATCGCCGACGACCAACTGCAGTTTGGTTCCACCTATCTCAATGCCGAGATATGTCCGGTGGGTGGCGGAAGGCTCGGGGGCCACATCCGTCATCACGATCAGACTCTTTCCTCCACCTTGTTCATCACGCCAGTCTGCACCTGAATTGACTCCTGATGGATAAGCTTCAGAAGATCGTTGGTGAATTCGGGGTTCAACCCCATCGCTTTTCCGAGAGCGATACGTGTTTGAATGATCTCCTCCCAGCGCGTGACTTGAAGGATTGTGACGCTATTCTCCTTTTTGTACTGTCCGATCTTCTCACTGATCTTCATTCGAGCAGCCAGCTTCTGCATGATCTCGTCGTCAAGAACGTCGATCTGTTCGCGGAGAATGCTCAGCGTATCTTTAAATGCTTTGCTGTCCGAAGACGCCGTGCGAACCACAAGTGCGTCGATCATCTTCGACAACGCCGCGGGTGTTACCTGCTGTTTCGCGTCGCTCCACGCCGCATCAGGATTGATATGGCTTTCGATCATCAGACCTACCATGTCGAGATCAAGGGCTTTTTGACAGATCAGCGCAATCAGGTCGCGATTACCAGCTATGTGACTGGGATCACAGATGATATCCAGATCCGGGATACGTGTTTTCAATTCAATTGGCATATCCCACATCGGCGCATTGCGGAACGGACCTTTCTCCGATGAAGAGAATCCGCGGTGGATAGCTGCGAGTTTGGTAATACCCGCCTTGTTGATACGCTCAAGCGCGCCGATCCAGAGTTCGAGGTCCGGATTTACCGGATTTTTTACCATCACCGGGATGTCAACGCCTTTCAACGCATCGGCAACTTCCTGAACTGAGAAGGGATTCACCGTTGTGCGCGCACCGATCCAGAGGATGTCCACACCCGCCTTCAAACATGCTTCGACATGCGCCGCATTTGCCACTTCTGTCGTTACGGGCAATCCGGTCTCCTGCTTTGCGCGGATCAGCCATGCAAGGCCCTCCTGCCCAGCACCCTCGTACTGACCAGGTCGTGTGCGCGGCTTCCAAATACCCGCACGCAACGCGTGTACCTTGCCCGTAGCTGCGATCTGCTTCGCTGTCGCTACCATTTGTTCCTCCGTTTCTGCGCTGCACGGGCCGCTTATAATGAATGGTTTATTCTTGGCGGGAAACCAGCTGCTGATTGAGTCGTGTTGCAATACCTTTTTCATTTCTGTTTGATTTGTTAGTGGTTGCGAGGTCGTCAGTCATTCGTCATTCCGTCAGCACCTCACATGATTTACTGTTTATTATCTACAAGTTGATTTGGTTTCTGTTTGATGTCGATTCCTTCAAGTACTGTACGAATGTGGTTTGCGCTGGTCATGATCCGGTGCAATGCAGCAACATCCCGTTTCATCAGGTGGTACTGGAACTTTTGCAAATGCATGATATACTCGAGAAGTGCCTGACTCAGGTATTCAGCGTTCTGCTCAAAAATCGGAGCCCACATATCCGGGGAACTCTTCGCCAGCCTGACAGTAGATGCGAACCCGCTTCCCGCCAGATTGAAAATATTCTTCTCGTCTTTTTCAATATCAAGCACCGTCTGCCCAAGTAAAAACGCACTCACGTGCGAAAGGTGCGACACATAGGCGACGTGTTTATCATGCTCCACGGGGCCCATGAAAATCGTTCTCATTCCAAGAGCGGAAAAAACATTTGCAGCAATCCCCAAAGCCACGTCAGATGACTTGTCCTTCTCACAGACAATATTCGTTTTCTCCTCGAACAGTCCGCTGAACGCTGCATCGGGTCCCGAATTCTCCGTACCCGCAAGCGGATGGGCTGCGACAAACTGATTGCGTTTCGGATGACTTTCAATCGCTTTGCAGATCATTGCCTTGGTAGAACCTGTATCCACTACAACAGCTTGAGCTGGAATTCGATCGAGCACTGCGACTACGACGTTCCGGATGGCGTTGACTGGAATTGCCGTGACTACAAGGTCGGCATCAGACACCGCATCCTCTAGCGACGCTATCTCATCGACTAGCCCGCGTTCAAGAGCTCGCGCACTATGCTCCGGGCTGCGATCAACTCCGACCAGCTTGCTTGCCAGCCCTGTCTTTCGCAAGTCAATTGCGATGCTTCCACCGATAAGCCCCAGACCGATTACGGCAGTTTTCATTTTACAACATTGGTTACGTTTCTTTCCTCCACGTGCTGGCGGGCAACAAACCCCTTGATCCTTTCCAGCGCTTCACCTAACTGTGTCGCCGTTGAGCACAGCGATATCCGGATAAACCTTCGACCTGCTTCGCCGAAAATAAAACCAGGCGTAATGAACACACGTGTGCCATACAATATTTCGTCAATCCACTTCTCCACGTCCGTTACGGCATCGGGTGCTTTTGCCCATACGAACAAACCCGATTGATTCTCACTGTATCTGCATCCAAGCGTATCGAGAAGCCGGTGCGCCACTTCCTTCCGCTCGCGGTACATCGAATTCAGCGAGGTAAACCACTCGCGGCCGTTGTTGTTTAACGCTTCCACTGCTGCGTGCTGCAACCCCAGGAACATGCCTGAATCCATATTGCTCTTGACCTTCAATACTGCATCGATGAACTCCTTCCGACCTGCTACCCAACCTAATCGCCATCCCGCCATGTTATGCGACTTGGAGAGGGAGTTGAGTTCCAATGCCACGTCCTCAGCTCCTTCAATAGACAAAAGGCTCACCGGCTCGTCGTTCAGGATCAGGCTATACGGGTTGTCATTTACGATGAGAAAGCGATGCTCGCGAGCGAGAGCAACGAGTTCCTTCAACTCCTCCTGTGTGGCAGTCCGACCTGTCGGCATGTGCGGAAAGTTGATCCACATTAATTTGACCCGGGATAAGTCGCTTTTTTTCAACGTATCCACATCAATACCCCATTCAAGTTCCTCTTTCAGCGCATATGGTCTCAGGCGGGCGCCGACAAGATTGGCAACCGACGAGTACGTGGGATAACCCGGGTCAGGTATCAACACCTCATCACCTTCGTCGACAAATGCCATCGCTATGTGCATGATGCCCTCCTTTGATCCCATCAACGGAAGTATCATGTTCTCAGGATCCAGTTCACAGTGATACGTCCGTTTGTAAAAATCAGCAATTGCTTTCCGCAATGCAGGAATGCCTTTGTAATTCTGGTATCCATGATGACCAGGATTTCGGGCAGATTCCACCAGCGCATCAACAGCATTCGAAGAAGGCGCCTGATCGGGGCTTCCGATACCGAGGTTTATCACGCGTACGTCGCCAGTGTCGAGTGTGCGAACCTCAGCCAGCTTCTTGCTGAAGTAGTATTCCTCCACGTTTGCGATCCGCTTTGCTGTGTTGATCATGTTATCCGCCTGTTTCAGTTGTATTGAATGTCCGCTTTCCTGTATTCTCCAAGAATATTGAGATTCCTCACCTGTCGGAGAAGTTGGCCAATGGCATCGTCATAGCTTTTCCGATCATTCCAAACTATATCTACATGGATTGAATACTCAGTAGGCTTGCCGATAATCGGAATGGACTGGATCTTTGTCAGGTTGATCTTATTCTGTTTCAGCACCATTAGTGCTTCCGCCAGGCTTCCGACCTCATGTGCCACCTCAAAACTCAGCGATGCCTTATTGCTGTCATCGGTTTTACCGTGACCTCTTTTTGCCAGCAGGAGAAAGCGAGTGAAATTCTTCTTGTGGGTTTCAATTCTCCGCTCCAGGATTTGCAACCCGAACTTCTTTGCTGCAAACTCATTCGCAATAGCCGCCGTATCTCTCAACCCAAGTTCCTTCACTTTCCGCGCCGACAGGGCGGTGTCGTCACTTTCCCGTACTTCCACCCCACTCATTGTATAAATGAATTCGGCACACTGCCGGATCGCCATCGGATGCGATTCGATGGATTTGATATCTTCCATTTTCACCCCCGGCAACGCGAGCAAGTGCATATGAATCGGCAGATACAACTCGCCGATGATGCTGAAATGGTAACTCTGTAGCAAGAAGTAGTTCGGCAATATGCTACCTGCAATCGAATTCTCGATGGCCATAACTGCATAGCTTGACTCTCCCCTGTCAAGGCATTCGCACAAATCGTGGAAGGTGAGGCATTCAACTGGTTCAACCCTTGATTCACCGAAGAATGTCATCGCTGCTACTTCGTGGAAGCTGGTCGAGATACCCTGAATGGCCACGCGCACTTTCCCCGGCGTCTCAGGACTTCCCGATATGACTGTTGCGCTTTGCGGACGGACTTCTTTTGCCACTTTTACCATATTCGTCTGATGCGTAAGGGCACAAAAAAAGTCCCGGTTATCCGGGACTTCCTTGAGCTTATCTGTTATTTTTTACGACAACACGCCACTCTTAAAGTCCCGCTCGGGTCTTAAAGTAGTAGAAAAAGTAAAAAAACGTGTTGTGCCAGTTCATTTCTGTATTCGGGCACTAAGATAAATAGTTTTCCCGCTTGTTTGCAAACAACGGTTATTCCTTTTTCACCAATATTTTCGAGGCTAATGATCGTTAGGAGACGGCGAAATGTAAATATTTTTGATTATACGCTTGAATCGTTACGACAAAAGTCCCAACATCGCTGCTGAAGTAAAATGGTATGCGACAAAGACTATTAAGCGAAGGGGCTAACGAACTCAGTTATGAGATCCGGGAGATCGTCAAGAAAGCCGAGCAATTGAAGAAACTCGGTGTTCCAATATCCTGGGAGAACATCGGCGATCCGATTCAGAAGAACCACAAACTTCCCGCATGGATCAAGGACATCGTAGCGGAACTTGTTCGCCACGATGATGTCTATAGCTACTGCCCTTCTAAAGGGATGTTGGAAACTCGCGAGTTCCTTGCTCAACAAACGAATGCCATGGGAGGCGTATCGATCACCCCTGATGACATCTGCTTCTTCAACGGGTTGGGTGACGCTATCGCTAAAGTGTATCAGTACATCGCACCTACATCACGAGTGATCGGGCCTTCCCCTGCATACTCGACCCACTCAAGCGCTGAAGCCGCGCACGCCAGCAATGAACCCCTCACGTACAAGCTTGATCCGGATAACCATTGGTATCCCGATCTGGATGACCTTTATAACAAAGTCAAATACAACCCCAACATCGTAGGGATACTCATCATCAATCCCGACAATCCAACGGGAATGGTATATCCGTTGGACACGCTGAAACGTATCGTTGAGATTGCTCGTGAATTCAATCTGTTCCTCGTGGCAGATGAGATCTATATCAACATCACCTATAATGGAGCTCGAGCTTACTCACTGGCGGAGATCATAGAAGATGTTCCCGGAATCTCCATGAAAGGAATCTCGAAAGAGATTCCATGGCCAGGAGCCCGATGCGGATGGGTGGAATACTACAACCGCGACAAGGATGAGGATTTCAATCGCTATTGCGCAGCTCTCGACAATGCAAAAATGATTGAGGTCTGCTCGACGAAGCTACCGCAGGTCGCGATCCCCAAAATATTGGGAGATCCTCGCTTCCGGGCGTATCGCGAAGAAACGAATCGCGAAATCGGGAAGTGCAGTAAGATCATCGCTGATATCCTGCACTCCGTTCCCGAATTGACCTTCAACGAGACATTCGGAGCATTTTACAACACGATAATTTTCCCAAAAGGAGTTCTGAAATCTCATCAAAGAGTCGCGATCGATAATCCCGAAGTGCGGAAGCTCGTTGAAAAATGGACGAGTGAACAATTGCCTCTGGACAAGCGATTTGTCTATTATCTGCTCGCAGCTAAGGGTATCTGTGTTGTCCCTATATCATCGTTCTGCTCCGACCTCGAAGGATTCCGTGTAACGCTTCTGGAGAAAGACGAGGCGGAACTAACCAGAACCTTCGAAGGAATACGTGATTGCATCGTCGACTATATCAACTCGTAGTCCGTTTACTTCGCGTGAAACTTGACACCCCGAACAGCAACCTGGCCAGACGACGCTTCTTTACCTGGCTTATAGATAAAGTATAGCGAGTGGAGCTTTCCGTCTGTCACGGCGTTAAGGCGTACCCGCGCAGATCCAGTCCGACCGTCTTGCTTCGGTGCTGGCATGCGCCCCTTGCCGAGTATCCGACCCGCGGGCGCGTCTAATCTGACTTCGAAATCATGCAGCGCGGAAGGAGTCCTTTGCCACCCGAGCAGAATATCGACTGAACCTACGTTTGCCAGGTCAATGCTATCGATGGCGAACCACCCTTCTTCTTTGGGGACACCTGCGACATTGTTGTTCCCCACCTTCATGTGCCGGAAGCCTTTCACGTTCTCCTTACCTGACAGCAATATCTGACTGCTCGCGAGTACGAGGGCATTCGATCCTGTCAGCGCCTTGACGTTGTTACCTCCTTTATCAGTGTAAGTCGCCGAAAGGACGAGCGCCGCATCACCGGCAAGATCTCCAGGCGGCGTGATCGAGCCAGACGCCGGTAGTGACTTCATAGCAGACGCGTCATTGCCGAGCGACATTATCCAACTCACGATCTGATGCGCGTCATTCTCCGGGAGGGTAGGGTGCGCAGGCATCGCTGTCTCGCCCCAAACACCCTGACTTCCCTTAAGTATCTTTCCGATCAGGTAGTTCCGCGCCTCAGGATCTCCACCATATTTCTGTGCAACCTGCAGATAGGACGGTCCGATGGATTTCTCCGTCTCCTTATGGCAACTCTTGCAATCAAGCGACTCCACCAACCCTTTTCCGATTACATTCACTTCCCCCTGCTGATGTCCCATTGTTGACGCCGCTTTATCATATCCACCTTCAACATAATCGACCGAGACAAAGAGATTTGCCGGATCGAAGGGAGCCGTGTCGTTCGGATCGTTTACCATGACCCGGTAATTTAACGGCACACCATCCAGGAAGAAAGACCTGTTGCCTCCGGTTATTTCGAGGGTTACCTGCGGTGCCTCATTGCCTGCATATAATTGAATAGCATTGCTCTTGACGGAAGCACCTTGTTGATCCTTCACTTCGACTGACAGACCGTAGTCACCAACCGAGCTATAGGTATGGTCCAACTGAGGCGCTGTAGTTTCCTTTGTCGTTCCATTCCCGAGATGCCACACATATGTGATCTTATCGTTCTCGGGGTCGGTTGCTTCAACGGAAGCTTTGATATTGAACGGTAAGACACCCGAAGTTTTGTCGACATCGAATCCAAGGATCTTTGGAGGTCTGTTTCCTGCGTTGTAATCTATGCGCGCAAGGCCTGAGTTCTCATTCTTACTGAACCAACCGGTGCCATATTCGAGTAGATACAAGCGGCCATCAGGACCTACCTCCATATCAATAAGTGAGTTGATATCGATATCAGCGAAGAAAGGCTCCATCTTGTTGTAGTCGCCGTTCGGAAAAAGTGTTACAGCCTTTATCCATCCTCGGATCCAATCGTAGATGATGAGCTTACCGTTGTAGTAATCAGGTAGGCGGGTTTCCTTCGGGAACATGTCTGTATAATAGACAGGACCGGCCATCGCGTTGCGGCCGCCGGTGCCTAACTGCGGAAAATCAGCCGATACTGCATACGGATACCAAATGAATGCTGGCAGGGCCGGCGGTAGTTCATTCAAGCCTGTGTTATTCCGGGAACTGTTGATAGGCCTCTCTGGATCGAAGAGTTCTCCACTCTCTCCCGTGGCGTAGTCATACTCACGATACGCGTAATTGTCGCCGACAAACAGGGGCCATCCGAAATTCCCTGCCTCTCTCGCCTGGTTAACTTCATCATATCCCCGGGGGCCGCGGGTCGCCATACTGTCGCTGGAAGCGTCGGGGCCCACTTCCCCCCAGTAGAGATTGCTATTCTTCTGATCTATCGAGATGCGATACGGATTCCGGTTGCCCATCACGTATATTTCAGGACGTGTCTTGTCGGAATCTTTAGGAAAGAGATTCCCGTCGGGGATCTCATATGTCGCGTCATCTTTTACGCGAATCCGAAGGACCTTTCCGCGCAGATCGTTTGTATTACCGGCTGACCGCAACGCATCGTACTGCTCGCTGCCAGGGAGATCATTGAGCGGCGCAAATCCTCTGTTGACAAAACGTGCTCCCGGCTCATTGAATGGCGTGGAGTTGTCGCCAGTGGAAAGGTAAAGCAGTCCGTCCGGGCCGAATGCGATTGACCCTCCGGTGTGACAGCATATCTCGCGTTGAGACTTCACATCGAGGATGACTTTCTCCGTGGTCAAATCGAGTGTGTCGTTCTTAAAGGTAAATCGCGAAAGACGATTGACCGAACTATCAACAGGACTATAGAATATGTAGATCCAGTTGTTCTTCTCGAAGCCAGGATCCTTGGCGATGCCCAAGACTCCCTCCTCAGCATTCACACCTTTCACAGATGTCCTCCAGTATACATTGAGAAACCCGACCTGTTTCAATTCCTTGGTAGCATTCTTATAGAGCAGGATCTCCCCTCGGCGCTGGGTAACAAGTATATCGAGGTTTGGCAGGATCGTCATTTCCGTCGGCTCGAAAAACTGGCCATACGAAAGCTGCGTTTTGGTAAAGCGATCGTCGTCGGGCGGGAACTGTGATATTGCGTTCTTGTAATTCAACTCGAGATTATCACCAATCGCATACCGGATACCTCCCAGCACATGCTTGAGGTAGTTCTCTTCAGAATAGCTCTCATCAGTATGTCCCAACGCAGTGTAGAACGCGCGGCCGCCATCATATTCGTGGTACCATGCCATCGGATGGTAATCTCCATGACCTCCACCTTCATACGAGGATTCATCAACAGTCATCAATACATTAACATCGGGATTGAGACGTTTGAAATTGTAAAGTTCATCCGTGCGTTCCCATACGGTATCGGCAAAAAACTCAGTCGCAGGGGAGCGCTTATCCTTGATAACGAATTTTGCATTTTGAGTCCTGGGATGCCCTTTGAAATACGCACCAACCAGTTTACCATACCACCGCCAATCATACTCCGTGTCCGTCGCCGCATGTACACCGACGAAGCCACCTCCTGCCTGGATATACCGTTCGAAAGCTATCTCCTGACGATGGTCCAGGACATCGCCGGTGGTGTTGAGGAAGATAACCGCCGAGTAACGCTTCAGCGAATCCTCGTTAAAATATGCGGAGTTGGTTGTTGTGTCGACAAGAAGGCCGTTCTCTTGTCCAAGCTTTTGAAGCGCCGCCACGCCCACCGGTATGGACTTATGATAAAAACCAGCCGTTTTCGAGAATACTAATATCCTCGGGTCACCTTCGCGCTTCTTACTGCACGAGCTGGCGACACTAGCCAGGATTACTAACAGGATAAGGTATTTTTTCATAGTGGGCTCAGGGTTGAGACAATTCAGCAAGATAAATTTTCTGCGGAATACCGACAAGACCAAAGCAGATATGATGGGATTCCGATTTTCAGGCGGCAAGGTCAACAAAAAATGATCAATAAAAAAGGTGCCTCCGCGTGGGAAATACTACGCCCCGCGCGCATTCGCCACATCATCCGGCCGGGACGGGTCACCTATCCCCGAGAGGTGGTTCCGGAAGTGCCTGAGAATAGTATTGGCAAAGCGGACCTGGACGTTGAGCAAACCGTCATCTTCGCTATCGAGCCGGCCGCGACAAACTATCTGCGAATGGCGAGCGATTGTAAAAAACGCAAAGGGCGATTTGATACCCATTTGTGGCATGGGTGAACCATAACCAGTAACGGCGATGGCCCAATCACTGGAGAAGAATCGGACGGCATTCAATGCCATTTCGTCGGCAACTGTTTGAGATACACTGTTGCACGAAGTCGCATGGATCGGATTCACATGCAGGTGCCTCACCTTCTGCCCCAGGTTGTATACAGTGATGCCACCATGAAAGAATTTCGACGCGTCGGTCGCCAATGACAAGGCAGCTTGAAGATGTCCCGAAGTGACACTCTCAGCTACGGAAAGACTGTGATCACCTACGATCATGTGCTTTCTGATGTCGTCAATTACCTCGGTTGCGTACATTTTGGATGGCCTGGAAAAGTGTGTCACTGCCAAAATCATACCCGCTGCAGATGGAATATGACCATTATTACTTACCTTAATGACCTTTAAATGACAACGTCCAAAACACTAACTACTCACGATGTTTTCTTCTTTGCTCCGCATCCCGATCCTTGCTCTGATCATCCTGCTACCTGCTTGTAACCAAAAAGCGTCCACCGCCAGTGACGAAAGTGGAATTGACTCCACGGTATTATTTCCCAACGAACTCGTCGAGTTCGATTCTTACGAAGGCAACCCATTGTTCGCCGGAACAAACTCTGATACCTGGGATGAAAAGATCCGTGAACGGGGATTTGTGATCAAAGAGGCTGACGGATATCATCTCTGGTACACGGGGTACCGAAGCGGTCCTGGCGAAAAGATGGCGTTGGGATACGCTACGAGCGCCGACGGGATTACCTGGAATCGACACAGCGACAACCCGATCTTCTCCGATATGTGGGTTGAGGATATGATGGTGTTAAAACATGACGACCTCTACTATATGTTTGCGGAAGGTGAAAATGATGTTGCACATATGCTTACATCACCTGATAAGGTCAACTGGACATCTCGCGGCCCCTTGCGCATCTATACGACCAATGGCGAGCCACTTCCCCCGGGGGTGTATGGAACACCCACGGTATACATCGAAGGTGATACCTGGCACTTGTTTTATGAGCATGCCGACCTCGGTATCTGGCACGCCACCTCCACTGATCAGGAGAGATGGGACCACGTTCAGGACGACCCGGTCATATTGATGGGACCCGACGACTACGATAAATACGGGGTGGCATTGAATCAGATCATTCGTTATGGTGACTACTATTACGCATACTATCACGGCACTCCTACCGAAGACTGGAGTGACTGGAATACAAATGTAGCGGTCTCATCCGATCTTAATACCTGGACCAAGTACCCGGGCAACCCGCTCCTGCGCGACAATAAATCAAGCGGTGTTATGGTCCATGATGGCGAGGTATACCGGCTATATACAATGCATGACCAGGTGCATCTTCACTTTCCGAAAAAGTAATCTATATAGCTGGTTGCGGCACGAATGACGGTAGCTCATCCAGTTTAAACTCAGCTTACCCGATTATCTGCACATACGGTTTCAATATCCGGAACAGGAATATATATTGTCCTGAGTGTAGGTAAAAGTGAACGCTATGGCTGGTAGGAAGGTGTCGAAAAATGAGGGGGTAGTCGTTCTGAACATTGATGACGATCCCGAAGATCTGGAAATATTCTATAAGGCGGTAAAAACTGTCAACCCGCTGGCGAAATGCCTGCTTGCCCGGGATGCAAAAGAAGTTCTCAACATCCTTCGGGATACGATCGTGCCCGACTACATTTTTCTCGATATTCACATGCCGACCATGGACGGCAAGACGGTGCTCGCGGCACTGCGACAGAACAAGCGGCTCGAGACTGTACCGGTAGTTATGTACTCAACGCGGATAAACCCTGAGGAAACCGAAGAATACGCAGCCCTCGGTGCAAACGAGTTTCTCAACAAGCACCACGATTTCCGCGGTTTGTGTGAATCGATCGACTCACTACTGAGACGGATCAACTAGGATGAAACAAAAGAGTCACTCGCGATAGCAAGTGACTCTGCATGGATTTTAATGAGATGCCCGGACCGGGCGCAACTCACTTCACGTTGTTATTGACAACTTTGGCCAGCTCAAACATTGAGATCTGGCTCTTTCCGCCAAAAAGAGGTTTCAGTTTGGCATCGGCGTTGATCATCCTTCTGTTGCGCGAATCCTGAAGTCCGTTCTTCTTGATATACGCCCAGATCTTCTTGATGATCTCGGTTCTCGGCAGCGGCTTGCTACCTACGACGTCGGCCAGCGCAGGGCTGAGCGTCAAGGGAGCCATGAACGCTGCATTAGGTTTCCTGGCTGACTTCTTCTTGGCCACTTTTTTCTTGGCTACTTTCTTTTTAGCTACCTTTTTCTTCGGAGCAGCCTTCTTTGCAGCCTTTTTAGCCGACTTCTTCACAGCCTTCTTAGCTGACTTCTTTGCAGCCTTCTTAGGGCTTTTCTTGGCTGACTTCTTTGCAGCCTTCTTCGCTTTCTTTGCCATAGCGTTTTTTGATTTAAAAGTTAATTAATAAAGATTCAAAGATAATGGGTAACGATGACTTTCGGGTGCGAATATAAGATTCGGCGGGATTTCTTCGAGATTCTTACTGATGTGTATTCGCATTCGACACGAAACGTTTCACTAAAATACATGCGTGGCAGAAATTATCCTAATTCGCCCCGCATCTTTTGCATTATGGGTTACTAAAAGATTGTTCCCGATATTCATAGGTAATCGTTCGGTTACCTGTATATTTGTAACACATCAGTTACATATATCACAACCATGAGACGAGACGTATTCCAGGCGATCGCCGATCCGACACGCCGACAGATCATACACATCCTTGCATACGGTTCTTTGAATCTTAACGCAGTTGCCGGCAACTTCCGGGTCAGTCGTCCGGCGATATCCAGACATGTACGAATTCTGGCTGAATGTGGCCTGATAGAAATCCGAAGAAACGGGCGGGAACGACTGTGTGAAGCAAATCTTCAGCGGCTCGCCGAAGTTGCAGACTGGGTAGACACCTATCGTGCATTCTGGACCAGAAAACTCGATGCATTTGAGACCTTCCTTGACACTGCTTCCGTTCCGCCGAAGAAGTCGAAAACCGTGAAAAGCAAGAAGGGTTAAAGGGCATCGGCCCCGTCATCAAGTATATATAGAGAGCCGAAGTAATCCACCGGATGGAAAGCGAGAGCAAAAAAAAACCTGAGTACGTTGTACTCAGGCTTCTTCCAGATTTCGCCAGGTTAGTTAAACCCGGCTTGTACTGGCTACTTCTTTCTCTTCTTAGCAGCTTTTTTCGCGGCCTTCTTAGGAGCCTTCTTCGCGGTTTTCTTAGCTGACTTCTTTGCAGTCTTCTTAGCTGACTTCTTTGCAGCTTTCTTAGCTGTCTTCTTTGCAGCTTTCTTCGCTTTCTTAGCTGTCTTTTTCGCAGCTTTCTTCGCTTTCTTTGCCATAGCGTTTTTGTTTTTTGGTTTAAAAAAATAAAACTATTTGTCGTCCAACCTAGGACTTCAGGCGTAAATATACTTACTAAGATTAATAAACTAAAAAAAAACTCAAATAATCTTGACTGTTCACAAAATGCGTTGCATAGCAAACAAGGTGATGTACTCTCAAGTTGATGCGCTTTAATATTACGTCTTCACGCGCTAGCTCTTGTTGCATCATGCATCTACATGATACACGACATCAGACACAAACAGTGATGCGATCCAACTCCACCACCTAGGTTCACGATACACAACATGCGATCGCAATCATTGAGATCGGATTTAACACGGTTCGGTTACGCGAAAAATACGTGTGCATGTCATAAAGTATACCGCAAAGTCACAGCCAAAAATCATTCAACGCGGATCAGTAAATTGAAGGCAAGCTATCGATCCCCCTCCGCAATCTGACTTGGGTGACCAGGCACGAATTTTTGTACATAGTCAAAAACAATGGCATGGCTGGCATTTCAGTCATTTAGCCACTACCTTTACGTAGCGTCATTAAAACACAACCTAAACAGCTCATCATGAAAAAATCGCACACGGCTACTCCGGTTGGTGGAGAACACCGACATCTATTATCCGCAATTATGGTTATCTGCACCGTTGCAACAATGTTCTGTTTGTCGGGCTGTAACACGGGAAGCAAGCAAGCTGACAATGAAAGTACCCAACAAGAAGAAACGACAGCTACTACAACTACTGCGCGGGCCGTTATGGAAGCTGCCAGCGGCAGCAATGTCACGGGCGAGGCTATATTTACAGATGAAGGAAACAGCCGCGTCCAGTTCGAACTAACCGTAAACAATCTAACCCCCGGCGAACACGCTGTTCATCTTCATGAGAAGGGCGATTGTAGTGCGGAAGACGCCTCATCAGCGGGAGGACATTGGAATCCTACTATGAAGCCACACGGCAAACGTGGTGACGGACCCTGTCATAAAGGAGACGTTGGAAATATGGCCGTGGGAAACGATGGCAAAGGAGTCATGCGCGTGACGGTTGAGGGATGGACAATCGGCGGACCCGACAGCACAAATGTTCTTGGTAAAGCAGTTATCGTCCATGAAAAGGCTGACGATTTCACAACACAACCGACTGGGAATGCAGGCGGAAGATTGAGCTGCGGAGTTATCAAATAGCCACTATTCGGTACCGGTTGGCGCTTGCGGCAACCGGTATCTTCAAACCTTCTCCGGGAGCCTACATATTTCTCCGGTATTGCCCGCCCACTTCGAACAGCGCCTTCGTCAATTGCCCGATTGAGCATACCTTGGTCGCCTCCATAAGCTCGGAGAAGATGTTTCCGTTTCGCACTGCTGCATCCTGAATGCGTATGATCATTTCATTCTCATGCTCCTTTTGGAAGCGGTGTAAATTCTGCAACATTTTGATCTGGTATTCCTTCTCGTCGGTCGTCGCACGAATAACCTCCCGGGGGAGCGTCGTCGGCGAGCCTTTTGAACTGAGAAACGTATTCACACCGATGATCGGATAATCGCCCGTGTGTTTGAGCTGTTCGTAGTAAAGGCTTTCCTCCTGTATCTTTCCACGCTGATACATTGTCTCCATCGCACCGAGCACACCACCGCGTTCTGTGATCCGGTCGAATTCAGCCAACACAGCCTCTTCCACGAGATCCGTGAGTTCCTCGATGATGAACGACCCTTGCAACGGGTTCTCATTCCTGGCCAGACCCAGTTCCTTATTGATAATCAACTGAATCGCCATGGCACGCCGCACTGATTCCTCCGTTGGAGTTGTAATTGCCTCGTCATAGGCGTTCGTATGCAATGAGTTGCAGTTGTCATAGATCGCGTATAAGGCCTGAAGGGTAGTGCGGATGTCGTTAAAGTCGATTTCTTGTGCGTGCAGCGAACGACCTGACGTCTGTATGTGGTACTTCAGCATCTGGCTTCGGGCGTTTGCGCCATACTTATCTCTCATCGCTTTTGCCCAAAGCCTCCTCGCGACACGACCGATAACTGCGTATTCCGCATCAATACCGTTGCTGAAGAAGAACGAAAGACTCGGGGCAAACGAATCGATACTCATTCCCCGGCTCAGGTAGTATTCAACGTACGTAAATCCGTTGGCCAGCGTAAAAGCTAATTGTGTGATCGGATTCGCACCAGCCTCCGCGATATGATAGCCCGAGATCGAAACCGAATAAAAGTTGCGCACCTCATAGTTGATGAAATATTGTTGCACATCGCCCATCAGGCGCAAGGCGAACTCAGTGGAGAAGATACATGTGTTTTGTGCCTGATCCTCCTTAAGGATATCCGCCTGTACTGTTCCTCGCACCTGCTTCAACGTCGATTCCCGAATACGCGCATACGCGTCTGGCGGAAGAACCTGATCTCCGGTCACACCGAGCAGCATAAGACCTAAGCCGTCATTTCCATCAGGAAGGTCGCCCTGATACGCCGGTCTGGGTGCATCGCGGTAGCGCTCCTCAACCATTCTGTTCACCTCGTCGACCAGACCATTCTGGCGGATGTAGATCTCGCATTGCTGATCGATAGCAGCGTTCAGAAAATAGCCAAGTAGCATCGGAGCAGGGCCATTGATCGTCATCGACACCGAAGTGCGCGGATCGGCAAGATTGAATCCACTGTACAACTTCTTCGCGTCATCGAGACAACAGACACTCACTCCTGAATTCCCGATCTTACCATAGATGTCGGGCCGATAATCGGGGTCATGCCCGTACAGTGTTACAGAATCGAACGCGGTAGACAACCTCTTGGCAGGCATGCCATAGCTCAGATAGTGAAATCGCCTGTTCGTTCTCTCGGGACCGCCCTCTCCCGCGAACATACGGGTAGGGTCTTCACCTTCCCGCTTGAAAGGATATATCCCCGCGGTGTAGGGAAACTCGCCGGGCACATTCTCGTGCAATGCCCAGAACAATCTGTCGCCCCAACCCTCATACCGCGGCAGCACAACTTTCGGAATTTGTGTATGAGCAAGTGAATCGGTATGTGTTTGAACAGATACTTCCTTTCCTCGCACTGAAAATACGAAATCCCGTTCCTGGTAAGCCTTTACTTTCTCATCCCATGTTTCCAGCATGCGCAGATTCACTTGATCCAGTCGCATCTTCAATGCTGTACACTGTCTCTCCAATTCTACGACCGCAGGCGCATTGGGATCAACTCCGGATTCACGGAAGATATCAACGGACTTCATCAACGCGTACAGACGTTGTGCCAGTTCGCGCTGTTCGACGGTCCATTCGCGGAATCTGCGATTCTCCTCGGCTATTTCACTAAGATACCGCGTTCGATGCGGAGGAATCACAAATATCTTCTCCGAAACGTCGGCTGTTTGGGCGGCTGAGGACCTGAGGTCGGCGTGCGTCTTCTCAGCAAGAACGTCCATCAGTTTCACATACAAATGGTTCGTCCCCGGATCATTGAACTGAGACGCAATCGTTCCAAAGACGGGCATATCATCAACGTTGGCCGTCCACAACTGGTGATTGCGCTGATATTGCTTTTTGACATCGCGAAGCGCGTCCATGCCACCACGCTTATCGAACTTATTGAGTGCGATAACATCGGCAAAGTCGAGCATGTCGATTTTCTCCAACTGCGTCGCAGCACCGTACTCCGGTGTCATAACATATAGCGACACGTCACTGTGATCGAGTATCTCTGTATCGCTCTGGCCGATCCCGGAGGTTTCGAGGATAACGAGGTCAAAGCCTGCGGTCTTTAGTATCTGAACGGCATCCTTCACATGAACGGACATCGCAAGGTTGCTCTGCCGCGTTGCCAGCGAGCGCATATACACGCGGGGATTGTTAATAGCATTCATCCGGATGCGGTCACCCAGCAATGCGCCACCTGTTTTTCGCTTGGACGGATCCACTGAAACGATACCCAGTGTTTTGTCGCCGGAGGCGCGAAGAAAACGCCGGACAATCTCATCGATCATGGACGACTTTCCGGCACCTCCGGTGCCGGTAATTCCAAGTACCGGCACGTTTCGGGTCAATGCCAAATTTCGCACGTCATCCAGGACAGATCGATGCTTATCCTGATAGTTCTCAGCTGCAGAGATTAGTCGCGCAATAGCCAGATGATTGGTTGGCGTAAGGTGGGACAAATCCTCTATCGCTGTTTCCCCTGTCGGGAAATCACTCTGCATCACCAGGTCATTGATCATACCTTGTAAACCCATCCCCCGACCGTCGTCCGGGGAATATATACGCGTAATGCCGTAGCTCATCAGATCGCGGATCTCCTCCGGAAGAATGACGCCGCCCCCGCCTCCAAATATTTTGATATGTCCCGCGCCCCTTTCCTGAAGCAAGTCGTACATATACTTAAAATACTCGTTGTGGCCGCCCTGATAGCTGGTTATCGCGATCGCCTGAACGTCTTCCTGAACTGCAGTGTTGACAACATCCTCCACACTTCGGTCGTGGCCAAGGTGAATGACTTCACAGCCTGTTGCCTGGATGATCCTGCGCATAATATTTATCGCAACGTCATGGCCATCGAACAAACTGGCCGCTGTCACAATCCGAACCTTATGTGTGGGTTTGTAGGGAACCGGACTTTGGTGGCTGGCAGGTGATTGCTTGCGTGCCCTCTCCGCGCGAGTAGCTTCAGTATCCATGTATTCGTCTGATGATGGACTTCAAAATTACAGATATCGATGGGATTAAGCTAGTTTGTCTTATGGATGTTGCCGGTCGAGAGTAATCGCTATCTTGCACTCGCATGCTCTGGAAAATTTTACGTTATACAGCACTCACGGTCACCGGCATTATCGGAGCGATCGTGATACTCATACTCTCGTCCATTGCTCCCGTCGATCGCACACCTGCACGCGAACTTGATACTTACGGTTCGACATTTGAACTTATCGCAAACCTCGATACGAGCACTTCGAAATCAGCAGAGGGCTTCGCCATCGGCGTTGGCAAAACAAATATCACACCTCCACATCCTGTTTCGACTGCGGGTTACGGAAAACGCAAAGGCAAACCATACGTTACCGTGCACGATTCAATTTTTGTTCGTTCGATGGTCATCAGCAACGGCACACAAAAGGTGGCTATCGTCTCAGCCGATCTATTGATCATACCTCCGATGGTCACCAGAATACTTCCCGAGAAACTCGCGCAAATAGGATTCAGCCTCGACAACACTTACCTCACAGCGACCCATAGCCATAACAGTATCGGACATTGGGGGGAAGGTGCCACTCGATTTATATACGGAGCATACGATGACAGCATCGTCCACTTCCTTGCCGATGGGATTGTAGCCAGCATCGCGCGTGCGAACGACGATTTGATACCGGGTGTTCTGAAGAGCGGTGCAGTTGCAATACCGGACGCCGTCGAAAACCGGCTGATCGATGACGGTGTCGAAGATCCATGGCTTCGAATACTCGAAGCACACCGCGCCGATAGTTCACGGGCCGTGCTCGTGAGTTATGCCGCGCACGCGACCTGTCTGTCAACAGGGACACTTGAGCTCTCGCGGGACTACCCGGGACTGGTTGTCGACAAGTTGGAAGGAAACGGATTTGATTTCGCTATGTTCGCAGCAGGAGGGGTCGGCAGCCACAGAGGATCGGCGCCGGGCAACGACTGGGCTTGCATGGAGTGGATGGCCGACGCACTAACCGACGCTCTGATCAGCAATCCCGACACGTTGCAGCCGGTGAACGACGGTGATCTGCTCATGAGACGTGTGCCGTTCGACCCAGGCGATCCACAGGTCAAAATTTCCAGGAACTGGAAGTTGCGTTCATGGCTTTTCAGGGCAGCTTTTGGGAAGTATGATGCCTTTCTTACGGTACTGCGCGTCGGAGACGTTGTGATGCTAGGGACGCCCTGCGATTTCTCGGGGGAATTCAACGCTTCACTTGACTCCGTTGCCTCAACCGTCAACAAACGCGCGATGATTACCAGTTTTAACGGTGGGTATATTGGCTATCTGACCCCGGAAAAATACTACGACATCGATCACTACGAGACACAATTGATGAACTGGTATGCCCCCGGCACCGGAGAGTACGTGAATGAGTGCCTGAAAAGATTGCTCCTGGCGGTCAGTCATTCCAGCGACGAAGCAGTCATATGAAAACTTCCGACCCGGCGCGGGGTCTTCTGGATTTTTTCCTACCTTCCCTGTCGATAACAAAGAAATCGTTCATGAAGAATATCGTCCTGTTGATACTCGCTGTCGCGATGATCATCACTCCTACATTCAGTCAAACCAAGCCTCTGCGGATCATGATGATCGGCGGTCACCCCGACGATTGCGAACTGGCTGGCGGCGGGACAGCCATCTTATACCGAAAAATGGGGCACGCGGTAAAGTTTCTGTCCGTCACCAATGGGGATGCAGGTCATCAGGAAATGGACCGCGCGACTATCGCAAGTCGTCGGCTAGCCGAAGCTAAAGAGGCGGGAAGACGCCTGGATGTGGAGTATGAGGTCCTGTCGAATCACGACGGCGGCCTCGTCCCTTCGTTAGAAGTCCGTCTTGAGATTATTCGCAAGATACGCGAATGGGGTGCTGACATTGTGTTCTCGCCGCGTCCTAATGACTATCATCCCGATCATCGCTATACGGGTGTGCTCGTGTTGGATGCGGCTTATCTGGTCGGTGTACCGAATATCGCTCCGGACACGCCCCCGCTGAAGAAGAATCCGGTATTCTTCTACTTTCAGGATTCATTCCAACGACCGAATGCCTTTCGCCCCGATGTCAGCATTGATATCTCCTCGGTGTTCGACCAGAAAGTAGAAGCGCTTGACGCACATCAGTCACAATTTTACGAATGGCTCCCTTGGATTGGCGGATACCTCGATCAGGTTCCGAAAGACAGTGCCGCCAGAAAAAAATGGCTTGCCGTGAACAGGGCGAGAAAAATAACACCCGGAGTACGCGAATCTCTCAAAAAATGGTACGGATCAAAGGCCGCAGACATCTCATACGCAGAAGCTTTTGAGATCTGCGAATACGGCACACAACCCACCGAAGAAGATCTCCGACGACTTTTCCCGATGCTGGGCAAAGACATCCGGTAGCATGAAACATCTTATCCTATTATTGCCCATTATCGTTGTCTCATGCAAGCCCTCGGAAACGGGCGAAGAGCGTTTTCAGCTAGCCAAAGCGTTCGAACAAGCTGCGCGTGCCGGATTGCTCGATGTGTGGTATCCCGCCTCGATCGACAGCGTGCATGGTGGATTTCTTAGCACGTTCGCTTTTGACTTCACGCCAACTGGCGCACAGGACAAGATGATCGTGACGCAAGCCCGGCACGTGTGGACAACCGCACGAGCCGCGATGGCGTACCCGGACATCGCGTACTATTTGCAAGCTTCCGCACACGGTGCCAGGTTCCTCCGCGATGTCATGTGGGACAAAAAATACGGCGGTTTTCATCAACTGGTCGATCGCGAGGGGATTGTGGTCCAAGATCCCAACGAGGCGAAAACCGCGTATGGCAATGCCTTTGCTATTTACGGTCTTGCTGCATATGTGATGGCGTCCGGCGACACAAGTGCATTATCACTCGCGAAAAAAGCTTTCATGTGGCTGGAGGAACACAGCCACGACACAATTCACAAAGGGTATTATCAACACCTGCGCCGCGACGGCTCCGTGATTGTACGCGACTCGAACGTCCCATCCACTTCAGCCCTTGGTTACAAGGATCAAAACAGTTCTATTCACTTGCTGGAAGCCTTCACTGAGCTTTACCAGGTTTTGCCCGACCCGTTGGTAGGAGAACGATTACGAGAGATGTTGTACCTCGTACGCGACGTTATCTCAACAGACAAAGGACACCTCACACTATTCCTACACCCCGACTGGACACCTGTTTCATTCCGGGACTCGTCAGAGGAGGTAATCATGAAACATCACAACCTGGATCACGTCTCTTTCGGCCACGATGTCGAAACAGCATACCTGATGTTGGAAGCATCTCATGTTGCTGGTATCGAAAATGACACCACTACCCTTCGAATTGCCAAGAAAATGGTCGACCACGCATTGTTAAACGGATGGGACACGATAGCCGGAGGATTCTATGACGAAGGATACTACTTCCAGGATAAACCGGGCATTACTATTACACGCAACACAAAGAACTGGTGGGCGCAAGCCGAAGGACTGAACACACTCCTTTTGATGGCTGACTTTTTTCCCGAAGATGAGATGCAATACTATGACCGGTTCGTCTGGCTCTGGGAATACATTAACGCAAATCTCATGGATCATGAACACGGCGAATGGTACTCCGGTGGTCTCGACAAACAGCCAGAACTCAGAACGGCATTAAAGGGCCACATCTGGAAAGCGTGTTATCACCAATATCGGTCGCTGGAAAATTGTATCAAGCGGTTGCAGCGTGATGGCATTCCTGGAAAGCACTGAGGGTCGCAGAGGCCACTCAGGGAATTTCGGAGAAACTTCTTAAAAGAAAACGACCTTCGTGGCTATGCGGCAGGGGGACATCGTAACTCCCGTAGTCGCGATACCTTTGAAGCAGCGAGCGTAGGTTTAGGGAGCATAATCCTCCGAAATTCGCTATTTTGCAGAACTCAACTCAAAACCTAATCTGCATGAAAACAACCATCCTTGTGCTCATTGCCGCCCTGGCTTTCGGGATACCGGCAACAGGGCAAAAGAAAAGATCAAAAGCCACCAAGTCCAAGCCCGAAACGGTCAAGGTAGAAGAAAAAGTGGCGCTACCCCCTCCCGTCAAAGTAACTTCCGTAGAAGGAATCACAGAGTACCTACTTCACAACGGTCTCCGGGTACTACTGTTTCCCGACCCTTCAAAGCAAACCGTTACGGTGAACGTTACTTATCTCGTCGGCTCACGACACGAGAACTACGGAGAGACCGGAATGGCACACTTGCTCGAACATCTGGTCTTCAAAGGAACACCTAAGCATCCGAACATACCTCAGGAGCTTTCCGAACGCGGGGCACGCCCGAACGGAACGACATGGACCGACCGAACAAACTATTTCGAAACGTTTACAGCAACTGAAGACAATCTCAAGTGGGCGCTCGAACTTGAAGCTGACCGCATGGTGAACTCGTTCATTTCGAAAGCGGATCTCGACAGTGAGATGACCGTTGTACGCAACGAGCTCGAATCCGGAGAGAACAATCCCTTTCGGATCCTCATGCAACGTGTGATGTCAACTGCGTATCTGTGGCACAACTACGGCAAGTCAACCATCGGAGCGCGATCAGATCTCGAAAATGTCGCCATTGAACGGCTGCAGGCATTCTACCGGAAATACTACCAGCCGGATAATGCAATTCTCACCGTTGCCGGAAAGATCGATGAAGCGAAGACGCTCGAAATGGTAAATGAAGCTTTTGGAGTGGTCCCACGGCCGACACGTGTCCTTGAACCGAGCTACACCCTCGATCCAACCCAGGATGGTGAGCGCTCTGTGGTCCTTCGTCGCGTTGGAGATATTCAACTTGCCATGACGGCATATCATATTCCCGCGGTTTCGCATCCTGATTTCGCAGCCATACAGGTACTTACCGAAGTATTGGGTTCAGAACCATCAGGACGTCTATACAAAGCGCTTGTAGATTCAAAAGAAGCGACATCATCCGGAGCGTTTGCTTTCCAATGGAAAGAGCCCGGTCTGTTGTTAACATATGCAGAGGTGTTAAAGGATGCGTCCGCGGAGACAGCGTTGAATACCATGCGTGAAACACTTGACAAAGTAGTTGACAATCCCCCGACTGACGAAGAAGTCGAGCGCGCGCGCAACGAGATCCTGAAATCCATTGACCTGATGTTCAATTCATCGGAGCTTATCGGGCTACGACTAAGTGAAGCAATTGGTTCTGGCGACTGGCGGCTACTGTTCCTGGGACGTGATCGCATAAAAGATGTCACCGTCGAAGACGTCAAACGCGTTGCGGGACAATACCTGAAGCGGGACAATCGAACAACCGGGATGTTCATCCCGACGGACAAACCTGATCGCGCTGAGATCCCGCCCGCACCCAACGTAGCGGAGTTGGTTAAAGACTACAAAGGCGGCGAAGGAGTCGCTATGGGCGAGGAGTTCGATCCTGCACCGTCCAACATTGAATCGCGTACAGTACGAGCTCAATTACCGAACGGCATGGAACTCGCGATGCTCCCCAAGAAAACACGAGGCGAGTCGGTTGAAGCCCGTATCACGATTCGCTACGGAGATCTCTCTTCACTCATAAACAAATCAACAGTTGCAGAGTTCGCTGCGTCCATGCTCGACAAGGGAACATCAAAACACACGCGGCAGCAACTCAAGGATGCTTTCGACAGGCTGAAAGCAAACGTCCATATCGGTGGTGGGGCGACGCAAACTTCCGTGAGCATTTCCACTACACGACCGAACCTCGCGGAAGTCCTGGATATCGTCGGTGAAATCCTGAAGGAGGCTTCATTCCCCGCGGATGAGTTCGAGAAACTGAAGAGCGAACGTCTTGCGGGTGTGCAGTCGCAGAAGAGCAACCCTCAAGCGATCGCCTTGACAGAGATACAGCGACATATCAGTCCGTACCCTGCCGGGGACCCGCGTTATGTAGAAACATTTGATGAATCTGAATCGAGAATCAAGGCAGCTGCGCTTAGTGATGTGAAGGATTTTCACAAAAATTTTTTCGGGATGTCCGACGCGACCATGTCAGTAGTCGGCGATTTCGATGCCGATGCAATTCGCGATCAGGTTAACAAGCTATTTGGAAACTGGAAGAGTCCGAAAGCCTTCGACAGGATCAAATCGAAAGCAATCGCAGTCGAAACTATCAATCGCTCATTTGAGACTCCGGACAAAGCCAATGCGTTTTTCGTTGGTGCATACAACTTCGAATTCCGGGACGACAATCCTGATTACCCTGCCCTTGTGCTAGGCAACTATATGTTGGGTGGCGGATTCCTCAACTCAAGACTTGCCACCCGTATCCGACAGAAAGAAGGACTTAGTTACGGCGTAGGGTCACAGTTCAGCGCTGGCTCGCTGGATCCGGTAGGCAGCTTCTTCGCGTACGCGATCTATGCTCCGGAAAACGCCGGGAAGCTCGAAGAAGCGTTCCGCGAAGAGATCGAAAAAGTAATTACTGAGGGTTTCACGGAGGAGGAAGTGGCCGCAGCGAAATCCGGCTGGCTTCAGTCGCGCAACGTCAGCCGTGCACAAGACGGAGGACTTGCGGGTTCGCTCAATCACTATCTGTATATCGATCGGAATTTCAGCTGGGACGAAGCCATCGAGAAGAAAGTGGCGGACCTCACGGTAGCAGACATTAATAACGCCATGAAGAAATACCTCAGCGTTGACAGGATCAGTATCATCAAAGCGGGTGACTTCGCGAAAGCCCGCCAACCAGATAGTAAGTAGCGGGAGATCAGGTAATAAAAAAGCGGTCTGTTCAGGACCGCTTTTTTATTACGCCTTGGAGTAACGTTTCCGTTCGTTCTCCGTCAGGTAGATCTTTCGCAACCGGATTGATTTCGGTGTTACTTCAACGTACTCGTCAGCTTGTATATACTCAAGTGCTTCCTCCAGCGAAAACTTCACAGCGGGAGCTATCCGCATTTTCTCGTCGGCGCCGGAAGCTCGCATGTTGGTCAGCTTCTTTGTTTTGGTAACATTGATCACAAGATCTCCACTGCGTGAGTTCTCCCCGATGACCTGTCCCTCGTACACAGGTTCTCCTGGTTCAATGAAGAACCTTCCGCGATCCTGAAGGTTGTGAAGACTATAAGCGATGGCTTCTCCCTGATCCATGACGATCAGCGATCCGTTGATACGACCAGGGATATCTCCCTTATATGGCTGGTACTCTTTAAATCGGTGTGTGACGATCGCTTCTCCTGCCGTTACATTGAGAAGGTAGTTGCGAAGGCCGATGATGCCGCGAGCTGGAATGATGAACTTGAGGATCATGCGATCACCCTTCGGTTCCATATTGGTCATCTCCCCTTTGCGTTGCGACACCGTTTCTATTGCCTTTCCAGCGTCGGTCTCCGGCAAGTCGATAGTCAACTCCTCCACGGGTTCACATTTCACACCGTCAATCTCCTTGAAAATAACCTGCGGTTGTCCGATCTGCAATTCGTATCCCTCCCGACGCATCGTTTCAATCAAGACCGAAAGGTGTAGAACCCCCCTACCGTATACCATAAACGAGTCCGCCGATCCCGTATCTCCCACCCGAAGTGCAAGATTCCGCTCCAATTCTTTCTCCAGGCGTTCCTTGATGTGACGCGAAGTCACGAATTTGCCCTCCTTCCCATAGAAAGGTGAGTTGTTGATCGTAAACAACATGCTCATGGTCGGCTCATCGATCGCGATTGTCTTCATCCCTTCCGGATTTTCCACATCCGCGACGGTATCGCCGATCTCAAATCCTTCGAGGCCCACGATCGCACATATCTCCCCGGCTTTTACCTCATCGGCCTTCTGTTTCTCGAATCCTTCGAATACATACAGATCCTTGATGCGCGACTTGACAATTGCCTTCGTGTCGCGCTTTACCAGCGCGACCTGTTGGTTGGTCTTGAGGCTACCTCGATGCACTCTTCCAATTGCCACGCGGCCGATATAGGAAGAATATTCAAGTGACGTGATGAGTAACTGTGCTGATCCATCCTCAGTCGCTGGCGGGGGAATATGTTCGATGATGCCTTCCAACAGCGCAACAATGTCTGTGGTTGGATTCCTCCAATCAGTGCTCATCCAGCCTTGCTTGGCCGATCCGTAGAATGCCGGAAAATTGAGTTGATCCTCCGTCGCGTCCAGCTGGTACATGAGATCAAAAACCTGCTCGTGAACTTCGTCGGGCGTACAGTTCTTCTTATCCACTTTGTTAATAACAACGATGGGCTTCAGTCCGAGTTGAAGTGCCTTCTGGAGGACGAAGCGTGTCTGCGGCATAGGTCCTTCAAAGGCGTCTACCAGCAAAATACATCCGTCGGCCATATTCAGTACCCGCTCAACTTCTCCCCCGAAGTCACTGTGACCCGGTGTATCTATCACATTGATCTTGTAGTCCTTGTAACGAACGGATACGTTCTTGGCAATGATAGTAATACCCCTTTCCCGCTCCAGATCATTGCTGTCCATGATAAGCTCGCCAGGAGTTTCGTGCTCCTTGAAGAGTTTACCGGCCATAAGCAGTTTGTCGACGAGAGTGGTCTTGCCATGGTCGACGTGTGCTATGATGGCAATGTTCCTGATTTTGTTAACATCCATAAACGGTGAGAATTCGCGGTTTTTGTAATTGGAGGCGCAAAGGTACTACTATTTGGGAAAAAGTGTAAACGCTGCCCCAATTTGGACGAAATGCACTTTCAGCGGGCGTATCGCAGGAAAGTTCCCATCGGGAGGTCAGAATCGTTTTTGCTTTTCAAAACAGACTCCCCAAAGGTGATCCGGGAAGAGTCCAGATAGGTACCAACAACGTTGTAACCGACAATTGCCGAGAGACCCGCGGCATACAGATTCAATATGAAAAAACAATTCGTATCCTCCAGCAGTTCGGCGACCATCCCGACGAAAGGATCGAGTTGCTCTTGCAACGTCCACTTTTCGCCATCCGGCCCCCTTCCATAGGGCGGTGGGTCCATAATGATACCATTGTAACGATTTCCGCGCTTAACCTCCCGCTTAACAAATTTCAGGGCATCCTCATATACCCAGCGTATATCAGACATGCCGTTGAGTTGCATGTTCTGATTAGCCCAGTTCAGACCGGGGCGGGATGCATCACAATGGACAACCTCGGCGCCGGCTGCCCGAGCTACTACCGAGGCTGCGCCAGTATACGCAAACAGGTTTAGGACCCTCGGCCGCGTGGTCTCCCATCGCCGGATGGTATCATAAACAAAATTCCAGTTGGATCCTTGTTCGGGGAAAACTCCCACGTGACCAAAACCGGTAAGCGCCAGCCTGAGAGTAAGCGCCAGGTTATCGTATCGGTAGCCGATCTCCCAGCTTTCCGGCATTTCCGGCCCCCTCGACCACCCTCCTTTCACCTCGTCGGTGAAACGAAATTTATCCTTCTGTTCGCGAACAAATTTCGCGTGTGCGAGTCTTTTCCATTCGTCATCCGACAATTTACGCCGCCACAACGCCTGCGGCTCCGGGCGGATCAGTATATAGGGACCAAAACGCTCAAGCTTCTCATAGTCCCCGGAATCGATGAGTTCATAGTCCTTCCAGGACGCAGGATGTTCCAGTATGATGTCCAATAGTAGAAATATTACAGGGGCTCAATCTAGTCAAGGTTTCCCAATAATCAGAGCTTCACCCAGTCGCCAGCGCGGGAATCAATCCCGTTCAGTAATGCAATTCACTATATTTGCGTACTCGCGATGCATTTCACAATTACAAGCCCGCAAAACCCGAAGATCAAGAACCTCATAGCACTTGAAAAACCGCGCGAGCGGCGAAGACAAGGGCTGTTTGTTATCGAGGGGCGAAAGGAAATACTCCTGGCACTACAAGCAGGCTACAAGATCGGGAATCTGTTCTATTGCGATGCGTTAATCACCCCTGCAGAACTGAAAGAACTGGATGCCGGGGACAAGCTCCTCATCCCCGTTTCAAAGGAAGTATTCGACAAAATTGCCGTTCGGGAGAATTCAGGTGGTGTCCTTGCTGTAGCAGAACAGAAAACCCATCGACTCGATGATATCCGACTCAGTCAGAATCCGCTCGTACTCGTGCTCGAATCAGTCGAGAAGCCTGGTAATCTCGGAGCTATCCTCCGCACGGCAGATGCCGCAGCACTCGATGCGGTGATCATCTGTGATCCGCGGACTGACTTTTACAATGCTAACGTTATCCGTTCAAGTGTCGGTTGCATCTTCACGACACAGGTTGCTTCGGCAACGTCAGAAGAAACCCGGCAGTGGCTTGAACAGAACGGCATTGTTCCCTATAGCACCTACTTGAAAGCGTCAAGACCATATCACACCGTAGACTTTACGACACCCAGCGCAATAGTGATGGGTACTGAATCAACGGGACTCTCTGAAACTTGGATTACAAAAGACCAGCATCCCATCATAATACCCATGTCCGGGGCGATCGATTCCATGAACGTCTCCACTGCTGCGGCGGTCATTGTTTTCGAAGCCAGGCGCCAACGCGGATTTCCGGCCAGGGACAATCCACTGCGCTTTGACAAAATTCCTTAATTTTGAGTACCTAATGACAGAGCCGTCATCTTCTGAAAAAGACACCAGTGAGAGAAAATTCCCGCAAGACCAGTTCAGACTGCTTGCAGAGAATATTCCTTGCGTGATCTATCTGTGCCGCAATGACGAGAACCTTTCCATTATTTATGTAAACGACCGGATTGAAGCGCTGACGGGCTACCGAAGGAAGGACTTCATGTCCGGTGTACGCGACTACGTCGACCTCCTTCATCCCGACGATGTCAGGCGGAGAAAAGAAGAACTTCAAAATAATGTGGCGGAAAGAAAGACATATCATCTCCAGTATCGCCTGCAACACCTGACCGGAGAGTGGCGTTGGGTAGACGAGACAGGAGTTGCGCTTTACGACGGAGACAAAGCCATTATGTTCGAAGGGTTTGTGCAAGACGTGACATCGCAGAAGGAGTCTGAGGAAACCTTTCTTGAAGTCGCAGAACAAAACCTCCGTTTCTTCAACAATCCCGTCAACCTCAACTCCATCGTAGACTTCAATGGTAATTTGATCCGAAACAGTCCTTCGTGGGAACTTACCCTCGGGTGGACCGACGAAGAGATCCGGACGAGATCAGTATTCGACCTCGTCCATCCCGATGATCGCCAGCGCGCCCAGGAGCACCTTGCAAAGATGTCGACTACCCGTAGCCTCCACACGTTTGAACATCGACTGATGTGCAAGGACGGATCCTTCCGTTGGTTGCTGTGGGCATTGGCACCAGATCCGGTCGCCCGTGTCGTCTACGCATCCGCTATAGACATTTCCGAAAGGAAGCGGTCCGAAAAGAACATACTCGATTCGAAATCTTCCCTGGAGAGTGTGGCGCAGCAACTCCAGTTGCAGAATCGAAAACTCGATGAGTTCGCACACATCATTTCGCACAATCTTCGTGCGCCGGTGAGCAACATTCAGGCTCTCATCAATTTGCTCAACGACAGCAGCGAGATCACTGACTACAAACTGATCTTCGAGAAGCTCAGGAACGTGGCCAAGAACCTGAGCGAGACCATGAACGAGCTAATGGATACCTTGAAAGCCCGCACCCCCGCGAACGTGGTGCTGACGGACGTCAGGTTTAAGGAGGTACTCGACAAAGTAGTGCAGTCGCTCGAAGGCGAGTTGATCATGGCACAGGCCTCGGTCACCTTCGATTTCAACGATGCTCCGTCTATCCGCTATTCAAAACCTTATCTCGAAAGCATCTTTCAGAACCTCTTGAGCAATGCTGTGAAGTACAAGTCGCCCGACCGGGCTCCCTCCGTTCACTTCAGAACACGGCGTGAAGGAAATGACCTTATCCTGGAAGTGAAGGACAACGGCCAGGGGATCGACCTGAAGAAATTCGGCGACAAATTATTCGGTCTCCACAAGACATTTCACGATCATCAGGAAGCTCGGGGCGTAGGTCTCTTCCTCGTCAAGAGCCAGATCGAAGCCATGGGTGGCACCATCTCCGTCGATAGTGAAGTCGACAAAGGGACGACGTTTACGATCCGTATCGTCGTTGAATAGCTATTCATCCCAAAGGACTTCGCTGTCTCCTCCGTAAGTATCAACGACAGTGCCCGGATACGGACCCAGTCGTATTTTACCAGTAGCAATTCCGGGAACGATAAAAAAATGTCAGGTTTTCTGTTGCCAACAGAAATCAATCACGCAACACAAAAGAATATCTTTGTGCGAGGCCAGATAAAAAATATCAACATGAAGCAACTCCATGTGAAACTGAAACCACACGCAAGATGCCGGAAATAGCGCGATTCTATGGGATCATCATACGCATGTTCATGGAGCCGCTCTCACAACACCACCGGCCCCACTTTCACGCATATTACCAGGAGTCCGTCGCCGTAGTCAGTATAGATAAAATCGAAATGCTTGCAGGTAAGGTCCCGGGAAAACAATTGCACCTGATAGTTACCTGGGCAAAATTGCATAAACATGAATTATTAACATGCTGGGAATTATTGCAGCAGGGGCAACACCCTTTGAAAATTGATCCCTTAACTTAACGAACTATGAAACACGTAATCGCAAAAATAATCTCCGTTACAGTGCCATCGTTATACGAGATAACTGTCATATTCGATGACGAGACGGAACAAACGATAGACCTCGAACCCGTACTTTACGGGCCGGTATACGGGCCACTCCGAGAACCTGCGCTCTTCCGAAGCGTACAAGTTGATAAGGAAACCGGAACGATCGTATGGTCGAATGGAGCCGATTTCGATCCGGCTACTTTGTACCGCTGGAAAACTTTCAAAAACGAACTTGCCGAACGCGCTATGGAATGGAAGAAAAGAGAGACAAAGTAATAACCGCTCTCTACTATCCCGCCCATCCATCGCGATCCAGATTGCGGTACGTAATCGCCTCCGAAAGATGTTCCGCGCAGATACGATCGCTTCCGGCAAGGTCGGCGATCGTTCGAGATACTTTCAGCACACGATCGTATGCCCTGGCGGAAAGTCCGATACGCTCCATCGCAGTCTTCAGCAATGCGTTGCCACTCTCGTCAATGGCGCAAATCTGCTTGACCAAATGCGATGGCATCATAGCATTGCAGTAGATATTCCTGTATCCCACGAACCGCTGCGTTTGAATTTCCCTGGCATGGACGACACGCGTACGGATCGTCTCGCTCGTTTCCACGCGACGGTTGGCGGTCATCTCATCAAAACTTACCGGCACCACTTCTACATGAAGATCGATACGGTCTAGCAGCGGACCACTTATCTTACTCAAATATCGTTGAACAACAGCCGTCCCACAAAGACATTCCTTTTCCGGATGGTTATAGTATCCACATGGGCACGGATTCATGCTGGCGATAAGCATGAAATTCGCGGGATATTCGATTGACACTTTTGCCCTTGAAATGGTGACTTTCCTTTCCTCCATCGGCTGCCGCATCACCTCCAGCACCGAGCGCTTGAACTCGGGAAGCTCGTCGAGAAACAACACACCGTTGTGGGCGAGGGAAATCTCGCCAGGTTGAGGATGACTACCTCCGCCGACCATGGCAACGTTCGACATCGTGTGGTGGGGACTCCGATAAGGGCGGGTCGTGAGTAACCCGACGTCACGCCCGAGCTTCCCAGCCACTGAATGTATCTTAGTGGTCTCCAATGCTTCGTTCAGCGTCAGTGGAGGGAGTATCGTCGGCAAACGCTTTGCAAGCATCGTCTTACCTGCGCCGGGTGGTCCGATCATGATGACATTGTGACCACCGGCCGCCGCAATCTCCAGCGCACGCTTGATGTTCTCCTGACCTTGCACATCGCGGAAGTCGGTATCATACGCCTTCGAATGCGAGCGAAATATCTCGCGGACATTTACCTGCATCGGCTCGATGACAAGGTTACCAGAAAGAAAGTCGACCGCCTGTGGCAACGTGGACACCGGATAGACATCCAGGCCCTCCACAACGGCAGCCTCACGCGCATTTGCTTCGGGAACGATTAGTCCCTTATAACCTTCACGACGTGCATGGATGGCTGCCGGCAACACGCCTTTGAGAGGACGAAGCGTGCCGTCCAGCGCGAGTTCGCCCATGATCATAAACTCCGACAACTTTCCCGTGTAAATCTGTTCGGAGGCTTCGAGCACACATAGTGCGATGGGCAAGTCGTAAGCCGAACCCTCCTTGCGGATGTCGGCGGGCGCAAGATTGACAACCGTTCGCTTACGCGGCATGAAATAACCGAGATGTTTCAACGCTGACTCTACACGCAGTTGACTTTCTTTCAGCGCGCTATCAGGAAGGCCGCTCATAAAGAATCGCGTACCTTGTCCGACATTGACTTCGATCAGGATTGTGCGTGCATCCACACCGTGGACAGCGCTTCCGTACGTTTTTGCCAACATAAAATCCAGGTTGAGAGGGAAAACCTAAACGCGTACGTGATATCCGGATTTCCGGACCGGTCACTCAACACAGGACCGTGTGTCGAGTATGTGTAATATAAAGCAATTGAGTTTCAGAAAAAAATAACGATAGTATTTTGGATGAATCAGGATTCAGGATTTCCGGACTCTCAATTTACTTATGCCGGATTCTCAGCCTTTCGTGTATTTCGCTTCGACAGCCAGCCGTAAAAAGTCAAGTTGTCATCAGCCACGCGATCACGGAAGAACTTACTGGCTATAAAGCCAACCAAGAAAAGAATCATGTGACTGTAAACCCCCATCATGTACTTGTGATGCGTGAAATTCCAGGAACCCAGGTCGAGCAACAGAACGTCTTTGACAGTCGTTGACGTAAGGACCGCATAAGCGGTAAAAATCACGCACGATGCGATACCGATATACACTCCCCTTTTGTTGGCCGTTCTTGAAAACAATCCCAGAAGAAACATTCCGGCAATTCCCCCCGAGAAAATTGCATAGAGCGAGATAACAATGCCTAGCGCCCCCTCCCCGCCCATGTGAATAAAGATCGTCGCCACCACCATGGCAAATACCCCTGTCACAACGACCGTAATCTTTCCAAATACAAGCTTCTCCCGGTCGGAAACGTTTTTCCGCAAACGTGAATAAAAATCCTGAGTAATAACGGCGGATATACTGTTCAGTTCAGAATCGAGACTGGAGAACGCCGCGGCAATTAAACCGGAGATCACAAGGCCCACTACGCCGACGGGAAGCTTATTCATAATAAATAGCGGGAACACAGAATCAGGGTTGATGTTTTCCGGCAACCCCGACGGTAAGATCGCATAATAGGCGTACAAGGCGGTGCCAATGAACATGAACAATGCCCATAACGGAACACTCAACAGAATACCCATCAGCGACGCCCTGATAGCTTCTTTTCCGGTGCGGGCGGTTATGAACCGTTGGACTACCAACTGATTCGTGCCGAAATTTTGAATAGCGAAGAAAAAACCATTGATGGCCATTACCCAGAAGGTAAGTTCCACAAAACTCCAGTGGTAGGGTCCGAAGCCGGTACGTCCATTGTCCTCCGCAATCTGAAAGATCGCCGCCACTCCGCCGTCGATAGAGAATACCAGGATCGAGAATACAGTTATCCCCGCCGCAATCAACAGGAAGCCCTGCAGGACATCGAGCCAGATGATCGCTTCAAATCCGCCGACCAGGGTAAGACCGATCACCAGGATACCCAATACCCACACGACCAACAATGTGTCGATACCAATCATAACCGAGATCGCCATTCCCAGCAGATAAAGTATCGTACCCATTTTGGAAAGATATGCCAGAATAAACGCGCTGGAGCAATACAATCGCGCAAAATATCCAAACCTCCTTTCGAAGTACTCATATGCGCTGATGCTGATCACATTCCTGTATAACGGGACAATTATCCAAATGACAGCGAGTATCGTTACAGCAACAACAAGTCCCTGCACGAGCAGGATCCAGTTGCCTGCGAATCCGGCACCGGGATAGCCAAGGAAAGTGATGTTGCTAACGATAGTCGTCAGAAGGGACATGCCGAGTACCCACGCCGGCACTTTACCACTGGCAAGGAAGAAATTCGTTGCCGTCTTTTGATTCCCTGAAAAAAAATAACCCACCACCAGGATCATCAACAAGGAAAGGAGAATGATCAACGAATCGATAATGTGAAGTGACCTGTTACCGGCGATCTGAAGCAATAATGCAGAAGCGAAAAGATCCATCATATAATAATTGATCCTCCCTTTACCAGGTTATCCCTTACATCCTTCGACGGAATGGATCTAATCGGTCTGTTTTGTTCGAGCGCAAGATACGCCGCCACCCCGGCAGCCTCTCCTGCCTGGTTCATGTTGACCATAACCCGAACACCCGAGAAAGCGATCGGTTCAGCATCGAGCATTCTTCCCGCGACGATCAGGTTATCATGCAATTCCGGAATCAGCGATCTCAGTGGTATTTGATAGAACGTAGGATTGACTTCCGTTTCCTCGCGCCACCGGCCGATCTCCCGTGGATACCCGACGCGTTCGTACACCTCTGTCCCGTCGAGATATTTGAATGTCAATCCTGATTTATGCTGGTGATGGGTATCCAGTCGGTAACTGCAGTTCGCAATGGCATCGTCGAAAATCTTCCCGGTCATCGCATCTTCATCTGTCATCTGGTAAAGACATCTGATGTGTCGCGTCTCGCGGATAGAAACCGTCGAGGGAAGGCTGACGAGACTCATGGAAAAATCACCACCGTATTTACGCACCATATCCAGCATCGCCCGTATTTGCCGGCGTCCTTCGATCTCCGCTTTCGTCAGATCGTCGGCTATCGCACAGTTCACGCCATAGATACGCGTTCCGGCAAGCATGTAGCTTCCGGTTTGCGGAATCTTCGCTCCCCACACGTAGCCCTCGGGTATATTGAACTCTTGTCTATGGGTTTTCAGCAATGCGTGAAACGCTTCGGAATTCCACCCTTCAAAATAGGCACATGTAGTGGGTGGCTGGATACTATCACTGATATAAGATTCAAGGCCCAATCGATAACACAAATCGCCATCTCCCGTAGCGTCAATGAACAACTTGGCTTTAACAATCCCTCTTCCCGACTTGTTGTCGACAACCACTCCTACCAGCGTTCCATCTGTGTCAAGTACCGGCTCCGAGAAGAGGGTATGCAGATAGGGTTGTATGCCCGACTCGAGCACCAACTCATCCAGTTCGATCTTCAACTCCTGTGAGTTAAATGTCTTGATCTCCTGAGACCGGTATATTTTCTTATCCTCGGGGTTTCGTCCCGATTCGACCACGGCGCCTCTTTTCTTTAGACGTTCCAGTACTTCAAGTGTCATACCTGCGATGATCTGCCTGGTAAAGTCTGTGTTGGACAACGAGTGCCAGGTATTCACCATGGCGTTGGTCGCGACGCCGCCGAATGCGTTTTGCTTTTCGATTATTACTACGGACGCACCCAGCCTCGCTGCCCGCACCGCCGCAAAAACTCCTGTGCAACTTCCTCCCAAAACGCAGATATCCACGTTGCTGATCACCGGTAAATGTTTGTTCCTTTCCATCTATTGACTTGTGATTATGAATTTAAGATCTATTGTTCCCAACTATCCGTACGAAATGAAGATGCCGGTAATCCAGCTGTGTTATAAAGTGTCGCTCTTATGTAATTCCCCCATCCATACCTCACAGCCACTGGCTCATTTACGTTTCTACAAATTATTTCTATACAATTTTCCTTTCTGTTCACCTGTGCAACCTCCGGATAGAATATCCGATCAGACCCGGCAACAGTAAATCCATCCAACTCCTGCCCAAGACCCAGGAATCCGGATTCTGCATAATCAAAAAACAGCCTGATCTTATTCTCGTCGATTTTCATATCCCTGAACACAGGACCGCTGAATGAAATACCATCGATGCCATACGTCTTTGCCAACGTCCAATAGGCCAACCGTGCACCAATGACAGCCTTGTCAGGAGGATGTATGGAGTTGTAATCGCCGACATCGATCGCCACCGCCATGCCGGTGTTGGGAACCTGCTGCATCGTCCGCAACTGGACCTCTCGCAGAAACGCACTATTGACCGTCGAGTCGTACCTATACGGGGCTATCTGTACGAAATAAAAAGGAAAGTCACCCACTCCCCACTGATCGCGCCAATCCCTGATCATGGCAGGGAAAAGCCTGGCGTATTGCCGGGGTCGCATCCTGTCTGCCTCACCCTGATACCAGATAGCCCCCCTGATCACGAACTTTACCAGGGGATGTACCATCCCGTTGTAAAGCACCGATGGCGAACGCTGATTTACCGTACCTCCCCGGAGGTCAAAAAGACCGATCTCCTCCCGGAAATGTTCTTCAATCGCGGGACTACTTATCCACGACTGTGCCGGCGTTCCACCCCAACTTGCGTGGACCAATCCTATCGGAACCTGCAGTACATCGCGTAGATACTTTCCATAGAAATATGCCACTGCACTGAACCCGGCAATACTGCCTGGACCAGCGACCTGCCATTCGCCGGAACAGTCCTCCTCAGGCCTCATACTTATCTTCCGCTGCACAGTAAACAACCGGATCTGACTGTCGGCGCTTCGCGCGATATAGTCGTTGCTCCCCGCAACCGGTTGGGAAGCATATCCCTTAAGCGGCATCTCCATATTGGACTGACCACTACACATCCATACTTCGCCGATCAGCACATCGGATAATACAAGGGTAGTATCAGCACGTATGGTTATCGCATACGGACCTCCGGCAGCCGGCGTCGTTATACTCACTTTCCAGGAACCGTCTGCCGCGGTCTTCACAGAATACTTGCTTCTGTTCCAACTTGTGGCCACCACAACATTCTGCCCTTGTTTCGCCCAACCCCAAAGCATCACTGTCTTCTGTTGCTGGAGCACCATTCCGCTGCTGATGATTGCAGGAAGTTTCAGGCTTGCAGACCACCCCGCCGTATACAGAGATTGAACAAGAACGACGAGGACAAGAAGAACACGTGTTAACATGACGATCGAACTTCTTTCAAGGCACCTGGTTTGGCTCCTTCAACCATGCCAGGTTGAACCGGTAATGAAGACGACTGGAGAGAAGATGAATAATCCCGTCAGGCGATTGCGTAGCGGCGAGATAGCCAGCATGTTCGGCAATATTCGGAGTAGCTTTAAACAAACCCGTATGCCCACCGCCGTCATATTCGCCTTCACCCGGCGTGATGAGCTTTCGCACCGGCCACGTTTCACCATCATCATAAGATACCGCAGCAAACAAGCCGTAGCCCCTGAACGACCCGCCACGCTGGTCCTTAAACGTGAGCCCTACTGTATTGCGTGCTTTGCGAATGTCCGTGAATGAGATCAGGAGAATGGGACCTTCTTTCAACCGCATCAACACCAGCCGTTGCCCCCCGCCGATCGGTGGAAAAGGACTCGCCTTGTATTTCCAGGTGGCCCCCATATCATTCGAATAACTCGCCACCATACGATCCTCCAGATCATTTCGTCTCCCCAATGCCATCAACCGGCCATCGGACAACTCTACAACACCTGCGTGAATACCCGCTATGCTCCGGCCCTGGTAGACCCCTTCTCTAAAGTCGGATGAGAGCTTGTCGTCAGCAGGATTTCTCCAGGTTCGTCCGCCATCCTCGCTTGCGAAGAGCGCCGACTTGCTGGATCCCTTCATTTTTGCAGAATCGCATACCTGTAGTAAAACACCCTCACTGGTCACAAAACCAGCGCTGACAGGTTGATGTGTCCCTTTGTATTCAGGGCTTACTAGTACAGGTGTTGTCCAGGAAACTCCGTTGTCTTCGCTAACCCTGTAGACCATTGCTAGATTCTTACTCTCCTTTTTTGTTACGCCTTTCGCACCCATCCCGTTGAAGTGGAAAATCCTGCCTTTTCCATCGTTAAAAATATTTGACCCGTGCATGTTGCGATCTTCACCTTTAAAGAACTCGGCCGACGGATCCCATGCATCGCTTCCTGCGCGAAATCTGCTTGCCACAACTGTCAACTCAGTACCCTGCTCCGTTATGCAGGTGTACCAGATCCCCAGCAGATCGCCGTTATCCGTCCACGTAATAGCAGGTTGGTGGTTATGCGGATAAAAGGGTTCACCTGATCCTTCTCCCGGGGGAATCACAAACGGAATCGGCTTCATGAAATAAGGCTGTTGCGTCAAGTCACTCCATTTCACTTTCTTCCGGGGGACATCCTTTGCCCACATCGGGAGCTTCTTCTCTGCTACCGGGTACACAGAAACAACTTTCCCCTTGTCATCTGTCACATCAATTTTTCGGTACGTGGAAGGCTTGTCATTCGCCGGGCTATTCTCCTGCAATTGTGAATACGTTTCGGCTGCAGTGAACAAAAGCACGATCAAGCTCATTCCGAATTTATGAAAGATATTTCCTGAGGTTATTAATGTAGCTTTTGATGTGATAGTCATATCTGTATTTTTTTGAGTTTTCATCCAACTATGGTGTGGATCCTATTCGATTAAGATATTGATCCCTGTTTGCTTCAAACGAGTCCACGATCTCCTGGTCATATCTATCTTCGAATCCCGCCGGAGGGATCAACGATTCCGGCGGCAAACTTTCCAGCACATCAAACGTCAACACACCATCGCTGCCCCTGGAAATCGAGAACCCGTCATAGACGTCGCCCAGCACTGTTCGTGATACATACCGGATGCTGTCAGGAGTAATATCGATTTCCTGGTACAACTGTAAAGACGTAGCCGCGCGCTCAATCCAGTCATCAAAATAGAACGCATTCTGATGTGGTCCGGCAACCGATACGACATACACAGGGAACACGCCATTCACTCGTCCACGAGCATAGACATGCTCATGTCCTGTCAGCACAACAGGTACCTGGTATCGCTCATACAATTCTTTAAACTCCGGAAAGCGAACGGGTGGTTTTTCCTTGTGCGCCTTGCAGGAGATCATCGCATAGTGATGCACAACAAACACCCAGTCTCCGTTGTACTCTCTCAGCCTGTCCTCCAGCCATTTCAGCATTGCATCCCTGTCTTTAGGATAGCGGTATCTGCACAGGTTCAGCGAAATTATTCTGACATTGTTGTAGTCGAGAGAGAACGTTTCTTCATCATGACCAGGAGGACCATTCCGCGGAAACGTAAAATTAAGATACCAGTTATCGGACAGATCAATACCCGATTTAGCATTGTTGTGCTCATGATTCCCCGGTGTGGACATCATCGGATAACTCTGAAAGATGTGGCTACCTGCACTGAAGAACTCCGTCCAGTTCTCATGGTTCAATGCGCCACGATGGACCATATCGCCTCCAAACAGGAGGAATTTCGCATCCGGCCTGTTCCTGACTGCCTGCCTCAGTATACGACTTCCCAGGGAATGGATGTCTCTTTGAACATCACCGAAGTAAAGGAAAGAAAACGGCTCGTTACCGCCGGAGGCGGTTTGAAACTCAGACCACTCCGACCAGTTTCCTTCCGTCCCTACTCTGTATGAGTATTTGGTAGCCGGCTGGAGTTCGGTCATCGTTGCGCTATGGTGATACCACAGTCCGTCATCCGCGTTATTGAGTTCATAAACCGATCTGAGCGATATGATCTTTGTCCTGTCAAAGAAAGGCGAGGGTGTAGCTTCGCAAAACTCAAGAAAGTTATCGCGAGTACCGACACCCGTCCGCCACGTTACAGACTGACTGTTATGCGGTGAGCCTTCCCATGACAACACAATGTGATGCGGCGAGTCGAACCCGTTTCGCTCCTCGTCATCAGAAACACCATGACATGAAAACAATATCAACGTCAATACAACAATTGCCGACAATGTGATACTATGATTGCTGGTCACTGCTTATCCGTTTAAAGAAATAGCATATTTTGGGTGAACATCCTATTGTTGTTCGAACAACAGGGCTCCCGGCAGGCCGGTCATAGACAACGGTAAAACCTAAGAAACGCTGCCGACGACCCGCCAGGATATTCTGAATCAATAGCCGGGATTTTGTTCCAGGACTGACGAGATATTTTTCTCGATATCATCATAGGGGATCGGCCACAAATCGTTGTTGTTCTTGTAGGTATTCCCAACGATTGGATTGAGATTCCTGGTTCTTTCCACAAGCTTCCCCAGACGGGTAAGCGTGAGCACTCTCAATTCCTCAAAGTGAAGTTCACGCAGCCTTTCATCCAGGATATAATCGATGTCGACATCACCGGCATCCACATCGGGAGCTTCTGACCTGCGGCGAACAGTGTTAATATCCTCGGCTGCCAGCGCAGCATTGCCATTGCCCAGATGAGCTTCCGCTCTTAACAAATATGTCTCGGCCAACCGGATCACGTACCAATCCCGGAATGTAAACCGACCGTCGCGAACCAACGCGCCTGGTATACTTTGATCTGCGTGGTAAAGCTCGACCGGATACTCGCCAGCTGTGGCAGCCTTGGCAATGGACGGATAATAATTTCGCATGGTATCTGTTGCGTTTGCCTTTCTTAAAGGCACGTTATCTGCTTCAACCCATAAGCCGTGGTAATCGGAATTAGGATTATTTACTTTCAGATCACGGACGATGTTGTACTTTGAATTCCTGATGTCCTCATCGTACCCGCTTTTTCTCCAGATTGTTTCAAAGAAATAGTGACTCGGACGCAAAAAGCCGGAGCCGCGGCCGAAATAGTAGCTATTTGGAAGTTCTATCAGCGGGATAAGACTACCATTGCTGTTAGGGATCACAGCCTGCCAGAGTTGAGGTATGAGATATCCTGTCATTTGAAATCCTCCTCCTCCCGGAATCTGGAATTCGTATTGAAGTACCCATATGGCCTCCTTGTTGCCGGATCCATAGTTCTGATTGCCGAGCCTGAAAAGATCCCAGTACACATCACCTCCCGACACCCATGGAAATTCTGTATTAGGTGCTTCGGTGGATTTCTTACCGAACCGCTCTGTCATCAATCCCGTTCCAGGATGATCGATAACAATCGACGCGGCATCAATCGCCTCCTGCCACTTGCCCAGAGAAATGTATACTTCGGAGAGATAATGATAGGCAGCAAGTTTGTTAACACGAGAATCATCCACCTGACCGATATCACCGAGATGTTCAGCGGCGAACAACAGGTCCGAGACACATTGCTCATAAACCTCGCTACGTGTGGCCCTGATAAAATCTCTCTTCGGCGACGTCACTTCCTCCAACACAATGGGAACACCACCATACAAATTAGCCAGCATCTTGTAAGCATAGGCACGGAAGAAAGATGCCTCAGCCTTGATCTTCAGTTTCTCCTGGTCTGTCAGTTGGCTGGCTTCAGCATCAGCTCTTCCGATGATAACATTCGCGTCATATATGATCCTGTAGGCGGGTGCCCACAAACCATCATACACAACCTCCGTGTTTGTCGGAAGCAGCACAGCTCCGCCCCAATCAGGTTTTGCGCTGAGACCGGAATGCGTGTAGGCCAATTCGGTACCAGACCATGCAATCGTTGGGAATCCAGTAGCTGTAGCTTCTGTATAAAAACTGTTTCTCGTTACATAATAGAGATTAACAACAGCCGACTGAAAATTCTCATAGGTCACAAATGAATTCTCGGGGGAAAAGAAATCAAGCGGTGTTTCACTAAGAAGCTTTTCTTCATCACACGACGATAAGACAATCGAAGTAGCAAAGGCAAAGAAAATCAAGAATATCCGTATATATTTAATCGGTTTCATAGCTAAATCTTTAAGATTTAAAATTCGATTTCCACACCCAAACTATAGCTCTTCATTACCGGACGCCCTTCAGGTGTGATGGCGGTTCCCGTCTCCGGATCCCAACCGGGCCATTTTGTCCAGGTACCGAGGTTCTTTCCGCTTAAGAACAACCTGAGGCGCTGGATTTTATACCTGCTTATCTTTTCTGTGGGGAAATTATAGGCCAGTGATACGTTTTGCAGTCTCACAAAATTCCTTTGAATGTATCGTGTTCCCTGAATGCCTTCGGATATCCGGGAAATGTTCGGCCTCTGGTAAATACCTCCCGGATTTTCCGGAGACCAGTAATCAAGCCCCTTAGGAAAATTGAAGTTATAGGAGTTGTCGCCGAAGATCTTCCAGTCCAACATATCGTCGGAAGCCATGTAATAGTTTGATCCTCCCTGAACGGAATTCACAAAAACATTCAGCGTCCAGTTCCCGTAGCTCAATCGATTGTTGACGCTGAACCGATAAGCGGGCTCGCTGTAACCAATGATCGTCCTGTCGCTCGCATTGATAGAGCCATCCCCGGTCAAATCGACCACTTTGTTGGCACCGAGATCATAACCAGGCGCGACTTCCTCGTTTGTCTGCCATTTGCCGTCCACCTGGTATGTATAAATAGCATCAAGCGGCTCATTGATAAACAATCCGGCAGAAATAAGATCGTCTTCCTTGCCGTCGTTATCCAGATCAAATCCCAGCAACTCCTTCAACTGATTCCTGTTGCGCGAGAAAGCAAAGGAACTTGTCCACTGCATATTACCGGTTTGCACGTTCGTAGACGTTATGGCGATCTCAACACCTTCATTGTGGATTCTTCCCAGGTTGTCAGGAAACTTCGTGAACCTGCTGATACCGGGAATATCTACCTGATAAAGGAGGTTGCTCGTATTGTTGTTATAGTAATCGATACTTCCCTGGATCCGGGAAGAAAGAAAGGCGAAGTCAATACCTACATTCACACCCGTAGTGGTTTCCCATTTGAGATTGGGGCTGGCAAGACTGCTGATACCATGAGTATAAACAGGTGTTCCGTCTGCGGTGATATAGTTAAACCCACCTTCTACCTCGGCCAGTGTTTCATACCGTCCGATAGTGCGGTTACCATTGGCGCCGTATGACGCCCGTATCTTGAATAACTCCACAGCTCTCGGGAAGAAGTCCTCATTGGATACGATCCAGGCGGCTGCCAACGAAGGGAAGAGACCGAATTTGTTCGCCTCGCCGAAACCGGAAAAACCATCTCTCCTGATCGTCCCTGTGAACATATAGGTGTCGCGAAAGCTGTAGAAGATGCGTGCCATATTGTAGAGACTCGCTTCCTCCCAGGCGCTGGTAACGGTCTGCTGCAGTTCAGAGCTACCCGATTGCAAATTGTTATATCCGAGCGCCAGGTTGTTGAACACCGAAGCACGCGCCAGCGTCGAGTTATAATTTCTCTTCTCGATACCGTATAACAGTGTAACATCTATCTTGTGAATACTATTGAACTCCCTCTTATAGGAAACGATGTTGTCGAAATTCATATCGTATCCCATGCCGTCCATCTTCGAGCCTTGACCCAGAAAATTCTGCGCATAGGGCTGAAATATATACTCGTGGGTGGTTCTCAGGTTGTTGGCAAGATTCAGCCGGTAGGAAAGACCCTGGACAAAGGGAATACTGATGTTGGCATAAACATTACCATAGAGATGAAGTCGTTTATCAACGTTGTCGGCATCGACTTGTATCAGCGGGTTGATCGAGTTTCCGCCCGGCTGCAGATTATATTCCCCTGCCGCATTGTAAGCGGTCTGGTAAGGTGCAATATAGCGGTGATTCAGAGCGACATCCAACCCGGAATAATCACTCAGGGTCATGAATGTCTGAGCACCGATCTCCAGCCAATCCGTAATATTATTATTGATGTTGATGCGCGCATTCCATCTCTTGTAATCTTCATTCAGCATATATCCGTTTTGCGCGGTATATCCCAGTGAAATAAAGTAGTTGTTATATTTAGTCGCATTGGACAGGGATATATTATGACTCTGATAATTCATGTTATCGTTGGTCAGCAGGCTATACCAGTCCGTCGTCCTTCCCTGCTGGTATGCGTTCAATTCATCCGGACCTTTAAAGTTGCTGGTGGGATCCCACGTGGGATTCCTTTCCAGGTATCCGGATGCTTCCGTCCGGCTGTTATATATGTCCGAGATCTCCGTTTTCCTCATAAAACCCTCAGGACTATCCGGCCTTAGTTCCTTGTTAGGCTTCTGAAAGGCATACGAATAGTTATAGCTCACCAGGGGTTTGGCATCGATCGCGCCTCCTGATCTTTTCGTTGTAATAAGGATGACACCATTGGACGCCTGCGAACCGTAGATGGCAGCGGCACTGGCGTCCTTCAGCACATCTATGGAGGCGATATCGTTGGGATTCAGATCAATAAGATTGCCGCGATAGATGGCATTGTCAACAATGATCAATGGATTGCTTTCACCCGACAAAGAAGTTCTTCCCCGGATGGAGATGTCAGGCTCGGCTCCAGCCTGATCGATCTGACCTACGTTTAGTCCGGGTATGGTTCCCTGCAGCGATTCGATGATAGACACATTAGGTTGGTCTCTGAAATTTTCGATATCCGCTCTTACAACAGATCCGGTAAGATCGCGCTTCCGCATAGTCCCAAAACCAACAACCACGATTTCGCCCAGTACTTTTACGTCTGGAACCAGGGTAACGTCAATCACCGTACGTCCTCCCGCCGGTACCTCTTTTGTCTGGTATCCGATGAAAGAGAATACAAGAATTGCGTCATTATCAGGAACCTCAAGAGCAAATTCACCTTCCATGTCGGTAGTTGTACCACTCGTAGTGCCCTTAATGATCACACTTACTCCCGGTAGCGGCTGGCTATCCTCATTCAGAACTTTCCCGCTAACCTCGTAGACATATACCGGTTCTACCTGGAGGACAGACTCCGTCGCTTGTACTTCCAGACTCTCCGGGCGAGGCACCTCACCCACCTCCCGATTCATCACCTCCTCTTCCAGAAATTTCAGTACGATCTGCTTTCCGGTAAACGAATAGGAGATACTCGTGTTCGTGAATAATCTGTCCAGCACAGTCCTCAACGGCATTTGCTGTGCTTCAATGCTTACTCTTCTTTCCGTATCTATCTGGCTTGACAGGTAAAAGAACTTCAATCCGGTTTGGATCTCAATCTCCTGCAGGACTCTCTTAAGCGGTGTATTATTTACGACGATTGAAATCTGAAGCTCCTCAACAGAGTCTTTCGCCTGTAGGGGAGATTGCCATAGGATCAAGATGGCGAGCGTAAGTGTGGACATCTTTTTTCGCGTTAGTCTGGTTAGAAAAAAAGGAAACGTCCATTTTCCCGGGTATGAGTTTTTCATACATTTGTTCTTGAAAGGTGAAACATAATTTTACCTGGAGGCCTGCGGTTCCGGAGAATTCTTTGAAGGGAGCGACCCGGTCCGCAGGCTTATTTATTAAAACATAATTACATCATACATACGGTTCCTTTTTAGTTTTACGGCGTACAGATCGTTCCATCAATTGTTACTTCGCTTCCTGCGATATTGTAGCGAATGCCTGTAATCGACTTCAGTAATTCCAGCGTTTCTGTTAAAGATTCCTTGTCTATACGGGCCGTTAGACGACAGTCGAGGTTTGAATCATCTTCGATCACTATCGACACCCCATACCACCGTTCAAGGGTTTTGAAAACATCATACACCCGGTCATCCTTGAAGATCAAACTCCCATTCGTCCATGACGAATATCTGTTTGCATCCACACGGTGCAGCGATATATCCTTTAAAGCATGAGAAAAAACGGCTTGCTGATTTGGCTCCAATTCGATGGTGGTTTGGGTATCGTCCTTATTTTGCTCGATCAACACTTTACCCCTTACTAACGTCGTGGCGATAGAGGGATCGCCAGGATACGATTTGATGTTGAAAGCTGTCCCTAAAACCCTGACCTGGATGTCTTCAGCATGCACAATAAACGGGTGATCCTTATCATCGGCGACATCAAAGAAGCCTTCTCCCTGCAATCTCACTTCCCTCGTCTCACCGAAGGTTTCAGGATAGATTAGCTTGCTCTGCGCATTCAACCACACCTTTGTGCCGTCAGGCAGAACTTTCAGGATAATCTGCCCTGTGGAAGTACTCACTTCAATCTTGTCAGACTTAGCTGCAACAAACTCTTCAAGATGTCTCTCTGTCGTCATCAGGAAAGCAGCGACGCTCATTGCAATCAGGAGGAATGTTGCCGCTATCCTCAGAGGAAAGCTTTGATACCATTTTTGTTGCTTCCTGCTCTCGACTTTCCGGAATTCTCCGATATTTAACCTGCCCTGCGTGCGCTTCAAAAGAGACTCTATGTCGACGTCGCCACTCCCTGACAATGTATCCCATTGCCTTTTCATTATCCTCTTTGCCAAATGCTGATTTCCAGGATCAAGAAGCCAATTGAGCACTGTCTCGGCTTCCTTTTCCGTGCATTGACCAATAAAAAACCTCTTTATCAGTAGTTCGCTAATTTCCGGCATTATGTTTTTGATAGATTGAGCAGTCTTATAATAAAGGAATACACGCGAGGACGGAGAAACCCCTACTCGATATCAAATCTTTCTAACACGCAGGAAAAAGGGGAAGAATAGAAGCTAGGAAAGAAAAAGGATCGCCAGAAAAGAGAACCACCGCAAGACAATGCTCTTCCGCAAATACTTCAGTGCTTCCGTCATTTGCGCCTCCACGGTCTTTGTTGAAATGTTAAGCGTTTTGGCAACTTGCTGATAGGTCATATGATCTTCCTTGATCATCTGGTATATTTGCTTTCGCCTGGGAGGAAGGGAAGCGATAGCATCCTTGGCAAGGCGTCCGAGATCACGATATATAACTGAGTCTTCAGTTTCATTGCTGACTTTAGCCCTGTTTCTTGCCCAATGCAGGTTACCAGCGTACTCGTATCGTCGCTTTCGCAACCTATTCAGTACAAGGCGGTAGGCAATGGTAAAAATAAATCCTCCGAAGGGAAGGTCGGGATCAATGGTGGAACGTGATTCCCATATCCTAATGAACGTTTCCTGGACCATCTCCTCCGCATCCTCCCTGGATTTCAAATAACCATAGCAGAAAGAATAGACGCGCTTACCATAGGCGCGAAACACTGAATTGAATGCATTCTCATTCCCTAGCCTGAGTAGCTCAATAATGAATTTGTCTTCAATATCAGTTCTTTCAGAAGGCATGAAGTATTCCATTCTCTCCTCAAGTTAGAAAAACAATTCATGAAGATCAAAGGAGAGCAGGAGGAATAAGAGCGAAGAGAGTGACTAGTTGGGTGGCGGCTGGGGTGTTTGGAGAGATGATGATGATGCTCGGCGGGTCTCATTCTCCTGAAGGTCAAAAAGCTTTGCCTTCAGTGTATTCACTTCATGTGACAACGCATCCTTATCGCGGTCGTGATCGCGGTTGGCTTTCAACGACCAGATGAAATCGATCAACACAAGTAACACACCGATCAGCGTCACCCATTTGAAGTACGGAACCCACTTGAACATGCTCATGAGAAAACTCGTGTCATTCCCCAACGCAACGGTAAAAATGAAAGCAACGATGTGGAACACCGCAAAACAAAGATAAAAAATGAGTCTGCTCTTCTTCATGGGAACTTCGGTTTGTCGACGCGAAGATCTGTGGACGCAGCCAGGAAAAATGCGTCACGCATGACCTGCCTGCGTGCGGAATATATATATATCCTATCCTAAAGGTAACTCAAAAACCAAAGCCAACAAACTGTTCACGTCTTCTGAATTTCCCGCAGTTTCTGATACAGTCCTCCCTCGCGGACCAGATCGTCATGGCTGCCACGCTCAACAATTTCCCCGTCCTGGATAACGAGTATTTCGTCGGCATGCTGAATCGTGCTCAGCCGGTGTGCGATCACAATTGATGTACGGTGCCGCATCAAATTGTTAAGCGCTTCCTGTACCAGCCTTTCAGACCCTGAGTCGAGAGCCGATGTGGCTTCATCCAAAATCAACACCGGAGGATTCTTCAATACAGCTCTCGCGATACTGATCCGCTGGCGCTGTCCGCCGGAAAGCTTCGATCCCCGTTCACCGATGACGGTTTGATATCCCTCCTCGGCCTCTATAATAAAATTATGAGCATTGGCGATCCTGGCCGCCTGCACGACATCTTCCTCTCGTACGTTCTCCATTCCGAATGCGATGTTATTGAAGATAGTATCGTTGAAGAGAATGGACTCCTGGGTCACAACTCCCATAATGCTTCGCAACGATTCAAGATCATAGTCAGGCAATGGAACGCCATCAAGTTTTACCGCGCCCGACGTGGGATCATAGAATCGTGGGATCAGATCCGCCAGCGTCGACTTCCCTCCGCCCGAAGGTCCTACAAGTGCAATTGTCTTTCCCTTTTCGATACGGAGATTGATGTTTTTCAATACATGTTCGCGATCGTAGGCAAAGCTTACGTTCTCAAATACTATGCTTTCTTTGAATTCAGACAAATGAACCGCATTAGACTTATTGCGAATAGCTGGCTCCATATCCGTTAACGCAAAAATACGGCGGGCCGACATGGTACCTTTCTGAAGGGAGGTAAGTCCGTTCGTAAAACTCTTCGCGGGTTGAATCATGTTCGCATAAAATGCGAGGAAAACGAGGAAGGTCTCCGGGGCCAGTTCCTGATCGCCGGATAACACCAGTTGACCTCCGTAGTAAAGTATACCGGCAACAACAAGTACACCGAGAAATTCCGAAATCGGCGATGCGAGTTCGTTTTTGCGCGCAATAGAGAGATTGACCTTTCTGTGCAAGGATGTCTCCGCATCAATTCGCTTCAGCATAAAGTTGCGGGCGTTAAATGCGCTGATCACGCGCATGCTGCTGAATGTCTCGTCGAGTATGTTGACGATCCGGCCAAGTGTTTCCTGGCTGATCACGGCTTTCTTCCGCAGGCGCCTGACTATTTCGGAGATAATACCTCCGGTTATCGGCAAGACAACCAGCGTGAACAGCGTAAGCTTTACACTGATTGAGAACAAAACGATCATGAAAGCAATCAGTGTGAGAGGTTCTTTGAAGACCGACTTCAGCCCGTTGACCACCGCACCTTCCATTTCTGACACATCGTTGGTAAAACGCGAGATCAAATCACCTTTGCGCTGGTCATTGAAAAATCCTATGTGCATCCGGGAAACTTTATCGAAGATCTCCATACGTACATTCTTCACGACGTCGACTTTCAACCGGGATGCAACCATCCGCTCGAGATAGCGGAAAATGTTTGATATCAAAAGAAAGCAGACGATGAGAAGACACACAAACCCCAGAGCTGTTTGCGCGCCGTAGTTGACAAAGATTTCGGCAAAATAATGGCGAAAGTAGTTCTTCGCGAACTCCACACTCACCTCGAACTCCGGATACGGTATGGGCTGGATGGTCTCACCTCCAAAAAGTGTCGCAAGCATTGGATGTAGCAACGCCAAGTACGCTGCGTTGAAAATTACGGCCATTACTGCAAAAAGAAAAAATTGCAGCAGCCGGTAGTTCCTTCGCGGCGCGTATGCCAGTATTCGGAAAAAGATCTTCATTTGTCAGAATTCATAAAGGCGCTGCGCAATATTCCATCGCAGCGCCAGCGTCGCAAGCATCGTCTCATCGTTGTAGCGTACTTCGGGACTCTTGCTCCTCCTGGCCACAACCGATGCATCGGCAAACAGGTTATGCCGAATCATCCACGAAGCCGTAAAGCTCCCAAAAAAAATATCGTTGGCAACACCCTGTCCGATCTTGTTATCGAAGTCCCGCTCACGCGTGCGGTAGTCTTTTAGTATATCGCTTCCCCAGTTTTCACCCGGCAGATCGCGACCAACCTGGGTGAAGACCAGTTTTCCGGTCAAATGAAGCCTGCCCAACGGTTGATAGCGTGCGATTGCTACGAATTCCTTCAGGTTCGCTCCAACAGGATGGGCAAGTGGTTGGCCGTAACTAGTGTAGCTACCGAAAGACTCGCCGTGTGAGTACGTGTATGGCCGGATGATGTTGATCTCCCCCTGAAGGTCGAGATTGGGTACACCAAAAGCGTCCACATACTTCCCTCCCAGTTGAACCCCAAATTTGTTGGCCCACCATCCGTCCCCGCTGCGAATGTGATCGATTACAAATTCGTCAAGCATGAATTGTCCGTAGAGCGATATACCGCGGAGAGCGTTCCATTTAAAATCGATACCGAGCAACACGTTATCCGTGCTTCCATTCTGCTGCTCGATGGCGCGATAGAAGATGATCGGATTGAGATACTCCATCCGGAAGTTACTCGTTCCCAGCGAATCGTCCGGACTGAACACCACCGATTCAAACACACCGATATTCAACTTCTTACCAATGTTAACGCTCAGGTGGTGGAGGGCGACATGCTTATTCGGATATCCACTACGGCGTCTTGTATTGGGATCAGCTACCATCTGGTTCACGAGGAATAGATAGTTGAGTTTCCACACTTTGACGTTGCCCTTGAGGAACAGAGCCGGTGGTGAATAATCGGAGAAAATCAGAGACCGGTATCCGTTGCCGATAAAAAACCGATCATGTCCGAACTGAAGATTGATATGCTTAGTAGCTTCAAAGGTGATGTATCCGCGCGCGTGGAGAAAGTCAATGCCATCGCCGTCCTTAAACCCTTTCCAAAACCCTTCGTGGGGCACCACGCCAGATGAATCGACCCCAGCGCCGACATACGAGGGAAGTAATGCCTGATTATCCGCCAGGTAGGTGTAGAACCCCACCTTTCCGTCGATCATCCCCCGCAGTTCTATCCCGCGCGTATTCGTGTAGAGCATGTCATCGCGTCGGGAATCACTGCCGGCGCCGAAGTAGATAACAGGATTTACATGGAGATCAAAATCAGAAGTAGAGACCGAGTACAGGTCGGACTTCTTCCGGTAGAAATGTCCGAGTATGGGTCGGTTGCTGTCGGCGGTTGCGGCGCCGGACCATTCCCAACTATCGTTGGTGAAATACTCGTAATTAAATCTGTCTGCCGGAGAATTGAAGAGTCCCGAATTATTAAGTGAATCTGCAAATGCGACGATTTCCGAGCGTTTATACGGTTTGACCGAAGTAAACAACTGAGGCATGAGCGCCCCCGCTTTCACCTCGTACCGATCTACCCAGTGATAGTAGTCCTCGTTAAGCGGCACATACGTGCTCTGAGCGCTGGCAGAAATACCGCCGGCGACCAGGAGAATACAAGTGATATGTCGATAATTCATGCGCTTTCCGCCTGTCGCATCGCCGCTTCCGCCGGTTCGAGGGGACGTCCGTCATATCAGATGAACCCCGGCGTCCCGGAATTACTCACGCCTCTTCCAAAAGCGATCCAAACAGGGTCACAATGATAAACTTTTTCCAAAACATCACTTCGACCAAAAAGCCGCCAAAGGCACATATGCAGGTCAGGACGACTGCTTTTAATGGTCGGTTCCATTTTCGGAACCAAAAGTACCCCCGAATCCGTTTCGAACAAAAGTCAACAAGGATATTGCATTTCGGAGCTGTATCCCTATCTTTGCAATCCTTTTAGGGCCAAACGCAAACAACAGATATGAAAAAAGGCATACATCCGGAGTACAAAGACGTGGTTTTCTGGGATACATCCAGTGATTTCAAGTTTTTGAGCCGCTCTACCCAGACTCCGAAAGAGACCATCAAGTGGGAGGATGGCAACGAATATCCCGTGATCAAAGTGGAGGTAAGTTCCGCTTCGCACCCGTTTTTCACCGGCAAGAAATTGTTCGTGGATACGGCAGGTCGTGTCGAGAAATTCAAGAACAAGTATCAAAAGAAAGCTTAATTATTCTTCTTAATAAGCACTGTGAGAAGGTCTTCGTCCTGAAGACCTTTTTTATTTTATTTTTGCTTGACGGACGCCGTCCGGGCCCCGGGCGGGACATGAGATCAACTATGGCAACAGGATGACCATCATTCTCTTCGACGACCCCATAATCAGGATACACCTCCTGCCCTTTACGTATACACGGCCGGCGGGTGCCATTCGTGTTGGAATTCTGACAATTCGGGAAAAGTGGGAAGCATGGCTTAATGCCACAACCTCCTTCAAGACCGCCGGATACCTCGCAAGGAAGTTCCCTTACGTGGATTCGGATGACAACCTGCTGATCAACGGTGCCATTTGCCCGGACGAATCGCTTGTCGACGCGATCAACACCCTGCCTTCCGGATACTATCTTGTGCAGGATCAACTGCTGATCGCTTCGCGCAACCCGGAGGGCGATATGACCGGGCAGAACACTCTTGAGTACGGTCTGCCCGTGACCGTCATCGACAGGCCCTGGAAAATATTCCGTGAGAACGGAAGCCAGATCCGGGCTGATTTTGAACTCATCACAAAGGGCCGGCAGTCGGCGAAGCTTACTGACAGGCATACCATCGTATATGGCGAGGAGAACCTTTTTGTTGAAGAGGGTGTCACTTCAAGAGCAGCCATCATCAACGCCGAGCACGGCCCGGTGTATCTGGGCAGGAACAGTGTGATTGATGAAGGGGCAATCATCCGTGGCGCATTTGCATTGTGCGAAGGTGCTCATATCAACATGGGGGGGAAGATGCGGGGTGATACAACGATTGGCCCCCATTGCAAAGCAGGGGGCGAGGTCAGCAACTCAGTGCTTTTTGCGTACAGCAACAAGCCACATGACGGGTTCCTGGGTTGTTCTGTCATCGGCGAGTGGTGCAATCTCGGAGCAGACTCGAACACTTCGAATCTTAAAAATACATTTGACGAAGTGAAAGTCTGGAGTCACGTCGAAAATTGCTTTGTAAAAACGGGATTACAGTTCTGTGGGCTAATGATGGGAGATCATAGCAAATGCAGTATCAATACCATGTTTAACACAGGCACCGTCGTGGACGTCTCCTCCAACGTATTTGGCAATGGCTTCCCGCGGAACTATATTCCCTCATTTTCGTGGGGTGGCGCCGGGGGGATTACGACATACCACCTGGAGCGGGCGATGAGAACTGCAAGCAAAGCCATGGAGCGCCGCGCAAAAGAATTCGACCGGACCGAACAGGACATACTGGAGCACGTCTTTGAAATGACAGCGCTTCACCGTGTATGGGAACATAAGACAGTGGCATAAGTTCATGAGATTTCAGGATATACCGGGATTGGCGGACGTCAAGCGTTTGTTGACGGAGGCAGTGAAAACGAACCACGCCGCACACGCTCAATTGTTCGTTGGTGCAAAAGGAGCACTCAACCTTCCGATCGCATTGGCGTATGCCACGTACCTGCAGTGTGAAAACAAAGGCGAAGATTCTTGTGGCATCTGTGCTGCCTGTTCCAAGAGCTCAAAATATATTCATCCCGACACCCATTTCATTTTCCCACTCAGCAATGTGAAGGGAGAAAAAGATGAAGAACGGCTAAAAGCCGAGATCACCAGGTCTTGGAGATCCTTCCTGCTCGAACAACCATTTGGCGACCTGGACGACTGGTGTAATTACTACGGCGGAGAAGACAAGCTTTCAATTATCTCGCGAGACGCCAGTCGCGAGATAATCAAGACACTAGCGCTAAAGCCGTTTGAAAGTCCGAACAAGGTGATGATCATCTGGCAACCGGAGAGTATGCATCCCGCAGCGGCGAATGGTATTCTCAAGATACTGGAGGAGCCGGCACCGAACACCTATTTTATTCTGGTCACCAATGCGGCAGATCAGTTGATGCCGACCATTATTTCCAGGACTCAGATAACAACTGTCACGATGCTTTCCGACGAGGATATGGAAACCTATCTGCGCGAAACGGCAGGCGTCGGCAGCGCTACTGCTCGACAGATCGTGCAACTTGCGGACGGAAATATCAACCTCGCATTGCGAATGATAGATCGTCCGGAGGACAGCAACGCCCCATTCTTTGCCGCCTGGATGCGGGCCTGCCATGCGGATAAGTACGATGAATTAGTTGCACTCGCTGAAAAATTTCACGGGTTCGATAAGCTTGCTCAACGAAATCTTGTTTCCTACAGCCTCAACATGATGCGCGAAACCCTGCTCATAAACGCCGGTGCAGATAGTATCAACCGGACGCAGGGCGAGGAACGGGAGTTCGTCGGGAAGTTCAGCAACTTCTTCACAGTTGACAAGATCGAACGATCGTGTAAGTTATTCAATGACGCAGGGTATCACCTCGAGCGCAATGGAAGCGCCAAAATGATTTTCCTCGATGTATCGTTAAAGATATCGAGGATATTTAAGAATTAACATGAATCAAACAATACGTATAGGTACCCGGGGCAGCAAACTTGCCCTTTGGCAGGCAAATCACGTCGCCAGCCTGATCGCACCGTCTGGTTATCGGACGGAGATCATTCCAATTGAAACGCGCGGTGACAAAATGCTCGACGTCTCCATTGCCAAAATCGGAGGCAAAGGCGTCTTCACAGAAGAAATCGAAGAGAGATTACTCGACGGCAGCATCGACATTGCCGTTCATAGTGCAAAGGATATCGCATCGACAATCCCCGATGAACTGGAAGTTCTGGCTTTCACAGAGCGGGAGATCGTCAACGATGTAGTCATCAGTACGGCCGAGCATTTTAGCCTTGAAAACGATAACATAACCATCGGGACCGCTTCGACACGAAGGGTCGCATTCGTCAAACACTTTTACCCAAACGCTAACACAGTCGCGGTTCGCGGCAACCTGCAAACCCGCCTGGCAAAGCTGGAAGCGGGAAGCTGCGACGCCCTCATTCTCGCCTATGCCGGCGTACACCGGATGGGATATGATCACCTCATAACCGAACGCATCGAAACAAGCTACTTCGTTCCTCCTGTTGGCCAGGGGAGTATCGCAGTGGAAACACACAAGAAACTAAGCTTCGAGAAAAAGGAAGTTATCCGTCGTTGGGTAAACCACCAGGAGACTGAATATTGTTTGCGCACCGAGCGTGCATTCCTGAAGAAACTTCAGGGGGGATGCAGCATTCCGTCCTTCGGCTATGCCTGGCTGGATGGGAACACCGTCACACTCAAGGCCGGGATCATCTCGCTGGACGGACGCGAAATTATAAAGTTAAAGCGATCGGCACCTATGGAAGAGGGCAAGGACCTCGGTAAGAATGTCGCACATGAAGTCCTCTCAGCCGGCGGCGACAAAATTTTGCACGAAATACGACGGAAGATGTCGGAAGAGGGAAATTGAGTCCCTCTGCTACTTCAGAGATAAATACAACTATCAACACATGAAACGCTTATTATTAATAATTTTCCCGATTGTGACTATTCTTATGACTGGATGCGCTCAAAAAACAGATCACGTGGTAACCATCAAAACCGACTTCGGAAACATGGTCGCGATTCTTTACGATGAAACACCGCAGCACAAAGAGAACTTTCTGAAGCTGGCGAGGGAACACTACTACGACAGTCTCATCTTCCACCGAGTGATCGAGGGCTTTATGATTCAAGGAGGAGATCCTGAATCCAGAAATGCCCCTCGTGGACAGCGCCTGGGAAATGGAGGTCCTCCGTATACAATACCGGCCGAATTCAACCCCAAGTTCTTTCATGAGAAAGGGGCATTATCGGCTGCACGTCTCGGTGATCAGGTGAACCCGCAAAAGGCATCGAGTGGCAGCCAGTTCTACATCGTCCAGGGCACAAAGCAAACCGAAGAGCAGTTAAAGACGGATCCACACCGATTCAACACTGCCCTTCAACAATTCTTCCAAAAACCTGAAAACAAGCATTATCTCGACTCGATCAACACATTTGCCCAGCGCGGCGATCAGCAGGGATTCCAGGACTACCTCAATGATCTGCGTCCTGTCGTAGAGGAGCAACTCGGTGTTTCGCTCGAAAAGGAAATTGCGCCCGAAGTTCTCAAGGCATATACTACACTGGGTGGGGCTCCAAGTCTTGACGGCCAGTACACAGTCTTTGGAAAGGTCATCAGCGGTTTGGAAGTGATCGACAAAATTGCCGCAGCACCACGCGACATGAATGACAGGCCGACCGAAGATGTGCGAATGGTTATCACGGTGGAGGAAATGCCCCGAAAGAAGATCGAGAAGACATTCGGGTATACGTATCCCGAAAACTGATTAGGGAATGCGAATTCTGGTAACAGGTTCAAACGGCTTGCTGGGCCAGAAGCTCACCGACCTTCTGCAACAACATGAAGACATCCATCTGATCGCTACCGCAAGGGGAAAGTCTGTGCTTCCGATCGACCGGGGGGAGTTTCACGCAATGGATATCTCTGAACCAGAGAATGTCGAAGAAGTGTTGCACCTCACTAAACCTGATGTGATCATCAACACAGCGGCAATGACCCAGGTGGACGATTGTGAGCTACAACAGGATGCCTGTTGGAAATCCAACGTTACTGCTGTGGAAAACCTCGTATCATGTTGTCATGCCCTGAATATCCACCTGATCCACCTATCCACTGATTTTATCTTCGACGGCAGCCATGGTCCTTTGGACGAACTGGCAACGCCAGGCCCCGTGAACTTCTACGGCGAAAGCAAGTTAGCGGCTGAGAAAGCGATTCAGGCTAGTTCGATATCATGGACCATTCTCCGGACGGTGCTGGTCTTTGGTATCACTCAGGATATGAGCCGCTCGAATATTGTACTGTGGGTCAGGAACAGTCTACTCGCCAACAAAGGGATCCAGGTTGTCAATGACCAGTGGCGTACCCCAACTCTTGCGGAAGATCTGGCGATGGGCTGTTACCTTGCTGCCAGAAAACAGGCGAAAGGTATCTATCATATTTCGGGCAAGGACTTCATGTCTCCGTATGACATCGCGATACGCACCGCAGACTTCTTCAAACTCGATAAATCCCTCATCACGCCCACGGACTCAACGCGCTTCAAGCAACCAGCACGGCGCCCGCCACGCACTGGCTTCGTTATCGAAAAGGCCAGAAAGGAACTGGATTACGAACCGCATTCGTTCGAAGAGGGATTGGCCCTACTGGCCGATCAACTAGGGGGCTAGTGGCTGGCTGAGTCATCGGTCTTTGGACGACCTGACATGGCGAAGTAGTAAATCGGTATACCCGCAAGCGTAATGATCAGACCAGGCCACGTGAAGTCTGGCTTGTAAATTATCAACAGCGTACAAAAGCTGATCCCCATTACGATATAAATAAAGGGCAATACGGGATAACCAAATGCCTTGTAGGGCCTTGGAACGTCGGGCCGCTTTCGTCTTAAGACGAAGATACCGGCTATCGTGAGCGTGTAAAATATCACCACAACAAACGAGATCATATCGAGGAGATTTCCGTATCCGCCGCTCAAACACAAAAGAGATGCAACCACACACTGCGCCCACAATGCCCATCCCGGAACTGCGTTCTTGTTGAGTTCACCTGCACGCCGAAAGAATAGTTTATCACGAGCCATTGTATAATAGACCCTGGCTCCCGCCAGTATCAGTCCGTTGTTACAACCAAACGTGGACACCATAATGAGAATGGCGATAACATACATTCCAGTGCTTCCGAAGATTTGGTTCGCTGCGGCGACCGCGAGCCGGTCGGATTGCGGAAAGGCCAACTCGTTAAGAGGCAACACACGCAGGTACATCAGGTTCGTCGCAATGTAAAGCACGCTTACGATCAGCGTTCCCAGGAACAGGCTGAGTCCGATATTCCGCTGAGGGTTCTTGATCTCACCTGCAATGAAGGTGACGTTGTTCCAGGCATCACTACTGAACAGTGATCCGACCATGGCAGCAGCAATCGCACCAAGGAGTGTGACTCCGCTGATTGGAATCCATCCGGAAGGCGTTTTGCCGTCTCCGCCCGTTCCGAGATCCTGCATCGCAGTAAAGCCAGTCTGCCAATTCTCGTTCCAGTACCCTTGTTTGACAAAAAGGAACCCGCAGATCATCAGCCCGAACAAGGCGAGCAACTTGGAAATTGTAAACGTCGTCTGTACGAATTTGCCCTCGCGGATACCGCGCGTATTCACCCACGTCAGGAGCACCACCATCACAATAGCCGAGATCTGCGCCGCCGAGATATCGATCAGCCCGAAATCCGCCAGGATAATGTTTTCACCCATCCACGGAAAGACGTACGCAGAAAATCTTGCGAATGCTACGCCTACGGCAGCAATCGTTGCTGTCTGAATGACCGCAAACAGGCTCCAACCATAGAGGAAGCTCACGAGTGGGTTATACGCTTCCTTCAGGTACACATATTGACCTCCGGCCTTTGGGAACATCCCGCTGAGCTCGCCATAACTGACTGCCGCGATGATGGTCATTACCGCTGTGATGCCCCAGACCGCAATGAGCCAGCCTGCGCTGCCCACATTCCGGGCGATATCTGCACTAACGATAAAGATACCGGAGCCGATCATCGAACCGGCGACCACCATGGTGGCATCCCAAAGTGACAATTCGGCCTTGAATTCTTGCTGGCTCATTCGATGTATGCAACTTCTACCCTACTGAAAACAAGGCAGCAATATAACAAAACGAGTCCTTATTCAAGCACTTCAGACACCGGTTGTCCGGTGCATGCCGAAGGGTACTTGATGTTAAGCAATGCTGAAATCGTGGGAGCTATGTCGGTTATGCGGTAATACTGGACAGATGACCCCTTCCTGATACCGTTGCCGTAGAAGAGTATCGGCACATGCGTGTCGTACGTCCAGGGCGAACCGTGGGTCGTGCCTGTAGGAGAACTTCCGGGGTACCACCCGGGCTCCAGCACGAGTACAATATCGCCGCCGCGCTTGGGGTGATATCCTCGTACCACCATTCCTTTTACGCCTCCCTCCTCATAATCACTTTGACGTAGAGTATTCTGCGAGTAGGCGTTGGCGACACCCTCTTGTTTAAGAAGGAAGTTGACCGTCAATTCAGTTGCGATCATCAATTGCACTCCCGCCGTCTTCAGATCATCATCAAATGCTGCATGGTCGAAAAATATGTTACCTGAACTGATCGTCTTCACCACGTCCTTCTCGGGGAAATACTGACGGAGGTATTCATTGAGGTCGGCACCGACCTTGTTATTATTGAAGTATCCTGAAGGGACACGACTATCCTTCAGATATTGCGCCACATCGGCAACCGCATGGTCAGCGGTCAAAAACACTGTGTAGTTGCCAGCACCTACTTTCGCATCAAGTGTCTTCAGCAGATCCTCGATGCTCCGGTCAAGCCGCATGTACATATCCTGTATCTCGACAGCATTCGGTCCGACCGAGTGACCGAGGGCATCGGTCGAAGAGTAAGAGATCGCGAGGAAATCCGTGATATCATCGGCACCGAGACCTTCGCCCTCGACGACCGCCTTAGCCATTTCGGTGAGGTACTCATTTCCGTACGGCGTCCCGCCGATAATGCCGTATTCGTTCGGTTTCCGGAGTGCCTTCAGGTCATACGGAAACACCGGCTTGGGTTTCCCACCGAGACGTCCTTCATAGGGAGAGTCATCCGGCCCGCTCTCAACATATTTGTCTAGCGGCATCAGCGTATTCCATCCGCGCTGGATATACTGTTCAGGAAGGTTGCGTCCGTGGAACTTATCCAGCCAAGGGGGCAATGAAGTCATGTAGTACGTACTGGTAATGAATTTGCCCGACTTGCCATCAAACCAGTAGGCGGCGTCAGCGAGGTGGCCGGCTGGAAGCGCAGCACCGCGATTCTTCATCGATATGCCGATAACTTTTGCACGTTTTTGCGTGAAGAGCTTCAACTCATCTGTCACCGTAGTCGAAAGCATCCGCGATGGCGACACTTCGCCGTTGCCATCCGGGACACCCACGACCGTGTACCTGGTATCTTCGACACAGTTGATATTTTCCCCGGACTCTTTATCATACCAGCCATTGCTGATGATACCGTGAAGGGCCGGCGTTGATCCAGTGTACACCGAAGCGTGTCCGGGTCCTGTAACAGTAGGGGCATAGTTGTAATGGCCGTTCTTCAAAACAAAGCCATCATCCATCATTCTGTTAAATCCTCCCTTGGAGAAATGCGGGCGAAACCGATATAGATACTCGTGGCGCATTTGATCCACCATGATTCCTACAACAAGTTTGGGAGGTCGAGCTTCTCCTTTTTGCTGCGCATACGCCCCTGTAGAGAGAAGCACAGCAATGATCATAATCAAACGTTTCATATTAAAATTGGGTAAAAATCGATCAAGCAATAGGCGCGTAAATTACGCGATAGTGGCGAAGAAAAGAATAACTATGAGATAGCCGACCAAAACCAGTGATGACCGGCAAGTGACATTTTGCGGAGTGAGAGGGTCAATGTGCGCAATAGATCCTGTCGTGATGTGCGGCATCCTCATAGACTTCCCTGCGAATCATTTCACCCATGCGATCGTAGTAGACTACAATATAGACAGCGGCCTCCGGCACATCCCGCTCAGTAAAGTAAAGTGGTGCATCCGGTGTGCCAAGGTTGATGATTTCGGAAAATGTCGGCGGCAACACAATGCGTCCTTGACTGCTGACCACTCCGAAATGGTCGCCCTTTTGCACGATAGCAGATCTCCCGGAAGACGTTTCGCCTATGATCGTGATACTCTTAAGGTTTGCTTCGATTACCCTGCGACTCGTCAGATCGAAAATTCCCCACAGCGCGCCCTTCTTAACAAATGCCATTGACTCGTTCCAGTAGTTGACCTCGTCAAACTCGAAAGCACTGAGAGGTTTGCTGTCCCACCCAAGAAATCCGTAGTAGCCATCTTTAAAAACAACGACACACGTCGTACCATACGGAACCGGATTCCGGTCATACTGTGGCTTGATGAACTTTCCAAGTCGCGTATGATAGGCTCCGAACTTTCTATTCCTGAGCGTAGATACAACATCGTTTTGTGCAGTACCAATGGCGTCGTACTCGATCGGAAGCCTCATCTTCCCCTCGCGATCCACAAGCCCCTTTCGGTCTCGCCGTGTCATGACGAACAGACCATTGCCCGCATATTCGAGCCCATCGAAATTCGCGGAAAACAACAGTCTTCCTCTCAGATCAAACACACTCTTTTGCTGTCCTCCCCTGACCTCGACGGTCAGCACCGATATAGAATCAAGTCCCGGTACGAAGCCAATCTTGCCCGGCCGAAAAAAAGATCGAAATACATTGTCTTTGAAACTCACGTACACACTGTCCTTTCGCGTACCTACAACAAAGACTCCTTCTGCACGAAGCGAATCGTATGATCTCGGATGCATGACGTGTTTTACAGGATCGTATAGAAACCATGCCCCATTTTTATTGACGCCGACATTACCAGGAAGCACCGAGACCTTTTCAAACAAGGTCGACTTCATCCCGGCCAGGTTGTATACTACAACGCCATTGGGCACGCGTGCAGTTGCTCCAAAAGGAGCTTGCGTGAGATTGTGTCTATCAAACCGGATTACCGTCTTCATGGACTGACTCATCACACCTTCGAATTGCCCGGACTTCCCCCAGATCAATCTACCCGGCCATAGTTTGAGGTCGTCAAATGGCTCAGACAACGGGAGAAGACCGTCTTCAACACCGTTGCCCACCTGTTCCTTTGCAATCAAAAATCCGGTTTGGCCCTGCGTGAAGACCACCAGTTCTCCCATGACGCCGATGTCATCCCATGAACGTGTGTCCAGCAACCTACCTGTGAATGCGTACGCGAGCCATCGGCCGGACTTCTTCACCGCAAGGAACGTTCGGGCGATGACCCGGGCATCGTCTACATGATCGATCGGCTCGAAACCCGACTTGTGGATCAGTCGAATCCCATCAGTAGCTTCCACGAGAAGAAAACCAGCACCGATGTCATCAACACCCAACACTTCGCCGCGATATAACGTTGTACCGTTGCGGTCGACAAGCTGGTTATCGACAATGAGCACTTCATCAAGCACCTGACCGCAAAGGTATTCGTAATGGATTTCGGAGTACTGAGCTGGAAGTATTTGCGCTCCGTGCTGATCCATAAATCCAAAACGGTCGTCAGTGAGAAAAGGGACGAGATAAGAACGATTGACTTCAAGCAGGTTCGCTAACGAATCGTTCAGAAAGTCGGAAGGCCACTCAGCATCCTCGTCGTCCGCGAGTAAATGAAACGCCAGTTGTCCCGCCCGTTCCGCCAATCCGCTGGTGGGATAGCTGCTCATGAAGGAAAGAAAACTCGCGACGCGTCCGTCCGCCGTTACGATCTCAAAGATATTCCTGTAGATCTCGGCTTCGTATTGTGTGTGCGGGTGATCTGCCAGGAATGATTCAAAGCTCTGCAGTCGCCCGTCCTGAGTCCTCTCGCGATAAACCAGATGGTCGTACTGTGCCGTGGCATCCTGGGCACGTGCCGCATAGGGATATCGCTTCAGATATCGGAGAAAACCATCCGCTGTGTTCTCGCGAAGCGCATCCTGGTAAGCCACCTCATCCCGGAGGCTCGCTGCCAGTTCACGCTGAGCAGCAGACGGATAGCGGGTAAGAAACCCGATATAGGCATCCTCGGTATTCAATCCCCTCGCGGCCTCAAACGCCGTGCTGTCAATCCGCACCCTCAACTCAAGCAGTCGAACACTATCAACGCCTGCACGCCTGAACTTCTCGCGTTCCCGCAATGTCAGGTGTCCGAGATCCCTCAACGCACCAACAACATAGTGATGCGCCGAGTCGGCGTGGAAGTGAGGATTATGTGGATGAAAGTAGAACAGCGAAAACACGTATCGGGCAGAAGCATTAAGCGAATCTCGCTTCAATGTTTTCCGAAGTGTTGTCTCGGCCTTAAGCCATCTACCCTTCTCCATATCCCGCAATACCCTTTTCTCAGATGTAGCCACCTGAGCGGATGCTTGTTGAAGATCAAGCAGGATGAGGATACAGAATAGAACTCTCGCAATCACGGCGTCACGTATAAGCAGCTCCAAAAATACAAAGTTAATTGAACCGGGACTTATTTGGTTAAGCCCGTCTCAAGTTGCAATTTGCGGACGATGCCAATGTCTCGCGGTATTGCTTACACGAATAATTTTTGTAACTTTTCCGTTGTAAAAACCTCTTCATGGCCAAGTTAAAGAATATCATCAAGCAGCTCTCTGAGAAAGACTTCACCGCCATCTATAACTCACTCCTGGAAAGCAACGCAGAAAAGTCAGCCTATCTACTGAAGGCCCTTCGCGAGCGATCCCTGTCAGACAACAAGATTATGACCGAACTCGACGTAAACGCCAATGCGTATTATACGTTGCGCTCACGTCTCAATCTGAAGATCGAAGAGTATCTGATGGAACAGTTGGAGAGTCCGCGGACGGACGTCCTTAGGAAGGTAGCAAATATCAATGAGGTACTATTCACCAAGAAGAAAGCCATTTCCATTGCAACCTTGAAGAAGCTAGAAAAAGAGCTTCTCGACTACGATCTCGCGAATGAACTCACCGTTATCTACAAATCCCTGAAGCGGCTCAACATCAACTCTCCCGACTACTTTCAGTATTCCCAGCTGTACAACCGCCATGTAGCATATATGCTCGCCGTTGACAAGGCCGAAGACCTGTTGGCAGACTATTTCAAGAAGTTCGGCGACTATCTGCTGAACGGAGGAGAGATCGAGAAACTGGGATTGACCCTGGTGATGAAGGAGATGCAGAACGTGGCCAACCTGTACGAATCACACCGACTGTATGTATTCCACAGCTGTATGTACGTATTTCACCGCCTGTTCGTGGAAGTGGATGATAACATGCAAGACGGTGAGTCGATCGAGGATATTTTCGCAAAAGTGCAGAAGATATTTGAGAGCTATCACCTCGACTCCATCTACTACCACCTCAACCTGGTGTTCGAGTTCCTGAAACTCGAATATTACAATCATTACAAGGTATACCGGCAGGCGGAGAAATATTTTGAAGAGGTGAATGATGCCTGTGCGAACCTCCTCGTCAATTACTCGACTTACACATTCCCGGCGCAGTTCCTCATTTCGAAGATCGAGCGACATCTTCGGAACGGCACGGAAACAGAACTATATGCTGAGAACGAGACAGTATTTGAGGATTATGAGGTCGATCCACAGGATGTACCCAAGCACATTATCTACGTATTGTACCGGGCTTTATCGTGCTATTATGTAGACAAGTTCGATGAGGCCGCGAAGCTTATCAACAATCTGCTCAACGAAGTCAGCTTGAAGAAGTATCCTTATGCGCAACTCGAAATAAAGTCGCTACTCGCATTGCAATATGTGCTGTTGAAAGATTACGAGCTGTTCAACCAGTTGTCGAATAGTATTCAGCGGCAGATCCGCCTCTTTGGAAAAGATAGCTGCGAGAACATCATGCTATTCCTGAAAATACTGAAGATCGCCACCAGTGAAGCAAAGAAGGAGAAGGCTAAGAAAATCAGCAGTCTCATTCCACGTCTCCAGGCAACGACCGTCTCCTATTTCGCTCCAACGCGTCTCATCAAACTGGATGAGAAGTTCATCAAGATGCTTCCGGAGATATGACAGTCCACGGTCGACGGTCCACAGTCCACTGTTGTGTGTAGGTTCGAGCGATCATTTCCTTTTTCTGAAGAAAATCTGCCTTTGCGGGATTTGCTAGTGTGGACCGTGGTCCGTATCAAACCTCAAGCTTCGTAATGCTATCGTGTGACAGCGGCTTATTGAGGTACAACTTCACGTTCTCGTATTTCTTGGATCGATTGAAATCCTGGGGATTGATGGAGGATGTCAGCATTACAATCCGACACTTCTTCTTCGTCACGTTCGAGAGTTTCTCAAACTCATCCAGGAACTGAAAACCATCCATGAGGGGCATGTCGATGTCCAGAAAGATCACATCCGGCAGCACCTGCTCCGCCACCTCAGTCTTCTCCATGTTACGAAGAAACTCAATGGCGCTCTTCGCGCCAGTGTGGGTATATATATGCTCTGTGATGGAAGCCGCCTCAATCATCTTCTGATTGATAAGATTGTCGATCTCATTATCATCGATAAGCATGACTGTGCGATATTTCCTGGCTGCCATAGTGATTTAGTTCAAAGTTTATAAAAATACGCGATTGAGGATGAATTGCCAAAAATGCCTCAAATTGAAAACTTAATACCCTGTGCGAGTGGAAGCGTATCGCCATAGTTAATCGTATTCGTCTGTCGTCGCATATAATTCTTCCACGCATCAGACCCCGATTCTCTACCGCCCCCCGTCTCTTTCTCGCCACCGAAAGCCCCGCCGATCTCAGCTCCCGAGGTACCAATGTTGACATTAGCAATACCACAGTCGGAGCCCTCCGTCGACAGAAACAGTTCCATCTCCCGGACGTGGTTCGTCATGATCGACGAAGACAAGCCTTGCTTCACACCGTTCTGAATCGCGATAGCTTCAGGCAGTGCGTCAAACCGGATCAGGTACAGAATTGGTGCGAAAGTCTCCTGCTGCACGATCTCGAAGTGCGGTTCGACCTCAGCGATAGCAGGTTTCACGTAGCATCCTGACTCATAGCCTTTACCTTTCAGAACGCCTCCAGGAACTAACAGCTGCCCCCCTTCACTTCGGATCTTCCGAAGCGCATCGCGATAGAACTTGACGGCCTGTCGATCAATGAGTGGCCCCACGTGATTCGAAGGATCAAGCGGGTTGCCAATACTAAGATGACCATAGGCATTCACAAGCCTGTCTCTGACCTCGTCATATACGCCCGACTGTACGATCAGTCTTCGGGTTGTAGTACATCGCTGCCCAGCTGTGCCGACAGCGCCGAAGAGCGCGCCGCGGATAGCGATATCAAGGTCAGCGTTTTCAGTAATGATAATAGCGTTGTTACCTCCAAGTTCCAGCAACGTACGTCCGAGCCTGGCAGCTACAGTAGTCGCGACAGCGCGTCCCATCCGAGTGGAACCAGTCGCAGAAACCAGTGAAATATTCTCATCGCCCGAGAGGAGTTGTCCGATGCGGTGATTTCCATTGATAATGCAGGATACACCCTCCGGCACACCATTGACGCGGAACACCTCAGCGACAATTTTCTGGCATGCGACGCTGCTGAGCGGGGTCTTCTCCGAAGGTTTCCACACGCACGTATCTCCGCAAACCCATGCGATCATGGCGTTCCACGACCACACCGCTACAGGGAAGTTGAATGCAGTAATGATTCCGACAACTCCCAGGGGATGCCACTGTTCATACATTCGGTGCCGAGGCCTTTCAGAATGCATCGTCAGTCCGTGTAACTGCCGCGAAAGACCGACGGCAAAATCGCAGATGTCAATCATCTCCTGCACCTCCCCCAGCCCTTCGGTATAGCTTTTGCCCATCTCATACGAGACGAGTTTTCCGAGTGAATCCTTGTGCATGCGCAGCGCATCCCCGATCTGCCGGACGACCTCACCTCTTCTCGGAGCGGGCCACGTCCTCCATTCACGGAATGCCTTGCCCGCAGCCTCGACGACCCGCTCGTATGATCGCGCATCACCTGCCTGCACCGTACCGATCAGCTTACCGTCGGCTGGCGAATGTGATTCAATACGATTTCCCTTAGGGCGGAGCCAGTCGGACCCCGTTGACACACCGGAATTACTCCTTCGCACATCAAGCGACTCGAGAGCTGCCCTGATACCAAAATTTTTCATGGACGAGATTGATTTTGAAACAAAGCTAGGGAAATATAGGAAAAGGGCTAAGCCACAAAGTAAACGGCAAAGGTAAAACGATCGCTACCAATCTATGCCGTAGGTTCCCTTTTCTCCGTTAGCGTAAAAACCTTCGATCAGCACGCCGCCGCGTTTGTAGTCCATGATGCGATTGAGATCTTCGACGTTGTCTACCGGTACCTTGTCAATAAATCCAACGATAAACTCCGGCCGGATCCCGGCTTTTTTCCATTTGCCAGAGTTCAGACTTGTGATCTTCACTCCTCCATCGATCATTAACCGTGTCAGCTCGCGATATGGCACATCTTCAAAGGTCGCTCCCTCCAGGGTGTACTTGATCTCGACTCTTTCATATGTTTCCTTGCCCTGACTGTTCTTCAGACGTGCCTGCACTTCCTTCCTCTCACCGTGGCGCAGAAAGGTCACAGAAATTTCCTGCCCTGGCCGATTGCGCGCGACCCACTCCTGCAACTCTGACACCGAATTCACAACGTTGTGGTTGATCGCAACGATGACATCTCCCGGGAGCAACCCTGATTCTTCCGCCGCACTTCCGGCAATTACGTTCTGAATGAAGACACCTTGCGTGACCGGAAGGTTCCATTGCTCCGCCCTGGCCGCGTCCACGTCGCCGATGTTGATGCCCAGCAAGCCGCGCTGCACTTTGCCAAACTCGAGTAGATCATCCATGACTTTCTTGACAAGGCTCACCGGAATGGCGAAAGAATATCCCTGATAGCTACCAGAAGAAGTCGCAATTGCTGTATTGACGCCGATCAGTTCTCCAGCAAGGTTGACAAGAGCTCCTCCGCTATTGCCGGGATTGACCGCAGCATCGGTCTGGATGAACGCCTCAACGGATAGCCTGTTCCGCTCTTGAAGAATGCCGATGTTCCGCGCCTTGGCACTGACGATGCCAGCGGTCACCGTAGAGTTCAGATCAAAGGGATTACCGATCGCCAGAACCCACTGCCCGGGTTGTACGCCGTCGGAATCACCATATGGCACAAACGGCAGGTTGGTTGCCTTGATCTTCAACAACGCGAGATCCGTGCTCGCATCGGTGCCGATCAACTTGGCGTAATACCGCCGATTGTTGTTCATGACGATTTCAATATTCGTGGCGTCTTCAATAACATGATTGTTGGTCACGATATATCCATCGTCCGAAATGATCACACCAGACCCGGAAGAGTGAACCGGCCGCTCATGATGTTGTAACGGATTGAGACTGAATATACCCGGGCCATAACCGGTGCGAATATGAACGACGCCTGCTACAACCTGGTTGGCCGTGGCGAGAAAGTCAACGTGTGTGGGAATATTGTAAGAGGTGTCGACGGACCGGCCCGTTAAAACCGAGCGCTGTCTTTCTTCAATAGAAGAATAGTTCAGGTCTGAAATACCCAATTGCCGGATCGTCAGAATCGAGCCCAACACACCGCCAATACTGGCAACAACGACAATCATCAGAAAGAACGCTAATCGCTTCATATCATATCCCCCTTTACAGGTAAGATAACGTTTATTCTGCAATTCGGCTTCGGCAAAACATAAAAAAGCGCTCCGAAAACCGGAGCGCTCTCCTTTACTAAACTTAAACCCCTATCTTTTGCAACCAGCAAAACGCCGGAAGCCTGTGTCATCGTTTAACCAACCTTGATGGTTGTGTTCAAGAGCTTCTTCTCGTCCTTGGGGACCACGATCTCGAGGATACCATTGTTGTACTTCGCCTCGATCTTGTCACCCTTCACATCTTCCGGAAGTACGAACGTCCGGGTAAAGGCGCCGTATTGTGTTTCAACAGAACGGAAGTGCTTCTCATCCGACTCTTTGGTGAGCTTCCGCTCGCCGCTGATCGTTAACCTGTTCTCCTTGAGATCGACTTTGAAATCCTCTCTATTCATGCCTGGGACCGCGACCTGGATCTCATAAGCTTTCTCGTTTTCTATTACATCTACGCTCGGGATGAAGGAATACATCGTCCCACCGGAGCGAGCCACCTGATCGTTGAAAAACCGATCAATCAATCGACCAAAAGTGGTCGGAACGAAGTCGCTCAAATCATTACTATAACGCACAATACTCATAACTTTATTGTTTAAGGTTGTCTGAATGTTAACACCTAGCCAATAAGAGAATTGCGTGCCGATTGAAAAAATGAGACAATATGTCTTAATTTCAGGCGATTAGCGTCAATTATAGTGACATTTTGACGTTAAGTTATGTTTTAATCGAATCGAATGGCGCGAATCGGCGAGATCCGTGAAATAGCCATGGTAGGGAGCATCAGGATCAGCGAGATCAGCAGCAGCGCGAGCAGGTTGAGCGCCAGGACAATTTCCCAATGCCAGCTGATGGGAACGAAACTCATGTAATAGTCGCGTGGGTTGAGCGTAATGATCTTGAATCGATACTGGATGAAGCAAAGGCCCAGACCGAGCAGATTTCCCAGCAACAATCCCCGGAGAATAAGTTGGATGCCATTGTAGACGAATATTGAACGAATGAAGCTGTTGGTTGCACCTAGTGCTTTGAGCATTCCAATCATTTGCGTGCGCTCCATCACCATGATCAACAACACCGATATCATATTAACACACACAACGGTCAGGATGACGATCTGGAGTATATTAACCTGGCGACTGAGCAAATCGAGCCACTCGAAAATCTGAATAAACCGGTCGCGAACACGTTCAATATTCAGATCATAGTCCATGACCTCCCCTATATGAGCCCCAACCCGATCGATCTGCTCGGGGTCAGTAACGAAGACCTCGAGTCCTCCTGCCACAGAGTCCGGCCAGTCGTTCAACCGTTGTATCAATCTTATATCTGTCAGAATAACGCGGCTGTCAAAATACTCGGAAAGATTCGTCTCGTAAATGCCGGCGACTTTTAACCGACGGAACCGTGGAGGGTTCTGAAAAAAATGTACGACGATGTCGTCACCTACATCTTTTTTGAGTTTGGCTGCGATGATCTTGCTGAGCATCACCTGGCTGGCGTATCCGGAGTCCTGGAACTGAATGAACTCACCCTTCACGATGTGCTCGCTAAACGCCGTCGTATCAAAGCTTCGTCCTACACCCTTCAGTAATACACCCAAGGCGTCCTCCTCGGTCTTGACGACCCCTATCTTCGTAGCAAACTCTTGTACATGACGTACGTATGGGTAGTCGCCCGGCTTCTCATACAAATCGATATTGAAGTCCATCGGATGTTCCTCCGTCGAGTTATTCATCGAGAACTTAGTGATCAGAATGTGACCGCTGAAACTGTATATCTTGTCTTTAACCGTTTCTTGAAAGCCCTTCATGATGAGGAAGGAGATGATCGACGCAGCAAGCCCGACAGCAATGCTGATAATCGCGATCTTGTGGATGGTGGACGAAAACCCTTCCTGATATCCTCTGCTGATTCTTTTGGATATAAAATAAGAGAGATTCAATTTTTGTTAACTTTTGGGCCAATGTCCATCTGTGCAAAATAAGGTATAACTCAGTAAGAATACCCGCTTCAACCAAAATTATGATAAATATCCGCCTGTCACTCTTCATCGTCGCTGCACTCATGTTCCAGTGTCGCGATAAAACCGCTACAGCCGAGCACGTACCGGCGACTTCCGACGTTACGCCGCCGGTGTTGGTCGGAGCTGATCAAATCGATAAATGGTTGCCCGGAGTTGCCGGCAAACGTGTAGCCCTCGTGGTCAATCATACCTCGCTGGTAGGCAAAACACATCTCGCCGACACGTTGCTGTCGTCGGGTATTGACATTCAGAAAGTATTCGCACCCGAGCACGGGTTTCGCGGCGCAGCGGCCGATGGAGAAAAGATCCACGACGGGATTGATAGTAGAACCGGATTGCGAATTATCTCTCTCTACGGCAATAACCGCAAACCAACGCCGGAGCAACTCGCGGACGTTGATATTGTGATCTTCGACATCCAGGATGTCGGAACTCGCTTCTACACTTATATCAGCACGATGCAATATGTCATGGAAGCGTGTGCCGAGCAGGGCAAAAAGGTGATCATACTAGATCGTCCCAACCCCAATGGTCATTACGTCGACGGCCCGATGCGCGTGCCGGAACTGAAATCGTTTGTCGGCATGCACCCGATACCTATCGTGCACGGCTTGACTGTTGGCGAACTCGCGGGCATGATAAACGGCGAAGGGTGGTTGGCAAACGGTGTGAAATGTGATGTGAATGTCGTGCCGGTAAAGAACTGGAAGCACAGCGATTCGTATTCATTGCCAGTAAAACCCTCCCCGAACCTCCCGGACGACCAAGCGGTGCGGTTGTATCCTTCCCTCTGCCTTTTCGAAGGGACGGTCATCAGCGTCGGACGTGGAACCCTAACGCCGTTCCTGATTATCGGTAACCCTGAATTTACAGATCTTCCGTTCAGCTTCAAACCGGTACCAATCGAAGGGATGTCTACCGATCCTCCGCATAAAGGAAAAGTCTGTTACGGCCTTGATTTGCGAAATGCGGAAGTAGATCCTCGGATCAACCTGCAATACCTCATTGATTTTTATCAGAAGTACCCGGCTAAAGACAAATTTTTCAACAGTTCGTTTGATCTCCTTGCCGGAACGCCCGAATTGAAAGAGCAAATCAGAAAAGGAATGACAGAACAGGAAATTCGCGACACCTGGCAACCGGGGCTCGACGAATACCGGAAACTGCGTTCCAGATATCTATTATATCAATAAAATAATTCTCCCGCGCGACATTCGACCCATGACCAAATCCGAAAAAGTTAGCGATATCCTGTCAATACTGGGCAAATACATTCCTGCCCCTGACATCCCACTGGACCACAAGGACGCTTACACACTCCTGATTGCAGTGTTGTTGTCGGCACAGTGCACCGACGAGCGAGTGAACAAGACTACGCCCGAACTTTTCAGCCTGGCTGACAACCCTTTCGATATGGCGAAGATCCCTGTCGACGAGATTCGCGAGATCATCAAACCCTGCGGGTTATCACCGGCAAAATCAAAAGCGATCAGCAAATTATCTCAGATCCTCGTGGATAAATACAATGGCAAAGTTCCGTCCTCATTCGAAGAGCTGGAAGAACTGCCAGGGGTGGGGCACAAGACCGCGTCAGTGGTTATGACACAGATATTCGGGCTTCCGGCTTTCCCGGTTGACACACACATTCACCGGCTGGCATATCGCTGGGGATTATCGAACGGCAAGAGCGTGGAGCAAACAGAACGCGATCTGAAGCGCCTGATCCCGGAAGAACTGTGGGGCGAGGTTCATCTGCAGATCATCTACTTCGGGAGAAAATACTGTCCTGCACGTGGCCATGATTGGACAAAATGCCCGATTTGCTCCAAATACATGCGAAAAAGTCTGCGAGGAAGATCATAGGCATTCCGATCAGACCGGCCCAATGGATCCAAAAACATCGCTTCGGCAGAACCCTCTATAGAAAATTTTCGTTATATTAATGAAAATTTTCCAAAATGGCCGAGAATCAGATCAAACAACTATTAGGAGGAGCCAAGGTACTGGGAGCAGGAAAGGATCTCGGTGGGCTCGCGGAAGAGGGGTTGCCTAAACAAGCCCTGGTGATCTTTATGCAGAAGATAAACCTGGATGAGCGTCGGCTGTTCTCTTACCTTGATGTCAACCGGCGCACCGTCGACAACTACAAACCACACGAACGTTTACGCTTGTATATCTCCGATCGTCTTATTCACCTTGCAGAACTATACGCGAAAGGAAAGGAGATCTTTGATTCAATCGAGAATTTCAACAGTTGGTTAAGTCGGCCCTCGATCGACCTTCAGGGCGAAAAACCCATCGACTACATCCACACCCGGAAAGGGATTGACGAACTGCTCAATGTGCTCGGACGGATAGAACACGGCGTACTCGCATGACGGTCTATCGATGCAGTCTTGCGAAATGGGCAGACGATCTTTCAGGTACCGGCGCGTATCTTCACGGCGGGCGATGGAACACACGCGGCACCCGACTGCTGTACACTGCTGAAAACAATGTCCTCGCCGCTTTTGAAGTAGCTCTCCGGATCCCCCTTGACCAGATCAGCAAGAATTATGTCATGATCCCGATCGAGATCCCGGACGAAGCCGGGGTATTCGCTCCCCGTCTACCTGCAAACTGGTATTCGGATATTCAGGTCAGTCAAAAAGCAGGCAACAACTTCGCGGCGAACGGGAAACACCTCGTGATGAAAGTACCGTCCGCACTGATGACCGACGCATACAACTATCTTATCAATCCCGCTCACCCCCTGATGAGTCATGTCCGCGCAAAACCCGCACGGCCGATATTGTTCGACAAGCGATTGACGGAGATGATGAGAAAAGTAGGATAAGTAGCGGTGCGCAATTGTTCGCATAGAGAATCTCACCTAACCGCGACTTTCCGGATCACGCGAGAAAAGAGTCCGGGTATTAGTCGCTTAAGATAAACGCCAAATACTTCCCGCCCACCGATATACACCTCTTGCTTCCGCCCTTCGATGGCGCCGACGATCTTTTCCGCACACCACGCTGCGGGCTTTCCTTTAAACTGGGCCTCATCCATCTTGTTGAGGGGGGTACCGTCACCCGTAAGTGCAGATAATGTTATTGGAGTGTGGATAAAGCCAGGACAGATCATCGTAACCCAAACATTGTCGCGATGATGCTCGGCGCGGAGTGCATCGAAGAATCCATGAAGCGCATGTTTCGACGCCGCATAGCCAGACCGGTAAGGCGTACCGAATTTCCCGGTAAGGCTGCTGATATTGACATAATGTCCCTCCTTCCGCTGGATGAAATGGGGCAGGATACATTTTGTCAAAGCAATGGCGCCGAAGTAATTCACTTCCATGATTGCGCGGTCGACGGACAAACTCGTTTCTGCGATCAGACTGCGCTGACTTATCCCGCCATTGTTGATCAGGATATCCACATGGCCGAATAGCTGGATGGCAGCCTGAGTTGATAATTGCAGCGTATCGGTGTGAGTCAAGTCGAGCGGCAGTATTCGCACGTCCGCCTGTGACGATGCGGGGCAGTTTCCCTTCACACGCTCAAGCTCCTGCTTGCGACGAGCCGACAAGACGAGTTTTGCTCCTTTCGCAGCAAGGGCATAAGCAAGTGCCTCTCCGATACCCGATGACGCACCTGTCAGCCAGATAACTTTATTCCTCAGATCCGCCATATTTACTTCACACGATCGTAGATAACGAAGTCAAACGCATACGCATGTCGTTCATCGGCAGCATGATGTTTTCGACTGACCTCTTTCCATTCACTCATGTCGAGTTCAGGAAATAGTGTATCCCCGTCAACGTCCGCATATATTTCCGTGAGATACAAACGCGTCGTGTACGGCATGGCGAGATTGTATATCTCCGCACCCCCGATGATAAAACACTCGTTCTCGTCATTGTCACGTGCCAGGTCTAGCGCGGGTTCAACCGCGTGCATCACAGTGCATCCCGGTGCCCGGAAACCCTGTTGACGCGTGATGACAACATTCGTACGGTTTGGCAACGGTTTGAACTTCGAATGGAGCGAATCATAATTCCTCCTTCCCATAATGACGTGATGACCTTTTGTGGTCTCCATAAAGAACTTCATGTCGTCCGGCAAATGCCACGGAAGATCGTTGTCCTTCCCGATGACGCCGTTCCTTGAAAGTGCTGCTATCGCTGATACCATCATGATTTCTCGTTGTTGAAGCAGACGTTATAATGTATTGCCGCGCAGAAAGTCGCCGATCGCCATGCGCTTCTTTCCCTCCGGTTGAAGCTCTTCGATCGCGATCCATTTGTCAGCAGTCTTAAAATAAAGATAATTTTTCCTGTCAGTCACATATTCCCCGGGTTTTCGCGTGTCATCGGTGAAGGAAACCAGGGCCGTCCGGTAGATCTTGTAGACCTTTCCTCCGATAGTAGTCCACGCCGCCGGGTACGGACTAAGTCCACGCACGAAATTCCTCACGGATTCACCGGGTTGCTCCCAATTGATCTCGCAAGTCTCCCGGAATATTTTCGGTGCATGTCGCACCGTGCTGTGCGCTGGTTGTGGAGTCGCGGTAACATCTCCTGCGCGGATCGCCTTCACCGTTCGTACAACCAGGTCTGCTCCTTTCAACATCAGTTTCTCATACAATGTACCCGCATCATCATCTTCATGAATAGGCTCTGTCTCCTGAAGGATAATATTTCCAGTGTCAATATCGTGTTGTAGGAAAAACGTCGTGACACCGGATTCCTTTTCTCCATTTATGATGGCCCAGTTGATCGGGGCAGCACCGCGATATTGCGGCAGTAGCGAAGCGTGGAGATTGAAAGTACCGCGAGGAGGCATGCTCCACACGACCTCGGGGAGCATGCGGAAAGCCACCACCACCTGAAGTTCAGCCCGGAAGGATCTTAGTTCCTCAACAAAATCGGGGGACTTGAGATTAGTCGGCTGCAATACGGGGATGTTGTACTTCAGCGCACACGTTTTTACCGGAGAGAAGACAATCTTCTGACCTCTTCCTTGCGGCTTATCAGGCGCTGTTATGACGGCGACGACGTTCTCGTCATTTCGGATGAGGGCTTCCAGACTAGGCACGGCGAATTCCGGAGTGCCCATGAAAATAATTCGATCAGACATCTCAACTATACCGTAGAATACCTCACGCCCCGCCAAAGACGCGCTTTAACAACTCAGTCGTCCGGGCAACGGGGTTTTCGCGTATGTTCCTTTCCTCCTTTGCGATCATTACAAACAATCCCTCGATCGCTTGATCCGTCGCATAATCGTCCAGATCCGGGTTGACTTTCTGCACCAACGGGATTTGATTGTAGCGTGTGACAATATCCGTATAGTACTTAGTGGCGTTAACCTTGCTCAGCGAATTCTGAATGACCGGCTTGAATTTCTCCTTCAGCAATCCGGATGTTGTGCGTTTGAGATATTGTGTTGCCGCATCTTCTTCTCCCCGCAGGATCGCCCAGGCGTCCTGAATAGTCATCGAGCGGATGGCTTCGACAAATATCGGTTTCGCTTCCTTGGCAGCGTCCTCCGCCCCGCGGTTAAGCGTCATGATAAACTTATCAACTTCACTGCCGAGGCCGATTTGGCGAAGCCGCTCCTCCACCTTCTTCACGTCTGGTGGAAAAGGGATCATTATCTCCGGGTTCTTGAAATATCCATCAACCTGTGAAGCGAGGTCCGAACCAGTGGAAACCCCTTTGATGAGGGCCTCTTTCAAGCCCTGTGCTACCTCTGTCGTCGTCAGCGGTGCAGGACCACTAATTGTCTTCCCCATCTCACCGAGTGTTTGATTGATCTGGGTCGTTGTACAGGCGACTACCGCAAAGGCGAGGAGTGTCGCGGCAAAAACCGGGGTCTTATTCGTTTTCATAAGGGGCCCATTTAGTATATTAACTGAATCAATTATTTACTGCAATATACAAGGTAAGGAGAATCCTGTACGGGATTCTGGTCGGAAAGTCTATTTTTGTCGATTCGCGTTGAGAACGATTTTTTTCTACACACAAACCGACTAAACTGTAAATACCGGAGCCAGCCCGCGAACATGCGGCAAATTTATGAACGAAGTGAGAGCCGAAATATTGACGGTTGGAGATGAGATTCTCTACGGTCAGATCATAGATACGAACAGCCAGTGGATTGGCCAACAATTGTCGCAGGTGGGAATAAAGGTCGTCCGGAACACGACTGTCGGAGACAATGCCGACGACATACTGGCCGCCTTTGCCGCTGCAGAGTTGCGCGCTGAAGTTGTGCTCATTACAGGAGGACTCGGTCCTACGAACGACGACCTGACAAAGCCCTGCCTCGCTAAATACTTTAACTGCGAGTTGCAGATGCACGAAGGCGCTCTTAAGGATGTCACAGAGTATTTTACCAGTCGTGGACGGGAGTTGACGGAACTCAACAGACTACAGGCCTCACTTCCGTCGTGCTGCGAGAAGGTGACGAATCGTCTCGGCACAGCCCCGGGAATGTGGTTCCACCGCGGCAACAAAGTATTTGTTTCCATGCCAGGCGTGCCGCATGAAATGAAAGTCATGATGTCAGAGATCGTCATTCCTCGTCTCACAGAGGTTTTTGAGACTCCGATCATCCACCACGTCGTCGTCCGCACAGTAGGAATCGGTGAATCTTTCCTGGCAGACCGCATAAAGGTATGGGAAGACTCACTCCCGCCCCATATCAGGCTCGCGTACCTTCCGGGCCTTGGAGAAGTGAGGCTCCGGCTAACGGGGATTGGAGTTGAGAGACAAACACTCGTTGATGAAATGAATGCCGAGACGGCAAAGCTTCAGGAGTCGGTTGGCAGCTATATCTATGGTTTCGGAGAAGATCCATTGGAAGTCGTCGTCGGAGATCTACTCCGGCGCAAAAAGTTGACACTGTCGACGGCCGAAAGCTGTACCGGCGGCTACCTGGCACATTTGATCACGAGCGTACCCGGCAGCTCGGATTACTTCGCAGGAAGTGTCGTTGCCTATGCTAACCAAGTTAAGACCGGCTTTTTAGGGATCAATTCCGAGACACTTGAAAAGCATGGCGCCGTAAGCGAGGCCGTCGTCCGCGAAATGGCGGAACACGCCCGACTAAATTTCAATACGGACATCGGCGTAGCGACAAGCGGCGTCGCCGGGCCGGCAGGTGGAACGCCGGAGAAACCCGTCGGAACGGTGTGGATCGCACTCGCAGACGCTCGCGGAACATCGGCGAAACTACTCAAACTTTCGAACGATCGCATGATCAATATCCGTATGTCTGCCGTGAATGTCCTCAACCTCATTCGGAAGTCATTGTCATAAGTGCGGATTCTTCGCTCCTCGGTGAGCCATCGGCATTCGGGATTCCTGATCTCCACCAGCACGTCGCATGACGTTCATCGTGCTTTTCGCTTTACTCATCGGTTATTCATTGCAAGGATGAGTTAAAAAAAACTACTTGATAAATCCAGCAACCTGAGACCTCTATTCGGCGGCGGCGTTGGCACGGTGTTTTTATGAAAGGAGATACGGACTAAACTCGGTATTATGGGCTATTTGTTGATCAAGAAGAACGATGTCAAAACATTCAAATCCTTTCTGAACGGCAAAGAAATTGAAGTAGGAGTACGTATGGGGTCCAATGCCAACCTGTTCAATCCAGATGAGGAGATCGATATTTTTTACGACGAGGATGGCAGCGACACATATCGAGCACGCGTCACACGGCACACAAGACATACCGAAACATCCGGTAGCCATTCACTTGTGACACTGGGACTGGTGAAGCAATAATCAGTTCCGCAACTTCCATTAGCTACCTCCCCCAATACGCGGTGTTATCACTTGGTTAAAAAGCCCACTCTGGACAGGGATGCTTGTGTCTCTGCAATTTCCGCAATTTCCCGTACATTTACCGCGTTGGACGCGGAGTAATACGAGAACCATTCCGCGTCCATTTCGTATTCAAATTCGAAACTGGACTTTATATGGCTCTTGTTGAACTCGTAATGCCGAAAATGGGTGAGAGCATCACCGAAGCCACGATCCTGCGATGGCTAAAAAATCCCGGCGACAAGCTAGAGCAGGATGAATCCGTGCTTGAGGTTGCAACTGACAAGGTCGATACGGAGGTACCTTCGACGCATGGTGGAGTTCTGCAAGAGATATTGGCAAAAGAAGGAGAAGTTGTAAAGGTCGGGAAGCCGATTGCTGTCATCGTCACCGACAGTGCCGATGACCCGGTGTCTTCATTGCCGGGTGTCGAGAAGACAGAAATGGAGCCGAAGAGTACCACCGAAAGAGTTCCTGACTCCGCAGTCCAGAATAGGTCCGCCGGGAGACCCAACGGTAAAGAGAAAAGTAGCGAAAAAAGTGTAGGCCGTTTCTACTCGCCTCTCGTAAAGAATATTGCAAAAGAGGAGAACATTGAATTAGCCGAGCTCGAATCAATTTCCGGCTCCGGCGCAGAAGGACGCATCACCAAGAAAGACATACTTGGCTACGTGCAAAATCGCAAGCTCGGCACTGGAATCGCTTCAGCACGCGCAGCATCCGGCGCCGGTGCTCCGCAACGCGTACCTGTATCGATCAGCGGTGGTGACGAAATCATCGAGATGGACCGGATGCGGAAGATCATCGCGGAGAGAATGGTAGATTCCAAACGCATCTCGCCTCATGTCACATCATTTGTTGAGGCAGATGTTACGACCATAGTCTATTGGCGGCATAAATGGAAAAATGAATTCAAGAAACAGGAAGGCGATGCTCTGACGTATACGCCGGTCTTCATCGAAGCTGTTGTTAAAGCAATTAAGGATTTTCCCATGATCAACGTACAAGTAGACGGGGATCGGATCATCAAGAAAAAAGAGATCAACATCGGGATGGCAGTCGCCCTTCCGACAGGCAACCTTATTGTTCCTGTTATCAGGAACGCTGACCAATACAGTCTCCGCGGGCTCGTAAAAGCAGTCAACGATCTCGCCACGAGATCGCGGGATAACAAGTTGAAAGCCGATGATCTTTCAGGCGGCACATTCACTGTCTCCAACGTAGGCTCGTTCGGCAACGTCATGGGGACTCCCATCATCGTCCAGCCTCAGGTTGCCATTCTTGCGCTCGGGGCGGTTGTAAAAAAGCCTTCGGTGATTGAAACACCCTATGGCGATTCACTAGGCATCCGTCACAAGATGTTCCTGTCGCACTCGTATGACCACCGCGTGGTCGATGGTGCTTTGGGAGGAAGTTTTGTAAGGCGAGTCGCAGACTATCTGGAACAATTTGACGCCCAGCGTAGTATCTAGCATTTCATACCACCGACGAGGTCCTAATAACTCACTTTGAGAAAACCGTTGATTCGACGTCCGTCGGGTCTTATCTCAATGATGTAGAAGTACGTACCGGGACTGAGAATTGCGTCGCTACCGATATTCGATCTACCCTCGAATATACGCTCAGTGTTGTCGTAATTATGGATCTCAAACACTTTATCGCCCCACCGGCTAAACACAGAAAAGGTGTTGTCGGGATGACTCTCAATATTTTCGATGATCAGGAAAGGATTTTGAAAATCACCGTTAGGTGATACAGCGTTATACACGATGATCCCCTCCCCGACAGACGATGTTCCGACGGCGAGCAGTGACTTGGCGAATACTCTGTCGCTCGTGACTCTCCCGTTGGTGGACGTACCAACGAATTCGTGTTGCCCGAGACTAGAAAAATCCTCATCAAGACTGGCAGACTCCGCCACCACGACAACACCGCTTTCCTGGCTGACTATACCCTCGTCCTTCACAGGCAGGACAACGCGTGAGCCGTTCAGCGTACCGGAAACCACATCGACCTGCCAATACCGCGAGTTCGAGATAGCATCCAGCGAAGGAGATGCACGCAATGCTGTACCACCGAGCTCGATCACCCGCACACCAACCTCGGGAGACGTACCCTGCACATTGAGGAATTCCACAGGTAAGTAAACCTCACCATTTCCTACAGGAAACAACCTGGACCCCGAACCGCGACGGTACACCGGACCCTGGATATGTGAAGCATCCGACCCTCCGGTAACCTGTGCGTTTTCCTCGAAGACGATCCTCGAACCGTTCTGCGAAACGAGGATGCCGTCCGAAAGCGCAAGTTCATTCTCAATGGTAATGTCTGCAAGAAAAAGCTTTTGTCCCCCACCGCTCAATGTCAGTCTGCTGAATGCCTGGTCATTGTGGTTGATAGCCTGTGGCAGATCACTATTGAATGTGATCTTCCCCTCACCCGCATTATACTCCGCATGATTGATCCAGGAACCCCCTACTTGCATATCACCGTTGTTGATGATCGTGCCATGGTTGAAGATCGTATCTTTTACATACAGGACACTATTTGCTCCGATGCTGATGATCGACTCATTGTGCAAGTTCTGTGCGACCAGCGTACTGCAGTAAAAGAGGGAAATCATGATGAACGCAAACCTCATCACATTCCGGATTTATCAGGTTTTGCTATAGACCGACTGATCGTTATCCATGTGTCGCCGATCGAAAGCACCGTTATTGCATACGCAATATTGTTATTAGCTGAATCCAGGAACAGCGGTTCGGATTCAGCAGCTCCGTCCAGTCCGCCCTTCGAAGCAACCACGAAAAGCGCTTCATTCAAGACCGTCCCCAAGGACCGGAATATCAGAATCCGCCCGGCATTTTCTGCCGGATCCGGCAATGTAATGCGAGCAGGCTTTCCCGTGCCGGCTTCAGTCATCAGAATATAGTCACCAGCCAGGACCGTGTATCCGTCGTTGACCTTTTTAAAGTTGACAAAATGGGAGCCGTTGACATTCAATGTACCGGGCCCCGGGCCCTTTCCGCCCCAGTCGCCGATCGATACCGATGACAAATTGAACGCGGGCAGTCCTTTGGCGTCAGGATCGGTCTCCAGTGTCTGTCCCAAGCCCTCGCCACCACCACCGCCACTCGGATTGGCCCATACGGTTGCACCTCCGACGGTCGTCAACACCTGACCTGACGTCGAGGAAGGAGCGATCTTGCCGACCGTCACCGCCCCGTTCGCAATCTTCGTAGCCGTGACGGCTGAAGTGCTGATCCGGGAGGTCGTAACAGCATTGTCGTTGATGGTCAGCCCGCCAGAAAAACTCCCACTGATATCCGCAGCTGCGGGACTTTCCGTATCAAGTACGACGTTTGATCCGAGGCGACCACTTCCAATTGTCCCGGTCGTCGCGGCATTGTTAAGCGCAGTCACTATCGCATTTCCTGATGAGGTGCTTAACCCCGGATTCGGGTAAGTGTTTGTCAATACACCTCCCGCAGCGCCGGCGGGAGTAACAGCAACGCTATTGCCACCAGAGATGCTAAGCGTCCCAGCGCTGTATGAAAGTGTTTGATTGTCGGTATTCGTCCCGGCAAATGGCGCGAGATCAATCGGAGTAGCCGAAGGATTATTGGAAATCGAAAGCGTATTTCCATTCAATTGAAGATCCTGTACTTCGCCGGCGCCGGACTGTACCGGTAACCATTGCGAAACCTGCCAGTAATAGAATTTGTTCTCATCGCTGTCATACACGAGCATCCCGTTTTCCTGTGGTGACAGCGTAAGGCCGGTACGTTGTGCGGTCGTCAGACGTGGAACGAGAAATCCCTGATCATTTCCAGGAGATTTCAACTCGAGAACAGCATGCGTATTGGGTGTTGTAGTTCCGATTCCCACTTGGGCGAACAACATACCGCCACACAGAAGAAAGCAAAGCAGTGCGGATATCGATTTCATAGCACAGGATTGGGGTATTATTACAATTTAGTCAGAGATCGTGGGAATACGACATTAATTAATAAAACTTACATCGCGAATGTAACCCTAAACGCGTTTTTTGGGGTATTTTTGTTGTTCAAATCATGAAAAAATGAAATTCGCAACGAAAGCTGTACACGCTGGTGTAGTTCCGGACCCCACTACCGGTGCTATCATGACGCCCATTTACCAGACATCAACATATGTGCAGGAGTCACCCGCCAAACACAAAGGATATGGATACGCTCGTGCTGCGAACCCAACACGGAACGCACTGCAGGCCAGTCTCGCATCCCTTGAAAACGGTAAATTTGCACTCTGCTTTTCGTCCGGCATGGGCGCGACCGACGCGGTGATCAAACTACTGGATCCTGGTGACGAGGTTATCACCGGCAACGATCTCTACGGGGGCACGTATCGGATGTTCACCAAGGTCTTTGAAAAATACGGGATCAAATTTCACTTCATCGACCTGACCAACGCCAGCAACATAGAGCGCTATATCAACGACGGGACAAAGCTTTTATGGATCGAAACACCGACCAATCCGTTGATGAATATCGTCGACATCAGCGCGTGCGCGGCAATCGTAAAACAACGTGGAGTCACCGTAGCGGTTGACAATACTTTTGCTTCACCATATCTCCAGAACCCTCTCAATCTCGGCGCGGACGTGGTGATGCATTCCGTCACCAAATATCTCGGCGGACACTCCGACGTCATCATGGGCGCCCTTGTCACAAATGACGAGAAACTCCACCAGGATCTGGCTTTTATTCTTAACTCATGCGGCGCCGTACCGGGACCGCAGGATTCCTTCCTGGTGTTACGCGGCGTCAAGACGCTTCATCTGCGAATGGAACGCCATTGTTCAAACGGAAGAAAGATCGCTGAGTTCTTGCGATCGCATCCTCGCGTCGGACGAGTGTACTGGCCTGGGTTTGCAGACCATCCAAACCACGAAATAGCGAAGAAACAGATGCGCGACTTTGGTGGTATGCTATCCTTTACCCTGAAAGACGATAGTATCCAGGAAGCGACCCGCGTGATGGAAGGCGTCAGGCTGTTCTCCCTTGCCGAATCGCTCGGTGGTGTGGAGTCTCTGATCAATCATCCGGCATCCATGACGCACGCGAGCATCCCGAAAGAAGAGCGGGTAAAAAGTGGACTTGGTGATTCGTTGATACGCCTTAGCGTGGGCATCGAGGATGCGGATGATCTCATCGCCGACCTCAACCAAGCGATCGGGCAGTAAGGGCTATTTGACCTTAGCGCTACTTTTCTTCGAAGTTCAGATCCCGACCGTAAGTTTCGTCGATAGCACGAAGCGATGCGAATGCAATTGCGATCGTCAGGATACCGACGATCAGCGCTCCGTAGATGATGCCGAGATCTTGTGACCGCTCCGCACCGTGTGTGGCTGCGCTTTGGTCGGCGATCAAACCACGAAGGAATTGAAAGAGGAAGGTCAGTGGAACGACCGTACCCCGGATAAAATTCGGCACCGTAGTCGCGACTGTAGACCGGAGATTTGTACCGAACTGTTCCGCAGCGATCGTAACAAACAACGCCCAATACCCGATGGCAATACCAAGCAGGAGGCAAACGCCGTAGAAAAATCCAACTGTTCTGACGGGCATGAACAGGTAGAACACTACCGTCACGAGGGTCAGCACCAGAAATGCCGCGACGACCTTCTTTCTCGAGCCGACTTTCTGTGAGATGAATCCGCTGGAGAAGTCGCCAACGGCGAGACCAATGTAACAGAACATCACCGCATCCCCTGCGAGCACCGTACCTGTCACGGACAGTGCCTTTGCGAACTCAGGGGCGAATGTCACGAGGATACCCGCAACATACCAGATCGGAAGCCCGATCAGTATACATCCCATATATCGGGTAAATGCGCTGCGCGAGGTGAATAGCTTCATAAAATTTCCGCGTGAAACAGTCATTTTCTTCAGCTTTAGGAACATTCCCGATTCGAATACACTTACACGCGCGACGAGTAACAACAGGCCAAGACCACCACCGATAAAATACGCGATCTGCCAGTCGAAGATCCGCGCCACGAAGTTGGCGAGAATAGCACCGGTAATTCCAACGGAAGCAATAATGGTCGTCGCATACCCTCGTATCCGCGCCGGCAGGATCTCGGAGACGAGTGTGATCCCCGCACCCAACTCGCCGGCGAGTCCGATACCCGCGATGAACCGCAGGGCAGCGTACTGATCTACGGTCGTAACGAATCCATTAGCGATATTTGCGAGCGAATACAGCAGAATGGAGCCGAAGAGAACCGACAGTCGCCCGCGCTTATCTCCCATAATGCCCCAAATGATCCCGCCGATCAACAGTCCTCCCATTTGCCATCGCAGCAAGACCTCCCCTTGTGCGAGTAGTTCCCCCTCGGGAACGCCCAGTGAGATCAGGCTAGGCATACGGACAATACTAAACAAAAGCAAGTCGTATATGTCGACGAAATAGCCCAGTGCGGCGACAATCACCGGCACACTGAACAACAATTTCAGATCTTTTCTATCCATGAAAAGATGTACGCTATTGTCTACCGTCCCAGAAAATAATAGAGTACCGGCCCGAGCACAGGAAGGAGCAGCACGACAAGGATCCAGATAATTTTCTTACCGGTGTCTTTCCTGCTCTTTACGATGTCGACGATCGCAACGATGTCGATGACCAGGATGGCAATAGAAATCAGTTCGGTCATAGGTTTGGTATTAAGGCAAATGTAATACACGAAGATAAACTTTCATCTGATTCTTCCTTACGGGGGTCACGAAAATCGCTATCTTGACAGAAACTTGATTCTATGACTGGAATGCTTCAACCGGGTTCGCTCAAGGGCAAAACAATCATTGTCACAGGTGGCGGCACAGGGCTTGGTCGCTCGATGGGAAAGTATTTTCTCGAGCTTGGCGCCAATCTGGTGATCACAAGCCGAAAAAAGGATGTCATAGACAAGGCAGCAGCTGAGTTATCACAGGAGACAGGAGGCAAGGTGCTGGCTGTACCCTGCGACGTAAGACAATACGAAGAGATCACGAATGTCATTGAGAAGGCTGAGGGAGAATTCGGAGCGATTACCGGAGTTGTCAACAACGCAGCTGGAAATTTTATCAGTCCAACGGAGCGTCTTTCCCACCGCGCCTTCGACATTGTCGTCGATATTGTACTGAAGGGGACGTACTATACAACGCTTGCTGCCGGAAAGAACTGGATTGCAAAAAAGCAACCGGGCGTCCTTCTCAATATCGTCACGACATACGCGTGGACCGGTTCTGGGTACGTTGTGCCCTCCGCCTGCGGAAAAGCTGGTGTTCTGGCACTTACCCGATCACTCGCGGTTGAGTGGGCAAAATATAACATACGCAGCAATGCAATAGCTCCCGGCCCCTTTCCCACGGAAGGAGCGTGGAGCAGGTTGCTACCAGGCGAGCTGGTGAAAAAATTCGACCCCGCGCTCAGAATACCGCTAAAGCGTGTGGGCGAACATCAGGAACTCGCAAATCTTGCAGCCTATCTGGTCTCAGATTTCTCGTCGTATGTCAACGGTGAGGTCGTGACGATCGACGGTGGCGAGTGGCTCCGCAACGGAGGACAATTCAGCCACCTCGAAACCATCCCCACTGAAATGTGGGACATGCTGGAAAAGATGCGCGGCAAATAGGACAAGCCCGCGACAATCCGGGCATCTCATTATATTTGTCCATCGAGGAGTGACTATGCTAGAAGAATGGTTAGAGGAAAAATTGCGCAGTCGCAAAGATAAAGGGCTGTATCGGACACTGCCTCAACCCAGCGACCTCATCGATTTCACCTCGAACGATTACCTCGGCCTTTCTCGCAACGAAGAGTTACACAACCTGATATCGGCGACCACGGAGGCATTACCCGTCAGGAACGGCTCCACAGGTTCGCGGCTGCTCTCCGGAGATTCGTATTTGGCCCGCGAAGTGGAGCATATACTTTCAACAACCTTCAAGAGTTCCGCCGCACTTGTTTTCAATTCCGGCTATACCGCCAACCTCGCGGTGCTCTCCTCTATTCCCGGAAAGAATGACACAATTATTTACGATGAGCTGGCACACGCAAGCATTAAAGACGGTGCCAGGCTGAGCCTTGCCAGGAAGTTCGCATTTCGCCACAACGATCTCTCAGATCTTGAACAAAAAGTATCCCGAAGCCAGGGAAGGGTGTTTGTGGCCGTTGAGTCCATATACTCGATGGACGGAGATGAATGTCCATTGGAAGATCTGACAGCGCTCGCCGACAAATGCAATTTCACGATCGTGCTCGACGAAGCGCACAGCACCGGTATTCTCGGTCCAAACGGGTCAGGTCTCGCCGTGAACAAGGGTCTTCATGAACGCATCGGCATTCGTATCTATACCTTCGGAAAGGCTATGGGCGTTTGTGGTGCCTGTGTCTGCGGATCGAACAACGTTATCGACTATCTGATAAACTTTGCTCGCCCCTTCATCTACACAACCGCTCCGTCGCCATACCAATTCACATCGATCAAATGCGCTTTTGACTTCCTCGCGCACAATACAGTGCTCCAGGACACTCTAAGGAACAAGACCGCGCTCTTCCTGAAACACGCTGAAGGCCTGAACAAACGCGGCAAAAGTCCGTCCGCCATTCAAACCTTTGTGGTACCCGGGAACGACACCATCAGAAAAACAGCAAAGCAGATACAGCAACAGGGGTTTGACGTGAGGCCCATCGTATCACCGACAGTACCGAAAGGAAAGGAACGACTGCGAATATGCTTACATACATTCAACCGCGATGAAGACATCACTAATCTTGTTCAAGCGCTGACGGCGATCGAAGGATGAACTACTTTGTTACCGCCATCGGAACAGATTCAGGAAAGACACTTGTCTCCGCAATACTTTGCGAAGCCCTGAAGGCCGATTACTGGAAACCTGTTCAGGCAGGACTACCAAGAGACGCTGACACCGTAGCTGGCCTGATCAGCAACCGATCGTCAGTCATTTTTCCGGAGCAATATCTCCTTCAGACTCCGGCATCACCCCACGCGTCCGCAAAGATCGACGGAGTGCATATCAGCCTGAACTCCTTCCAGGTGCCACGGAGCCACAACAGCCTGATTGTCGAAGGAGCGGGTGGCTGTCTGGTACCGCTCAATGATCGGGACACTATGCTGGATCTCATCCTGAAGCTAGAAATGGAGACCGTTGTGGTCTCAAACCACTACCTCGGCAGCATTAACCACACCCTTCTGACTGTAGAGGCATTGCAAGCCCGTGGTGTGAAGATCAAGGGAATCATCTTTAACGGGCAACCTAACGCGGCGACAGAAGAGATCATCCTGTCACAAACAAAGCTGGACTGTCTCCTTCACATCGACAAAGAAACTGCTATCACCCCGGACGTCGTGCGAAAGTACGCGATCAGGCTAAAACATAATTGGAATGAATGAATTAATATCTCTCGATCGAAAAAACATCTGGCACCCGTTCACCCCCCTCGAAACAAGTGCGCCGATCCCGTTGATCACGAAGGCATCCGGAATCTATCTTCATACTTCAGACGGGAGACAAATTGTGGACGCGATATCGTCGTGGTGGGTGAACTTGCACGGTCACGCCAACGAGACAATTGCCAGGGCGATAGCGGACCAGGCAGCAAAACTGGAACACGTCATCTTCGCCGGATTCACGCATGAACCCGCAATTCGGCTTTCTCAGAACTTGGTAAGTATTCTACCTGAGTCTTATAGTCGCATATTCTTTTCCGACAACGGAAGCACCGCTGTTGAGGTAGCCCTCAAGATGGCCATTCAGTACTGGCATAATCGCGGTACCCCAAAACAAAAAGTGATCGCGATCAAAGGAGCTTATCACGGAGATACCTTTGGTTCGATGTCCGTAGCGGATCGTGGATTATTCAATGAACCTTTCTTCCCGTTTCTTTTCGATACGTCATTCATCGATTTTCCTGTCCCCGGCGAAGAGAAGAAGACGTTGGACCAATTTCGCGAACTGGCTAAAGACGGAGATGTCGCAGCCTTCATCTTCGAACCCCTGGTTCAGGCCGCCGGAGGAATGAGAATGTACTCAGCTTCTATCCTGGGCCAGCTATTGGCCTATGCGAAAAGTAAGGATGTGGTCTGTATCGCCGATGAAGTATTTACTGGCTTCGGGCGTACCGGCACAACGCTGGCAGTTGACCAGGTTGATCAAAAACCGGATATCATCGCTTTGTCGAAAGGGATCACTGGGGGGTTCATGCCATTGGGGGTAACAGCCTGCTCAACAGAGATCTCCGAAGCATTCAATTCACCTTCACTTTCACGAACGTTCTTCCATGGTCATTCCTACACAGCCAATCCGCTCGCCTGCGCCGCCGCTAATGCGAGCTTCGACCTACTGATGGGAGAAGAATGCCAGCGCAACATTGCTGTAATAACGCGCATGCAAGAGGAGTTCGCACACACCATGACAGGACACAGTCGAGTTGCAGATGCGAGGTCACTGGGCACTATACTCGCGATCGAAATAAAGACGGAACAGGAGAGCAAGTACGAGAACTCATTGCGAACCACTATCTACGACCACTTCCTGAGTCACGACATACTACTCCGCCCATTGGGCAATGTGGTGTATATCCTGCCCCCGTATGTGATGACCTCCGAAGAGCTCGGACACATACACAACATCATAAGAGAATTCGTAGGGTAACCCAACTCTACAACGGCTGGATCGTCAGAGTTGCTTCGTGGGTAAAAAATATAAACGGTTGGTCACCAGCCATTCTTAATTCGAGCGCTGTACTCTCCAGCGGCGGATTGGTCAACAGTACCCCGCTGCCGTCAAAGACAAAGGACAATTCCTGAACCCGATCCGTGATGGAGATAAAGTGCTTTCCTCCTCCGAAGTTATAGAATTTGATACCACGTTCGTCAGCGACGTAGTCATGCCCTATGATCTTCTTTCCAGCAGCATCTGAGATTGTCATCTGCTTCCGGTCATGCTGAACAATGAGATACGACTTGTCTGATTGTTCCCGAACGAGTGAGAACTGCGGACCGACATACGCTCGCATAAGCGTCTCCCGACTCTGTATCTTTCCCTCCGGATTAAACTTTACCCGATAGCCGTCACGAGTGACGACGACAAAGAACGTATTCGCGATGTCAGGACCCATTTCAAGAAAATAACTTCCCATGGGTGTCCCCTGAATATCCAATGGAGAGTTGCCGGTGGACTCCCCGCGACGATTATACAGATACACCTGGCCGTCCTTTCGAATCGCCACGATGTAATCTCTGCCCTTGATCCTATGGTGCCTGGGAGGCGACATGAGTTCTCCTCCGGCATCGTTTGGCGCCCACCCCTCAAGATTCTTTCCGGTCTTATCGTACATCCACATCTTTCCATTCTGCTCTGTAACCATAAAACGATAGCGCTTGCTGCGATCATAGTCCAGTATCGAAAGGTGTCCGATATCCTTTCCTTCAAGGTGAAGCGGATACGACGGCACATAATTTCCAAGGCGATCGACGATATGAATGGCATCATGCGTCGCAAATATGTATTGGAGTTTTCCGTTGTTATAGAAATCGATCTGACTGATATCGGTTGTTATCCGATCGCCGACCGGGATTCTCCACAATACTCTTCCTTCCATAGACACCAGGCTCACGTCGTTCAGAGAATCCTGAATCAGGATCTCATTAGCCTGGCTGACGTGGCTCCTTCCCGCGTATAATCGCTGTACCGGACGTCCAAAATATACTGTATTGCGCCGGGGCGGCGTTACCTGAACGACATTCGTCAGGTCGCGCGATTGGCGGAGAGTAACATTTGTATAGTACGTGTTATTCAGATGGCTGAACTGGTATGCCGACATATCGATGGAACGGAGAAGCGCTTGATTGTCTCGCGCGAACCGCCGCCATTTCTCATTCAAGCGAGGCAACATCAAATTCCACATTCTCGGCGTGTTGACAAATACGCTCATGCTCGACTCCAGAAGCGTGCCCTCCAGGAACTGGTTTTTGGAAACTGATTTTCCCCACACATCTTCATTTTCCACATCCTCAAGAAAGTCTTTCAACTCTTCAAGGTTGTCACCCATGAAGATTACACTACCGTAAGAAGTATAGAACGTACGATCAAAACCCTCGACCAGCGGCCAGAAGAGCTTCTCTGCAAACCGTCCGGCAGGAATTTCCCGGATTGTGTAGTCAGCAAATTTTTCGTAGAACACCGTATCTTCACTGAGTCGCTCCGACAACTGATTCATCTGTTCGATCCACCTATCTGAATCCTTCGTCTCCATCATCAGGACCTTCGCAACACGCTGGCCCGACATTCCTTCCAACTGACACAAACCGATCTCATCTGAGATGTCGCCGAAAAGGTCGCGCCATGGAACCGTGAGACCCGCGGATAACCTCGCCAGCGAATCCTGGAGATGTTTTCTGTGACGCGAAGTAAAACGCTGAAGAGCATCGGAGAACGCGGCCCCGTCAGTAATGCCATAAGTCGTAAAGACCAGTGTCCTCGAAGGCACCATGTTGCGAAGGCTGATCGGCACCGGTGACTGCTTCCTGAACAGCGAGAGCAGATAGTCCGACTGCGCACTATCCGTACTAAAGCCGTTTAGTACGATATTGTCCCCTACCGACTTGATGTCGAGAAGAGATGACTTCCCGACTGCATAGCGTCGATCAGTACCCGGCAGGAAAAGATTTGTCCATTGCGAAAATGCTTTCAGTTGGATGTAGAGATTTCCCACATCGCCGCTAATTCGAGGCAATCCGCGCATTTCCGGGTTAGACGCGGTAAAATTTCGCTTCTTACCCCGGTGGGTGCGGATGACATCCTCAATCAGGAAAGGCGAGAAACTTCCTACCCAAACGTCGTCTATAAGGATCCAGGAGAACGTTTGTTTGTCGGCAGAGACCTCATGAATCCTGATCTCACTCAGTTCCCGTTCCGAGTACCGGTAGCCCGGCGGGTTGAGGAGACCTGAGATACTCTGCAGCGCGCCCTTCGCGTCCGGCATGTAGTACACAAAATCGAAATCGTCCCTACTGGTGATATGTGCGGAGATGAGGAGACCTTTTCTCCCTTTCACCAGGGACTGCAATTGTGTCAAAAGGGAATCAGGGGCTTTCCCGTGAGAAGCGGCCAGTGACACGATATCCCAGAGAGGACGCTTCTGAATTTCCTCAACACAGGCTTCGCACGGGTCCTTTTCGTAAACGAATACCGCGGCAGCGGGTACCAGGTCCCACGGTCGCGCAGGTTCTCGGTTCAGGATCCTATCGTAGACGAAATACCCGGCTGCGCCTAACAACAGCACGGTGATCGTCAGCAGTAAAGGAATTCGTTTCAAGTTTTTTTACCCCAGGATTTTCGCAAGATACAAAGTCATCAGTCTACAACCAACGGATTACTCCCACCTCGGTTTTACGCCTGATAGCAAATCCTGATCCGCACACGCGTACCAGCCGGCTTGCCATCAGTCGCTATGAGGTCCTCCACCTCAAACGCAGCCCTATGACCTTGATTTATCAACTTGAGACGCTCCTCCGTAATATTGATCCCCATAGGGGTATGCGGAAGAAAGTTTCTCTTTCGAAGTTCTCTGGCCGCAGCCCTTCCCACTCCATTGTCTTCTATAATAAAGAGTAGGGTCTGCTCATCCTCTTCTTGTACCCGGATCGATAGCGCCCCACTTGACTCCTTATTGTACAATCCATGAAGGATTGCATTCTCAACATACGGTTGTATCAGCAGAGAGGGGATCATGATCGATCCCGCGTCAATCTCCGGATCCATTTCCAAAGTGAATGTGAACTTGTTCTCGAACCTGATGAGTTCCAACTGAACGTAGGCCTTCAGCATTTCGACCTCATCCGATAAGCTGACGTCATTTGCTACTGAGTGCGAAAGAATGCTCCGTACCAACTTGGAAAATGACGACAAGTAATTGATCGCATTGAGTCGATCGTTCTTGGCAATAAAATACTGAATCGAGTTCAACACATTGAAAATAAAATGCGGGCTCATGACTGAACGTAGCGCCATGAGCTTTAACTCACTGATCTTTTTATTGGCCTCATGCAATTGCCGTTCGCGGCTCTTCCGTTCCGTTACATTATCCGCGAAGACGCTGACACCGATAACTACCGACCCTTCAATTATAGGGTTTAGCGAGTATTGAAAATCCAGCCCGAACCGTTGTTCTTCAACACGAAAGCGCTCGCCGGCGAGCGAACGAATGAGCAAACCCCGCCATTTTTTTCCCAGTGCGTCTGCCTGGGGGGTTCCAATGGACGAAAACGGGCGGGACCCCAGTGCCACCTCTACACCGTATCGCTGTCTGAAATGTTTTGCGAACGGATCGTTAAACATGATCAACCGGAAGTCACGATCTACTGCCCACATAATAACGTCAGTGTTATTGATCGTCGCCCGAAGGTTTGCTTCATAAACACGCAGCTTCTCCTCGGCTTCTTTGGTAGCGGTGATATCTTCCACCTGGACAACAAAATAGAGTGGAGACCCATCCCTGTCTTTGATAAGTGAAGCATTAAAGCTGACCCACGCTAGCACACCGTCTTTACGGACACATTGCCTTTCACTATGCACCCCCTCGGTTCTATGAATGGGCGAAAACTGCAGCAGATCAAAAGGGTCTCCATCATCCGGCAAAAAAAGGTCCTGGACTGAAATCCTGAGAAACTCCTCCTCGGAATATCCAAAAATGCGCGACAGCTCTAGATTCACACGTAACCATTTCCCTTCCACCGACACCAAAGCCATACCGATCGGTGATGCCTCGAATGCGCCCCGGAATCTCGCCTCGCTGATCTCGATCTGTCTTTGTACTTCACGGATATGGGTCACGTCTCTGCCAATCACGAGGATCTTGTCTTCCTGAAACATCTTTGCGTTTGCCTCTATATATATAATAGAGCCATCCTTTCGTCTCAACTTCCTCGTGCTGTATACCTGCTGGCCAGCCCGCAGGGCATTGTACCTGATAGGCATCTCGCGGAGATTCTCTTGATCGAAAACATCTTCGATCGTCATATCCGCGAGGTCCTCCCGGGAAAAGCCGGTGGTCTTCTTCCAACTCAGGTTAACGTCGTAAAATCTTCCATTGAAGTCGAATACCGCGATAAAGTCAGACGCTTGTTCAAACAACGAACGGTATTGATACTCACTTTCACTCAACCGATCAAGGTTGAGTTTGAGCTCTGCATTCAACTTGTAGACCTCAGCCTCTGCCTGGCGTTTGATGATCTTGTTCTGTTCCTCAAGACGGGTCATGAGGACCTGATTCATCCTCTCCGCATGCTCCACCATCAACTTCAGAAGCAACAAGATCGCCCCTATGGCAAATGCGGAAACAAGGGAACGAACATAACTGAACTCATAAAAAAGGTCGTGTTGCGGATTTCGTGTGTAGCCAACTCCAAATAGATCGAAAATCCCATCAAAGAAAAACAACGACAAAACAGGGAATGAGATCCCCATCAACAGAAGCCATCGCTGTCGGAGGTCGAACAGGAGAAACGGAAAACACAATCCTACCAGAAGGAAGAGACGCAGACCGACAAACGATGCAGAGCCCATCCTTTGACCCGATTTTAAATCGAGAATACTCAACCCGAACACCAGGAGAGGAATCAACATGCTCAACAATACCCTGCTGGCAATAATAAATCCCATGCGATTGAGCACAATCGGGACAAAGAACAACAAGGAGGCGAACAAGATACGGGCGGTTGCCTTCCAGTCGAACCCGTAGATAACAATAAGCGCCGATGTCAGGAACCACAATGCCGCGCAACCAATGATGGCAGCGTAATTCCCTAGAATCAAATTCCGTTTTTCGGATTGCGACCGTGTATAGGATCCTCCGGAATCAGTGATCTTTCGTAACAGTCCTTTCATCATGACAGGTTAGGTGGTCGCAGGTCTTTCCGGCAACGAATGCAGAAAACAAATTAGTGATAATCTTTCGGACTAGCTAGAGCCCCCCGTTCACCAAACAGGAAGAATGCCTTAAGGCGGAAAAACGCTGCAATATTCTGGTATTCACAGGCAGCGCCAAACAAAATCTCTATCCATCAGTTTTCGATCGACATGCATCATCATTGGTGCATTCTCCAGTTACTCAACCAATGGCACCACCTGTTCATTCGGTATGGTGTCCCCGCAGCAATCGCTTTAGCATTGTAAAAAATTAAACAAGGGATTTAACAAAACAAAAATGAAAACATCCTTAAGAATCGTAATGCTGTTCGCATTCCTCGTGGGCGCACACATGACATCCGCGCAGGAAACCAAAATCCGGTTCTTCGGTCAGCCGGAGGTTACCAATACAAAAGTAACCCGAACGTCAGAATTCGTCGGCGTAAACGAATTCGGACAGTACATCAAGACCGATACGACGTACACAAAGACCAACTTCAACACCGGAAACTTTGTACTCTTCGTTACATCTCAATTGAATGAGCGGATCTCAGTACTGAGTGAAGTAAGCTTCAAGAATTCAAAAAACCAGTCATCCTTTGAAGTACAGCGCCTGATGATGCGGTATTTTATCAAAGACTATTTCAGTCTTCGTATCGGCAAAATGTTCACTCCAATAGGCTATTGGAACAACCAGTTCACACTGGGACTTGTGTTGCAACCCACTATTCAACGTCCGATGGCCATCCGGCCAGTCAGCGACGGGGGTGTACTTCAGTACCGTGACGCGGGAATTCAAATTGAAGGCGAAAATATTTCCAATGCCCGATTCTTCTACAAAGTACTCCTTGGAAACGGTGTGGGATACTTCGGCTCAAATGACAAGGGGGATAACCACATCGCCGCGACAGTTCAGATCGGAGCCGAACCCGTAGAAGGACTCAAACTGATTGCCTCGGGCATGTTCGACCGCATCGAAAAAGGCAAATCCAATCCCAATGGGTCAATCGCTTCCCTTCCAGACGATGGAGACCTCCAACTCCTGGTAGGATCAGTTGCATACATGAACCCAGCCAGCAAGTTCGAATTCATCGGTGAACTCCTGAGTCAGAAAAGCAAGTTCAACACTGTCGGGAGCTATAATAGCCACTCATACTACGGCTATGCCGGCTACCGAGTATCCGATAAAGTCACACCCTACGTACTATACAACTCTACCCAGGCCGGCGAATCGCAAGAAATCGGGGACCCGTACTTCTCTCCCATCCCGGTAAATATCGAGTTACTCACAATCGGTGCACGCTACAAATTCAATTCAAGCTTCATCGCAAAACTCGAGTACGAAATCGATAAGTCGAGGTACTTCTATCAAGACGTTGTAATAGGCGGTACCAAACTGGATGACGGATTCGCTTCCACCACGCGGACGAACAGTGTACGTATGCAACTGGCGTTCGTATTCTAATAACAACTCCCAAAAAGCAAACCTATGAAAACCAACCTTATCCTGGTAGCGCTGCTGTTTATAACGCTCACAGCCTTTGCGCCGGCAGAGCCGAAGATTGCCATCATCGTCAACAACGAAAATCCGGTAAGTAAACTCACAACAGGTGAAGTAAAGCTCTACTGGCTGCGCAAAATCAAGAAAAGATGGCCAGAACTGAACAAAAACATCAAGCCGGTAGACCGGAAGACAAAAAATGCGGAGCAAGACGCATTCTATTCAAAGATTCTCGGAATGTCGATCGCTGACGTAGAAACCTACTTCAATGCGAGGCAGTACGAAAGCGGAGAAAAGCCACAAGACAAGTTCTCAACTGACTCTGATATCATTGCATTCGTAGCAGAGGAAGCCGGCGCTATTGGATTCGTCAACGTCTCATCTCTTAGTGACTCTGACAAAGCAAAGGTAAAAGTGGTGTTGATCGTACAATAGAATTGACCTACACGTAACCCCGAAAAACCAGTACTATGTTCAAGACATTCACACATTCGATCGTAGGCAAGATCATGACAGGCTACGTAGTCATCATCACCCTTGCGTTCGCAACCACCCTTGTCAGTATCTATTCCTCATGGAAAGACAGACGAATAGACCAAATGGTCGCAGATGCTTACTACCCGATGATCCTTGCCCTCAAAGAAACGCAAATGCTAGCGTCTGAAAGTAGCAAGCTCACCAACAACTGGATCTATCAGCCCAGTGTCAGTGAAAAGGAAAAGCTCAGATCAATCCACTCAACGGAAGCAGCTGAGAAACTGGCAAAGCTCTCTGAAATTACTGACAAGTTCGATAATTCCGTCGTTGAGCAGAGTACTGGTATTCAAAGAGCCCTCGAACTATTGCTAGCCGAACAGCAAATCGTCTTGTCGAAACTCAGCCATGACAGCTCCTACAGTGATGACGTGGCGGTGGACGAAGCTATCCTGGCAATGGACAAGAAGATCAATCCGGCATTCGAGCAAGTCGACCTATTGATCAACCAGGCTTCGGCTCACATTGGCCAACTATTAGTTGAGTCTAAAGAGCAAAAAGAAGCAACGGCAAACATGTTGACCGCCATATACATTGGTACAATCGTATTGTTCCTGGGTATCGGCGTGTACGCAAGCCGATTCTCAATCTCTTCGATCAAAAAGCCCATTGCCGATCTAAGCGACCTGATTTCAATGATCTCAAAAGGAAAGTTCGTATCCGTCACGCTCAAAAAGGGACGCGACGAGATCGGACGCATGGCCGAGGCTATCGAAAACATGCTCACTGGTCTGAAAGAGAAAGTAGAGTTCGCAGAAAACATCGGCAAAGGACAATACGAAAGTGACTTTGCATTATTGAGCGAAGACGACACGATGGGTGAAGCTCTGATCCAGATGCGCAACAACCTGAAACAGGCTGCCGACAACGACAGGAAGCGCAACTGGACAACAGAGGGGTTGGCAAAATTTGCAGACATCCTCCAAACCCGTAACGACAACCTCGCTGAGTTATCTGACAGCATTATCGGAAACCTGGTCAAGTATATGGCTGCCAATCAGGGAGCCCTGTTTCTGATCAACGACGACGACGCGCAGAACCCGTTTATCGAACTAGTCGCGTGTCACGCGTACAACAGGAAGAAGTTCCTCAACAAGAGAATCGAATTTGGCGAAGGAATGGCAGGCCAATGCGTACTGGAGCGAGATACAATCCATATGTCGGATATCCCATCGGACTATCTCCGGATCACCTCAGGGCTCGGAGAAGCACTCCCACGTCATCTGTTGATCGTCCCCTTAAAACTGAACGAAAGCATCTTCGGCGTAGTAGAAATCGCCTCTTTCCAACAAATCGAGCCCTATCAAATTGAGTTCGTCGAGAAGCTGGGAGAAAGCATTGCGTCCACCATTTCTTCAGTCAAAATCAATACGCGAACCAGAAAACTCCTGGAAGAAACTCAGGTTCAAGCCGAGCAAATGCGCGCTCAGGAAGAGGAAATGAGACAAAACATGGAAGAACTCTCCGCTACTCAGGAAGAAATGCATCGGGCACAACGGAGAAGCGAGGATGCGCTGCAGGAAATGAAAGCCAAAGAAAAAGACCTGTACGCCGTCAAAGCCGAGTTCGAAGCGCGGGAACAGGCCATTGGATTGACCACGATTGTAACGGAAACCGACCTAAATGGTGTCATTCTATACGTCAACGACCGATTCTGCTCTGCATCAAAATACAGCAGGGAAGAGACCATTGGCGAACCTCACAGCATCATTCGCCATCCTGACATGCCATCAGAATTATTCAAACAGTGCTGGACAACCATTCGAAAAGGCCTCCCTTTTCGGGCGATTGTCAAAAATCAGACAAAGACAGGTGAATCGTTCTGGGTTGACACCACCATCGTCGCTACAAGAAACGAACTTGGCGAAATAGCACGATACGTCAGCACAGGACATGTTATTGAAAGCGAGGAGTTCGCGATCGTCCTCTATAATTGGCGCGCCGAAGCTCTGGACATTTCTCATCTCGAAGTTCTAACGGCTTAGAAGATGGCAAGAGCAGCTCAGATGAAAAGCAGCGAAGAACTGGTAGACCTGATCATATCCATGGATGAGATCATCTGCAAACTCAACTCATTCTTCACGGATTCGGTCATCCTGAAAATGAACTACGAGGTGGAGGCGCTCGGTAACGAGGTAGAATCACTCATCGGATTCGCTTCGGCGGAAATAACCGGCCATCCGTTCTCTCGGTTGTGTACCGACCATCGCATCCAGGATATCATCTCTCAGGAGATCCGTCGCGGATATTTTGACGGGGTAACGACCATCCTCCTCAACAGAGAAAACGAGCCGGTGAAAGTAAGTATGTCAGGATTCTACCTGGGACTGATAAGTGATATCAACGGCTACATCATCCTGAAAGTAAAGGTGTTGGAAGACAACTCATTCCTGAAAAATGAACTCGTTATCAAGAACCGTGAATTAGACTCATTCATTTATCGCACTGCCCACGATCTACGCGGTCCGATCGCAACCATCAAAGGCCTCGTCAATCTGCTGAAGATGCGTCAAAACGACCGGGAGGTCGACGAGCTGACGTCGCTGATCGAATTGCACGCCAACAAACTCGACGACCGTCTGTTCAGACTACTGTATATATCGAACAGCGACGACGAAGTCGAATGTGATGGAGTCCTCCATTTTGACGACCTGAGAGATGTGCTGAGAAAGACGCTGCAAAACAATTTTCAAATCGACAACACAACCTTCAACTATATCGCCCCGACTCAAGCCCTTCCCAATATCAATGAGTCCCGACTCACCCACCTCCTGAATAACCTGCTGCTCTATGTTGTTGGGTTACCCATCGCAACGGTTCCTGCAGAAGGAGAAGTGATCATCTCGGTTGCGATAGAAGTGAGTTCCAACAAACTAAATGTACACGTCTGTGCCAAAGGATTTCTCGCGGGTGATAACATCAGGAACGCAGTCAATCAACCAGTCTCACTCTATAACGACATTCTCAACTATCCGGCGCTGTTTAACTACTACGTAGCCCAGCGGGAAGTAATGCACCTCAACGGAGTTCTGAGCGTAGACTTTTCGCAGAACGACGAGCAACTCCTTCAACTGACCATCCCGCTCAACCTCCCGCTGGCGCACGACGGCAACGAGATTAACGTGAGCAACGAGGTACGATTCAATCACAACAACTAATGGCACGACCGTGATACTCGATATTGATATAGCCGACTTGAAAAAGATCACATCCGCGATGCATGAAAAATACGGATACGACTTCCGTGACTACGCGATGTCATCTTTCAAACGACGACTGCTCAGAATATTTCAACTGTATAATTTGACAGCCGAAACGCTGATTCGAAAAATAAACGAACAGCCCGAATTTGTGACATCCTTCCTCGATGAGATAACAGTCAACACAACCGAGCTTTTCCGCGACCCGGGATTCTGGCGATTGCTGCGCCAGGAGGTAATCCCTTCGATCCGTCTCAACAATCAACAGTTCAGAATCCTCCACGCCGGATGTTCGTCAGGAGAAGAAGTGCTCTCAATGGCCATCCTGTTGCACGAAATGGGAATTTATCATGACATCAGCATCACAGCAACCGATATCGACACCGTAATACTTGAAAAAGCTAAAGCGGCCGCCTACCCCATCAAGAATATGGAGTTGAACGAAAAGAACTATATCCGGTTTGAAGGACGCAGCCACCTAAAAGACTACTATACCGAACAAAACGGCAAGGCCGTATTTGATCCTCGACTTCTTCGAAATGTCTCATTCAGAAAATACGATCTGGTAACCGGCGACGTATTCAACAAGTTCGACCTCGTTCTATGCCGAAACGTCATGATCTACTTCAATCAAAAACTTCAAAATGAAGTGCTGAAAAAGCTACACAGCAGCCTATTCACCTATGGGTACCTGTGCATCGGGAACAAAGAATCAGTCATCTGGTGCGACTACGCTAACCGGTTCATTACTGTCAACCACGAAGAGAAAGTATTTAAGAAAATACGTGAATAAAGTAACGGTGAGCAAGTACAATCTCAAATCTGATTATAAGGCAATCGCTATTGGAGGTTCCGCCGGGAGTTTTCAAGGGATCATCAAGATCCTTTCAAATATCCCCGAGGAATTCCCCCTGCCAATAATTGTCGCTATGCACCGGCTGAAACACGTACGGCATGGATTCCTGGAGGTCGTATCGATGAAAAGTCGTCTCCGGATAGTGGAGCCTGATGACAAGGAGTCGATCAGAAAAGGCACTGTATATCTCGCACCGGCAAATTACCATATGTCAGTCGAGCTCGGAAACTACTTCGCGCTCTCTACAGAAGAGATGGTGAACAGTTCGCGTCCCTCGATCGACATCACGTTGAGTAGCGCTGCGTATGCGTATCGAAACCGACTAATTGGCATCCTGCTATCCGGAGCGAATCGAGATGGAGGGATGGGGATGAAGTCCATCAAAGACAGGGGCGGACTCACCATTGTTCAGGAGCCCACAGAGTGCATGATGGATACAATGCCGCGGGCAGCACTATCTCTTACGAAGATTGACAACATACTAACGGTCGATCAAATCATTGAACTCATCAACGAACTGTGTCACAAAACGAAATGAAACTCACAACCCTTCTCAAGCTCGAATTTCCACTAGTATCGACTGCCCTGTTTGTAGCTGGCATCGTCATCTCGACCGGAGCCCTGTTCGAGTACTATGGCGATCCGGGGAAGATCACAATCCCCCAGGTCGGCATGACTGTAGGGCTCACGTTCCTGCTGGGACTTATCTCCATACACCTTACAGCGAAGTCCATCAAGCAGGCTGTCGTTTACCTGGAAAGAAAAAAGGTCGCCCAACAGGAAGAAGAGTCCGTGGTAGCGACAAATGAACAGCTGGAACCGGAACCTCTTATGCAGATCCTGGAACAGGAGTCAAACCGATCTCGCCGAGTCATCAATGAACTCGCGCGTCAGCTGGAAGCGGGGCAGGCTGCGTTGTACATAGCAAGCGAAAACAACCTGGAAGTGAGTGAAGGGTACGCTCTTTCCAACGACGATGTTAAAAGATATGCATGTCACCTTGGCGAAGGTCTTGTCGGCCGCGTGGCATCAGCGGGACAAAGTCTGTACATCGACAATCTCCCTGAGCGGTACATAACAGTTCATTCCGGACTTGGATCCGCCTCTCCAACATTCCTGGCAATTATTCCGCTGGTAGCGGACCATGAAACAAAGGGAGTGCTCGAACTAGCCCTCTTCAAACCACTCACACAAGCAACCATTCTCCAGTTGGAAAACATTGGAAAAGCGTGGGCAAAGGCAGGATTGTAACCGACGATACCATGACATTCAAGAATATAAAGATCAGCCTGAAGCTCACACTGTTCGTTCTCGGCACGGTCCTGACCGCCGTTGCGGCAACACATTACCTCCAACAACACAATTCGCTGTCCGCTACTGTTGAAAGTCCGAACCTGTTCCTGTGGACAGCCTCTGTACTCTGCGTCTTCGCGCTGCTGACATCTCTGATCTTTGCGGGGTATCTCACCCGTCCACTCGATTCGCTTCATTTTATTCTTCGGATGGTATCCCGGGGTGAATTACCGGAACGATCGAACGAGAGGTTCTCCGACGAATTCGGTCAAATCCAACACCGTGTCGACGACCTCGTGGAGATGCTGAAGAGAAATGCCCTATTCGCCCAGGAGGTCGGCGAAGGGAAATTCGACACAACCTTCCAACCTGCGAGTGAAAACGACTCACTTGGTATCGCGTTGATGAATATGCGCGACAACCTTCTCGCCAATGACCGCAAGGAGCGCGAACAGACCTGGATCGTTACGGGACTCACAGAAGCGGGCAACATCCTTCGTGCTCACGATACACTGGCAGGCCTGGGCGACGATATCATTCGATTTACGAACGAAAAAATCAATGCTATTCAGGGAGCGTTCTATGTTACCAAGGACGAAAAAATAGAGCTATTCGCCTCCTTCGCATACAATCGAAAGAAATATTCCCAAAAGACATTTGTCAAAGGTGAAGGTCTTGTCGGACAGGCCGTCGCAGAAAAGGATGTCATTCTTCGCACAGAAGTACCGGATCACTACGTGACGATCACCTCCGGAATTCTCGGTGACCAAAAGCCTGGCTGTATTCTCATCGTCCCGTTGATCGCCGACGATGAGGTGTACGGCGCGCTGGAGTTCGCCGGCTTCTCCCGATTCACCGCGCTACAGGTCAACCTCGTGCGGGAACTCAGCGTAATGCTGGCGCGAACCATTTTCAATATCACGGTCAACGAGCGAACAAGGACACTACTGGCTGAGTCGCAAAGCATGAGCAACGATCTCAAGGAGCAGCAGGAGATCTTGCGACAGAATGCGGAAGAAATGCAAGCTTCGCAGGAAGAACTGACGCGGTCCAATATCAAACTCGAAGAGCAGGTCGAGGAAGTGAACCGCACTCAAAACAGAATGCAACTTCTCCTGGAAAATGCGTCAGAAGTGATAACTATTTACGAAGAGGATGGCACCATCCGCTATATCTCTCCTTCCGTGTTGCCTATCCTAGGCTACACCCCGGGAGAGATGCAGGGCACCCGTGACCTGATCTACGTACATCCTGATGCCCAAGATGCCTATCGCAATCTGTTCCAACAGCTGAAAGAGCATCCCGAATTGAAAGCTACGGCCCAGTTCGAATACCGAACAAAGAACGGGGAGTATATCTGGCTTGAAGCAACCGGCACGAACGTGATGTCCAATCCTGCTATCCACGGGTACATTCTGAACTCACGTGACATCACACAACACCGACGCGCGGAACAGGAACAGCGCATGCGAAGCAAAATGCAAGCACTGTCTGAGAATTCGACAGACCTGATCACGCGGGTAGAAAACGGAATTATCAGTTACATCAATCCGATAATCAAGACGTACACAGGCCGAGAACCCAAGGCATTCCTGCACAAAAACGCCAATGAAATCCAGCTAGACGAAACAGTGGTAGAGCGCTGGCTCAAGATCACCGAAGAGGTGCGACAAAGCAGAAGTGCCATTTCCGCAGAGATGCCGTTCCCATCGATACTCGGCGACCGCGTCATGCAGGTCAGCGCAATACCGGAGTACGACGAGCAGCAGTCGCTTGAATCCGTCCTCGTCGTCTCTCATGATGTCACCGAACGCAAAATTATTGAACTGGATATTCAGCATAAGAACAAGAACATCAACGATTCGATCAACTATGCTCGTCGAATCCAAAACGCGATAATGCCGGATTCCGGCGCGATATCGGAGGCGCTACCCGACTCCTTTATTCTCTATAAGCCGAGAGACGTGGTCAGCGGCGACTTCCCTTGGTTTGTCCAGCGCAAGGACGAAATCTTCATTGCAGCAGTAGACTGCACCGGACATGGTGTGCCAGGCGCGCTGTTGTCGCTGATCGGATACTTCCTTCTCAACGATATCGTGCGTAGCAGGCATGTTACCGATCCTGGAACCATTCTCGACCTGCTCGACGAAGGTGTAACCAGCACCCTCCGCCAAGACAATGCCGACGCTGCTACCAAAGATGGAATGGATATCGCCCTGTGTCGGATAAACACCCGATCTCAAACTGTCGAATACGCCGGAGCTCACCGACCGCTCTACGCAGTTGTCAACGGCGAGTTGACGGAAATCAAAGGTGACCGATTCGCGGTGGGTGGAGGCAAGTACAAGAACCAAACAAACTTCACAACTACGAAACTCCGGATGAGTAAAGGAGATGGCATCTACTTCAGCTCGGACGGGTATCCTGATCAGTTCGGCGGACCTGAAGGACGAAAGTTCGGCTCCAAACGCACACGCGAACTCATCGGACAGCTGCATGGACGACCCGCTACTGAGTTGGAGAACTCCCTGAACGAAGCGTGGGTGTCATGGAGGGGTGATCTGAAACAAACCGATGACGTCCTCCTGATCGGAATCAACTTCTGAAAAATCACAAAGCAAACCATATCTCAACACAAACAAATGAACGGAAACATGGAATTTATCTATGACCTGCACCAACGCATGGTGGAACACAAAGTGATCCTGATTTACGAAGGGGACTTCACACAGGAAACAACAAAATCAATCCTTACCATGGCGGAACGGAACCTGGAGTCCTCCGGCGAGGAGTCTACAATCAAGAAAAAGATCTTCAACGTCATGGTTGAGGCGCTGCAGAACATCGTCAAGCACAGTGACGAGACCCGGGAACGGGAAGGCGAAGTATCACCGCACGCAGCCATATTCCTGATCGGACACGCTCACAGCAAGTACTCAATTATGTCCGGAAACCGCGTGAAGAACGAGAATCTCACCAACCTGAAGGCAGCACTGGAACGCGTGAACAGCCTCAACAAGGATGGATTGAAGGAACTCTACAAGGAGATCATCAAAAACACCACGCTGTCTGATAAGGGCGGAGCGGGACTCGGGTTCGTAGACATGGCCAGAAAGTCCGGGGAAAAACTTGAATGGGCATTCGTACCTGTGGATGACGAGTATTCATTCTTCTGCCTGAAAGTAAACATAGCACGCGTAAAAGAAACAGTTCTGTAAACAAGTAAACTATCAATATCATGGAAATACTGATTTTAGAAGGAGCCGCAGACACGCCGAAGATCATTCTCGATAAGCAGAATGGCATCTTCGAAATATCCGGACGCTCACTACCCGAAGATTCCGCTGAATTCTACCGTCCCGTGCTGGATTGGGTCAGCCGGTATGCACAGCAAGCTAATGCTGCGACAGATTTTTTCTTCAAACTCGAGTACTTCAACACGTCATCATCCAAACTCATCCTGGACTTACTGTCGGCGCTTGAAGATATCGATGGTACGACCATCCACTGGTGCTACCCCGAAGACGATGAAGACATGGAAGAAGCTGGGAAAGAGTTCTCCGAACTGGTGGAAATTCCCTTCGAATACAAGACACACTAAGTCCGAAACTTCCCGCCATCAAAATAATCAATCGACGATATGAGTGAGGAAATACTGAAAGCACTGACACAGCTATTTGCCATTATCTCCAAACAGGATGATGGGGTGACAGCGCAAGAAAGAGAGTATGTGATCCGCTTCTTCCAGCAGGAACTCGACCAGGATTCAATCCGGGAGTATGTCGACTATTTTGATGAAGTCTCGGGTTATCATCAGCAGCTAACTGATGACAATAACCGTTTGACATCGGTAAAAGACTCTGTGAGAACGCTGGGAATTTGCCGGAAGATCAATAAGACCCTCACCCAGAAGCAGAAAGTCATCACATTGATCAGGCTTTTGGAAATGGTGACATCAGAAGCAACTGTGTCGTCACAGGCGATAGAGATCACTACGACTGTTGCGACAGTATTCAACATTGACCCAAATGATTATCGGTTGATCGAAATGTTCGTGAGATCCGACGGATCGGAAGAACTTCCGAACCTCCGGATCATCGATACCCTGCATCCCTCAGACCCTTGCCAATCAAGCGAAGGGCGATTGATCTTCCTGGCGATCAGAAGCGTTTCCACCTACTTCGTCAAGTATGTCGGGAGAGAGTCCAATACGCTCAATGGATTCATCATGCAACCAAATCGCATCTACCTGTTCTCACACGGAAGTAGTTTGAAAACCAACTCCGGGGAAGCGGTCTATTACAGCGATCTCGTGGCTTACTTCAACAAAGATCTTCAGTCGATCAAACTCTCGTTCCACGCGAACATCGAGGAGTATATCTTCCCGAACGGAGCGAAGGGGCTTCGCAATGTAGAAATATCAGAAGGGCCGGGGAAACTCATCGGTATTATGGGAGCAAGTGGTGCCGGGAAAACAACGCTTCTAAATGTCCTGGCGGGTCTCGAACACCCGGGAAAAGGAAAGATCCTGATCAATGGATTCGATTTGCACTCCGACAAAAGTAAAATTCAGGGAGTCATTGGTTACGTGGCGCAAGACGATCTGCTCATGGAGGAGCTTACTGTTTATCAAAACCTGTACTTCAACGCGCGCCTCTGCTTTGCTGATCTCCCGGAAGAGCAACTTCACACGCGCGTGATGGAAGTTCTGAAGAACCTGGGACTGGATCAGCGGAAGGATCTCAAGGTTGGAAATGCCCTGGACAAAATCATTAGCGGCGGTCAGCGAAAAAGGCTGAACATAGCGCTCGAACTCATCCGGGAGCCAGCGATCCTATTTCTCGACGAACCAACGTCCGGACTATCGTCACGCGATTCAGAAAATGTCATAGACCTGTTAAAGGAGCTCTCGTTAAAGGGTAAGCTGATCTTCGTCGTTATCCATCAACCGTCCTCTGATATATACAAGATGTTCGACAAAATGATCATCATGGACACTGGCGGATATCCGGTGTACAACGGGAGCCCGGTCGAGGCCATTACATATTTTAAGAAGGCGACACACCAGGTTGACAGCAACCGAGGACAATGTGAAGTATGCGGGAATGTAAACCCTGAACAAATATTCAACATCGTCGAGGCTAAGGTTGTAGATGAATACGGACAGGCAACAGCAAAACGAAAGGTCACAGCACCGCAATGGCACGACATGTATCTGAATTCATTCGAACCGGCGCAGGTTGAGCCGGTCAGAGAACAGCCCGATCACTCGCTTCGTATTCCATCACGACTGATGCAGGCAATGATCTTCGCAACACGGGATTTTCTCGCAAAGCTTAGTAACAGACAATACCTGCTAATTAACCTGCTCGAAGCACCCGTCCTCGCAGCGATACTTGCCACAGTGATACGCTACAAAAACTCCCCCGACGGTTCCGAGTACTTGTATCGATACAATGACAATATCCCCGCCTTTATCCTGATGAGCATCATCGTGGCTTTGTTCATGGGACTGACCGTCAGCGCTGAAGAAATCATCCGCGACCGTAAAATACTGAAGCGGGAAGCATTCCTGAATCTCAGCTGGAACAGCTACCTGCTCTCCAAGTTGTCCATACTCTTTACGCTCTCAGCAATCCAAACGTTGCTATTCGTACTGGTAGGACATTTTATTCTGGAAATACAGGGAATGACCTTCGCCTACTGGTTGGTGCTTTTCAGTACCTCCTGCTTTGCAAACGTGCTGGGGTTGAACATTTCATCGGCATTCAACTCCGCCGTTACCGTGTATGTCATTATCCCGCTGTTGTTGATACCACAAATGATCCTGAGTGGCACGCTGTTTAGTTTTGACAAGCTTAACGACATAATCAGCACCAAGGGAAAAACACCGATGGTAGCGGATATGATGGCCTCCCGATGGGCATATGAAGCCCTCGCCGTTCATTCGTTCAAGGAAAATTGGTTTCAAAAACCATTCTTTGAGTATGAAAAGGAGAAATCGATCGCTGACTTCAAAGCGGCACACCTGGCCGAAAATCTTCTCGAACGAGCAAGATTTGGCACCGGGGATGTCGATGTCGACGATCCAATAGCACGAGCAAAGATCACGGCAGACAGGCATATCCTTCGCCACACCATCCAACAGGAACTCGGCCCGGAATTAAGTGAAAAGGATACCATCTCACTACTACAGGAGTTCAAGAGCATCAACCAGCAGCACTACAATCAACACGTAGCGCTACTGGATAAGAAAATGCAATACTATCAATCGCATGGATGGGATGTGAACTGGCATAAGGACAGGCATTTCAATCAAAGCCTGTCGGACCTCGTGCGCAACGTGAACACCATTGAACGAATGACGGAACATGAAGGAAAGCTGATCCAACTTATCGATCCTATTTTCCAGCGTTCAAATCCTACCCATATACTCGATTATCGGGCACCACTTTTCGCCGCAGAGAAGAATATGATCGGCATAACAGTTGGCACCCTCAGCTTCAATGTTATCGTTCTCTGGGTGATGTGCTGCGTGCTCTACCTGGCGCTATACGGACTAACCCTGCGAAAGCTGATCGACATGGCCGGCAATCTCCGCTCAACCATTCTAAAACCAAATAACAACCAATTGAAAAACAAACACCAACCAAAATGAAAACAGTTTTTTCCATTGTTCTAGCCGTTGTCCTGATGGCAGCGTGCGCTCCCAAGCATACAATTGACGAGCTGGAGTTGCAAAGCGCCCTGGATTCGCTCAAAAGCCCCAACGCATTCATCAACCAGGAAGTCGTTGGCAGTATCCTTGAGCAAATTCCGAGTCCGCTTGAAATATCGGTGCTGCTAAAGGAATCGGGGGCTGGATACAGTAGCCAGGTGATCAACTCACCATCGAACATTTCCAAGTATCACAGCATCTATCAGAAGGCCTTAAACCTCGGAATCTACGGTGCAGACCTTGGATATACCAATATCTATGGTCAAAACGCCGAGGGGATACGCTACCTGGCATCGATCAAGACACTCGCCAACGATCTTAACATTGGGCAGTTTTTTGATCTTAAGACTATTAGCAAACTCGCCCTCAACAGCAATAATCTCGACTCGTTATTGCTGGTAACGACTCAAAACTTCAATTCCATCAACAGTTACCTTCAGGAACAAAACCGCTCCAACCTGAGTGTGCTACTGCTCATCGGAGGATGGGTGGAAGCCATGGAAATTATTTGCGATGCCGCATCGAAGAATCTCGATAACCGCGCCCTCGTAGAACGCATCGGCGAACAGAAGATCATCCTGGAACAGCTCACACTATTGCTATCGTTTTACAGAAACGATTCCAACATGAAATCACTTCATCAGGAGCTCGAACAATTAAAAGCGGTCTTCGACGGCATCGAGATCACCTACACCTACGTGGAGTCTTCTATTGAGATCGTAGACGGTGTAGCAGTCATAACGGATAACAGCGAAACTACTATTCGCATCACCCGACAGGACGTACTCGATATCAAGCAAAAGATCAACTCTATCAGAAACAAAATTGTAAGCTAATCAGCCATGAAAAAATCGATATTTATACTCCTCATAGTTACTGCGTTTTCAGCTAAATCGATGGCACAATGCAAGAGCGAAGACCTGATCAATGCATGCGTGCCCAAGCTTTCCGCAAGCGGATTCAACTTCCTGAAAACCTATAAAATAGACGGCGAGAAAGATCTGACAAAGGTTGAGTACTCCTATGTATTCACGAAAGGCACGCAATACATGATTGCGATCTGTGGCGAGACGGAAGGCACTGTCATGCTGACAATTTACGACTCCGAGCGCAACAAAGTCGCGTCTAACAAGGTAAAGGGGACTCTGCTCACCGGCCTGGTATACCCCTGCAATGCAACAGGGATCTACTACCTTCAGTACACGTTTGAAGGAACCTCGCAAAGATGCGGAGGGAGCGTTCTTGGCTTCAAGAAGTGATCTTTTGCCGCCGCCGGAACCCTGCCGAATCGGAAAAAAGCTCCGACACCGTACATGCGTTTGGCGTTGCGGGACGATCCGGCCGGGAACCGACAAAAATTAACTCTTGCATAGCACAGAGAACTGACCTAATTTATAAGTGCAAACCCAACCCCCCATGGTTCGAAGTATTATTGTGGACGACGAATTGAAAAGCAGGGAAAGTCTTAAAATCCTGATTGAAGACTACTGTGAAGGAATTACCGTCGAGACCACTTGTCAAAACGTCGCAGAGGCAGTACAGGCAATCAACGACGTCAAGCCGGACGTCGTTTTCCTCGACATTCAGCTGCAGGGAGAGACCGGATTCGACCTGCTATCAAAATTCAGAAATTTCGAATTCGAAGTAATTTTTACGACCGCATATACTGAATATGCCATCAAGGCATTCAAGTTCTCAGCTATCGACTACCTGCTCAAGCCGATTGACATCGGAGACCTTCGCAAAGCCATTGAAAAGGTGGCCAGGAACAAGGGCGACGCCGTCACTGATCGACTGCAGCAACTATTGCAAAACCTGCGAAACGGGTCTCCAGACAACTATAAATTGGCTTTACCCACGTCGGACGGGCTCGTCTTCGTGAAAGTGCATGACATCCTCTATTGCCAGGCTTCCAGTAACTACACCGAGATTTTCATGGCAGACGACAAGCGATACGTCGTCAGTCGCACTCTAAAGGAGTATGACGATATGCTGGGCGAGCAAAATTTCTATCGGATTCACCATTCATACCTGATCAATCTGAACGGGATCAAGAAGTACGTGCGGGGTGAGGGCGGATACGTGATCATGAGCAACGACAAATCGCTGGATGTGTCCAAACGACGCAAGGAGGGGTTTCTTTCCAGGATTAAAGCGTAGACCCGACGATTCCACTTACTCAGAAATCTCCGCCAGTTAATCATTGTACCTTCGAAACCACTCATCTGATATTGATCTTTGACCACGATAATCAATATCCGCATGAAACGATTTATCCTCTTAATGATCGCGCTTTTGATAACGCTTGTCGTTGTCTTTACTAGCACGCACGGCAGATCCAGGATTCCGAACGAAGCCGAGAAAAGCCTTCCGACGGGTCACCTCCCCGCCTCGCTTCAAGGCACCATTCAAGGTTCCTGATCCCGAACCGGAGACAAAGAAAGTAAACCACAAACCTTTCGATTATCGCCACCGAGATTCAACTGTGGTCTGTCGACAGAAATCTCAATCTGTTGACATTCAATGACGCCTTCGCGTACCACATGTCCAGGAAATATGGAATTACCCTGGCCGTCGGCAACGCGATCGTTGAAGGGCCTTTTGAGCCGGAACTCTCCGACCGTAGCCGGACATGGATCGCCTATTACCAGCGCGCCTTGGCGGGAGAGACTGTCGTTGTAGAAGACGGCGAGCACGGCGAGCTATTCCGCTATTCGCTGAGTCCGATCACCGATGTGGACCATATCGTAGGCGTGATGGTGCTCGCTCAGAAGATCGCAGATCCACTGCCTCCTGACAATTCGGAGATGAATGGGACTTCTAAAAGTGCAGAACTGCGATTGATGACGCTGCACTCCATACTCAATTCTCACTTCATTTTCAATGTGCTCAGTTCGATCCAATTCTTCATTGCCCGAAGTGACAAAGTCAACTCTATCCGCTTCCTCTCGATCTTTTCCCAATTCATCAGGAGCATTCTGACACATGCTATATCAACATCGATCTCGGTGAGTGACGAGACAACTATGCTGAAGAACTACGTTGACATGGAGATGACTCGCTTTGAGAACACGTTCGACTTTGTTCTGGAGATCGATTCAAAGATCGATCTGGACGCATCGAGGATACCCCCATTATTGATCCAGCCATTTGTGGAGAATGCGATTCTTCACGGCCTGTACAATCTGGATCGGAAAGGGCGACTGTCAGTCCGCGTCCAGGAGAACCACAATGCAGTCATTTTTACAATTGAGGATAACGGCATTGGCCGCAAGCGTGGGGTGACACTGAAGCAGCGGAACGCACTCGATCGCGAACCCCTCGGGGTCAAACTTGCCACGGAGCGATTGAGACTGGTCCGCGGAGTGACACCGGCACAACTGGAGATCACCGACCTGGAAGAGAATGGGGTTCCCTGTGGCACACGCGTCGTGATTACGATCCCACATCAGTTCCCGTCATAAAAAAGCCTCGTTTACTTTGGTAAACGAGGCTTAAAGTATAGAATCCAAGACCGGATTAGTAGGGATCGTTTTGTTCGATCAACGGATTCTGCAGAATATGACCAAAGTAGATCGGGTACAATTCCATGCCAGGCGCAGCGTTGACACCGCGGTCCGCCGCAACGCTCAGGAATCGTCCATGTCGGTTGAGATCATTCCTGCGTTCACCCTCACCGATAAATTCCTGCGCGCGCTCGTCCAGGATTACGTCTCTAAACTCATCTTGTGACAACGAGCCCGATACGATATCCGGGTATACTGACTCATCCTGTTCTTCGGGAGTATCAACCGCACGCGCGCGTCTCCGCACCTTGTTTAGTGCTTCGTATGCTTCCGGAGTCGCGCCGATATCTTCATTCACTGCCTCAGCGTATGTCAGAAGTATGTCGGAGTAACGGAGAATAGTCGTATTCAAACCTGTTTTCAAGAAGCCGGTAGCGAGGTCGATCTGGTAGTGTTTGATCACCAGAGGTTGTATCAGCTGGACTTCTTCTTCGACGAACGCTCCATCGGAAACCCGCCAATAGAAGGGCATTTTATCGCGCATGGTCCACCACTTGCGATAAGTATCCGGAGTTTCATTGAAGAATTCAGGCACGACCTCGCCCATTGAAGATCCACCTTCCGAAGACCATCGGATGTCGATATTGCTGACAGGATGTTTCTGCGCTTGTGGCGTAAAGCGAAAGACCGTGTGATTGCCCAGATTGGTTGTGTTGTCTCCCCCGTTTATATGCTGAGCGGAGAAGAGATGTTCCGAACCGTTTTCTTTGGCCGGATCGGGATCCCAGATGTCTTTGTAGTCTTTGTACAGTTCGTAGACACCCATGTCCATTACCTCTTTAGCCTTCGCTGCGGCAGCATCCCAGTCTCGCATCTGAAGATAAACCTTCGCTAGCAATCCTTTTGCTGAGCCCAATGTAGCCTTACCGGCCTTCTGATGGGCGGCATTAAAGGGAGCGAGTCGGATTTCCGCATCTTTCAGATCATCCGTGATCAGCTTATACGTGTCCGCCTCACTACTTCGAGGAAGCGCTGTATTGGAAAGATCGAATGTTCCGCTGGTATGCAGTGGTACCCCGCCATAAGACTTTACCAAATTGAAATAAAATAACGCTCGTAGGAATTTCGCCTGGCCAATGTATTCGTTTTTGATCTGATCACTGAGACCACTAGCCTCCAGCTTGTCGATCAATGTGTTGGCACGATTGATCCCCAGGTAGCTTCCCGTCCACATGAAATCGAACAACTGCGTGCTTTCATTCCAGGTGAAACTCGCCCACTCATCAGGGTTCACCGACCCATTTCTGTTTTGCATGAGGTCGGTCGTGAAATCGCCCATGATAAAATAGGCGATATCTTTATAGATACCCTGTTCAGTGAGCATTACGGCATATACGCCGGAAATCGCAAGCTCAGCATCCGCAGCGCTTTTATAGAAATCGTCGATTCCGGGATTGCTGAATAATTCCTCTTCCAGCGGTCCGGTACAAGACACCGTGATAAAAAGCGTCAGAAGTATATATACTATATGCTTTCTCATAGTTCGTTAAATTTAGAATCCAACATTGAGCGATGCCCTGAACCCTTTCAGTGACGGGTAGGCGAATCGATCCACGCCTTTCACATCATTCTGATTCCCGTACGAGTTGACCTCCGGATCATAGCCTATGTAGTTCGTAAAGAGGAACAGATTATCCCCGGCGATACTAACCTGCAGGGAACGGAGCCATTTGATATCCAACTTCGATGCCGGCAGATCATAGGAAAGAGAGATCGTCCTGATCCTGACGAAGCTGCCATCCACAACATTTCGCGTACTCAAGAGACTGTTGCGGCTCTGGTTTGCTGCAGGAGTGGTACCGTTTGGATTCTCAGGCGACCAACGTGCTTCACGATCAGACCGAAGCAGGTTCGTACCTCCCTCCAACTTGTTTCCAACGATAAGGCTGGCCACGTCCTGTCCTATTTCTCCGTACAGAAAGACATTAAGACCGAACTGTTTCCAGCGGAAGTCGTTGTTGAATCCAAAAATGAAATCAGGATTAGGATCTCCGATGTAAAGGTCATCCTCTTCGGTAAACGCACCGTCTCCGTTGAGATCTTTATAACGTTCGGAGCCCGGCCTGTTGTTTGGTTGATGTCCCGCTTCGTCGATCTCCTGCTGGCTTTTATAGACTCCTTCATAGATTGCTCCCCAGAAAGCGCCAACAGGTTCCCCCGGAGCGATCCTTACAACATTGGTCCCGTTGTGGCCTGCATTGCCCCCACCGGTCCATCCGGTGAAATAAAAGGGAGCACCGCCGAGATCCAGCACTGTATTCTTATTGATCGAGAAATTGAAGTTAGTTGTCCAGCCCAGGGCGCCGGTCGTATTCACTGTATTCAGTCCGATCTCGAATCCCTTGTTCTCCATCGATCCCACATTCTGGAGTACGCTTGCATATCCGCTTTCCTTCGGCAGCGGCGTATTCATAAGCAGATCGGTAGTCTTCTTCTTGTACACATCCAATGTCAGATTGATCCTGTTACGCAGGAATGCCATATCCAATCCAACGTTGAAATCCTGCGCTTTCTCCCAACTGAGATCCGGGTTCGCGATGTTCTCCGGCCAGGCAACAGGGTTCAGTTGTCCGTTGAATCCATACCCGTTGGAGAAGTTATTGAACGCTGCGATGGTAGACATGGATTTATACAAACCGATACGCTCGTTACCCGTTGACCCATAGCCTACACGAACCTTCAACTGATCGAAGGCATTCAGGTTCTTGATAAAATCCTCTTCGCTCAGCCTCCATGCAACAGCACCGGACGGGAAGAACCCGTATTTGTTGTTCTTTCCGAATTTCGAAGAACCGTCATAACGGGCAGTAGCGGTGAACAGGTACTTATCATTAAGGATATAGTTGATCCTTCCGAGGTAGGAAAGCAATACCCACCGGGACTCATATGAGCTCGGAGGTTGCGGGTTAGATGCAATACCCAGGTTCCTGTAGCCGTAGAAGTCGGAGGGAAATCCAAATGCGCTGGCCGTCGTAGTGTGATTCGTTTCATTCTGGCTTGTGTAACCCACGAGTGCCGTCAGTTGATGGATACCGTTGAATGTCCGCTTATACTCCAGCGTATTTTCGTTGAGGAAGTTGACGAGTTGCTGATTTGTACGCATCGCCTGACCTCCTGTGCTTCCCGCGATCCGCGAACCGATGGGATAATACGT
>CAYTMU010000002.1:0-1688 GCA_964438975.1 uncultured Roseivirgaceae bacterium | reverse complement strand
ATAGCTTTTCGTGTCATTGAGCGTACGTTGATTGTCCGTGTGGCTGTACATCATGCTTGTTCCGAATGTCAGCTTCTTGCTCACATTGGCGTCAAGGTTTATGTTGGCGGAGTACCGCTTCAGTCCGTTTTCTATGATAACACCCTCCTGATTGGTGTAATTGCCCGAGACCATATACCGGATATTCTCATTTCCGCCCGACAACGAAAGCATGTGTCGCTGCGTTACCGCGGTCCGGTAAATAACATCCTGCCAGTCGGTACCCACTCCCATCTCCGAGATCTGTTGGTCGCTGAATGTATGCGGCTGGTTATTCAGATCGTTGGCTTCGTTAACGAGCATGGCCCATTCCGTGGCGTTGAGCAGGTCGAACTTCTTCGCGACCTGTTGAAACGACACCGATGTCGAATAATCCACGTGAGCCTGACCGCTTTTACCCCGCTTCGTCGTAATGAGCACGACACCATTTGTGGCGCGCGAACCATAGATCGCAGTAGCGGAAGCATCCTTGAGTATCTCAATGGACTCGATATTGGACGGGTCAATGGAGTTCAGCTGATTCGGAACCGAAGCTCCCTTCTCGGCAGCGACACTTTCATAGTCGTTCGAAATCGGAAATCCATCGATAACGTAAAGAGGTTGACTACTAGCGGAGAGTGATGAAGTGCCACGGATCTGCACAGAGATCCCACCTCCCGGTTCATGAGACGTTGTACGGACCTGAACACCTGCTACCCGTCCTTGCATTGCCTGATCGGGAGTAGTTATGAACACTTTCTTAAGATCTTCGCCGTTCACGGAGGCTATTGCGCCCGTGAGATCCGCCCGCCTTTGCGTACCGTAGCCGACGACGACGATCTCGCTGAGTTGAGTGACATCTGGCTGAAGGCCGACATCGATCGACCGGCGATTTCCAACGGCGATCTCCTGTGACATAAAGCCGATAGAACTAAAGACGAGTACGGCGTTGGCGTCAGACACCTGCAGATTGTAAACTCCGTCGATATCAGTTACTGTTCCGGCTGTTGTGCCTTTCACGAGCACGTTAACGCCCGGGATACCGTCGCCATTGTCATCCGTTACTTTTCCGCTAACCGTTGTAGCCTGGAGCATTTCAGCTGGAGCATTTGCCTGCGCGGTGAGCAGGCACAAGCAAAGTGCCAGGCTAAGAACTCCGCAGAACGCATAACGCGATGCTGGCAAGCCTTGCCTTAGTAGTGTTAAATTCATACGCTGTTTTGGGTTAAGTGTTGATATTAAGCTGGGTTTGAGACGTGTGGACCACACGTAAACGAGGGATAGCAAGCCACCTGGTGGCCTGTATCTGTCTTAGCTGGAGTCAATAGTCATTGTCTTGTGTAAAGTCCGAGTTGATAAATCGATTTATCCTGATCACTGCGCGACTACCATCGGGTGGATCTCCACCGCACTGACGACAAAAAAACTACACTTGTTTCCGCGGAATCGGACTGCTTACTGAGACCCTCGAGCCGGAAACCAACCCCTACCGTACCCAAGCCGTTGTGAGATCAGCGACCTCTGGGTACGTAAACGATTGTTGAATATAACAAAAAACCGCTGACACTACGGGTACGCTACTCATCTTTTTTTTATGCCGTATAAACAATTAAGAGTTTCGGATTCGACAATTTATCTTTCGAAAACAGCTCTTTAGAATAGGCAAAAAG
>CAYTMU010000001.1:150918-251320 GCA_964438975.1 uncultured Roseivirgaceae bacterium | reverse complement strand
TCAACGGAAAGATCTCTCCACCCGCCTTGTCGTAAGAACATCGTTGACGAACCATGCTCCCGATACCGTGGACTGTCGGCCGTGGACCGTGGACCATCTACGCCGGCACTGCTTCTTTCCGCGGTGTTTTTACGCGGTTGGTGAAATCCACAAGCACCGGGGTTCCAATACACAAGGATGAATATGTACCCACTAATACACCAATCAACATCGCGAACGTAAAACCTTTGATCGTTTCTCCACCAAATGTGAAGAGGATGATAATCACAAAGATTGTCGACATACCTGTGATCAACGTACGACTCAACGTGTCATTCAAGGCATTGTTGATGACGACGGGCTCGTTTTCACCATTCCTACGACCTCCGAGGAACTCTCGCACACGGTCAAATACCACGACACTGTCGTTGATTGAATAACCGATAACGGTCAGGATAGCTGCTATGAATGACTGGTCTATCTCCATCGCGAACGGCATAATGCCTTCGAGTAGTGTGAATAAGGCTAGCACCACTAATACGGTGTGAACCAGACTCACCATGGTGCCAAACGCGAATTGCCACTTGCGGAACCTGATAAGTATGTAAAGGAACATCAGACAGATTGCAATCCCCAGGGCGTACATCGCGGAGATCTTAATGTCGTTCGCAACTGTAGGTCCCACTTTGTTGTAACTCAAAAGTGTCGGATTCAGGCTGGAGTATTCCGACAAACCGCTCATCAACGCGGCCTCGGCTTCGGCAGTGGCGCCTTCAGTGTTATCCTCGACGAGGTATTCCGTGGTGATCTGGTACTTGTTGTCGAAACCATAAGTTTTTACCTCTGGTGCACTCTCGAACGGTTCAGTCAACGTTTCGCGAACATCTTCGCCGGACACCGGTCCGCTAAATTGTACGATATAGGTACGACCACCCTTGAAGTCGATTCCATAGTTCAACCCTTTTATTCCGATTGAAACAAAACCGGCTACAATCACTATCCCGGAAATGGCGTAAAACACCTTCCGCCGTCCGATGAAATCGATTCGGATATTCCGGAACAGGTTCTTTGACCACGCCCAGGAGAATCTTATCTTCTTTCCTTTTTTCGTGTAGTGCTCAAAAAGCAAACGTGTGAACAATACCGATGTAAACAGCGAACAGAGGATACCAATTACAAGTGTAACGGCAAAGCCATAGATGAGGCCGGAACCGAATACCAACAGCACAAAACCTTTTATAAGTGTCGTGACGTTCGAGTCAATGATCGCAGAGAACGCATTTTTGTATCCGTTGGCGATCGCGGTCTCCATGTTCTTTCCTTCGTTCAGGTCTTCCTTTACACGCTCGTTAATAAGAACGTTCGCATCGACGGCGATAGCCAGCGATAATAGGATACCCGCGATACCTGGTAAGGTCAGCGACGCATTCAACGACGCGAGTACACCGAGCAGAAAGAACAGGTTTAGAACAACCGCTGCGTCAGCTACCCAACCTGCTGAGTTATATGTCGCGACGACGAACATGATGATCACCAGGAAGCCTACAACAATTGAAATAAGTCCGTTCTGGATCGACTCTGCTCCGAGGGTCGGACCAACTACTGTCTCCTCTACAATTATGATAGGGGCGGGAAGCGAGCCGGCTTTCAGAATATTCGCAAGATCCTGCGCTTCTTCATTAGTGAAGTTACCCTCGATAATAGAGTTGCCATTCGGTATCTCGCTTCTGACGGATGGTGCTGAGAAGACTAGGTCATCCAGCATGATGGCGATGCGTGAGTTTCGGGTTGCAGCTTCGGCTGTCCACTTTGCCCAGATGCGCGTTCCGGTCGCATTCATCGTCATGCTTACAGCAGGTTGCGCTTGCTGATCAAGGTCTTTGCGTGCGTTGACGATCGCTTCACCGGTCAGCTTGGCCTTCCGGTTCCTTCCGAGATCGAGGAAGTATAGTGCTAACGTTGGGTCTTCACTCATGTCACGGGGGTTGAACCGTTCGGGTTTATGTCCCCAGAATACGCCAACATTTCTCGGTAACCGATTCCGAACTTCGGGGCGATTGAAGATTTTGTTGATTGCAGCTGTATCTGTCAGCGAATACCGGAATGACCCTTGTGGACTGCTGAGGGAGTAGATCGGCGAGATGTTCAAATTTTGCAGAGAGTCCAGACCTTGGATGGCACTGTCAGCTGCGGATTCCAATGTCCTTTCCAGGTCTGAGAGTGAATCGGCCTTGGGTTCGTTTTCACCCAGCGCTTCCTCCAATGATTCCTCCGGTTGTGCCGGCTTAACAGTATCCCGGCGCTTTGCTTTTTGTTCGTTTACAAGAAACTCATTGACGGTCATCAGGGCGGGTTGGATATCCTGCGCTTCGACGACGTCCCAGAATTCCAACTTGGCCACACCCTGTAGTAATTTGCGAACACGGGCTGGGTTCTCTGCGCCTGGGATCTCAACTTGGATCCGGCCAGTTCCCAGGCGCTGGATATTCGGCTGGGAAGTACCAAACTGGTCGATACGGTTTGTCAGGATTGTCAGTGAGCGATCGATAGCACTTTCGATTTCCGTGTCTATGATGCTGATAACTTTCTCATCGGAATCGTTAAGACTGATCTTGCCAACGGTTGAGGCATTTGCAAACAAAGGCGCCAGTGTCTTGTCAGGGTTGCTTTGGCGATATGCCTGAAAGAACAAACTGCTAAAGCTTCGCTGTGAGCTCTGGTGCTGTACGCGCGCTTTTTCAAGGGAGTTCAGGAAAGACGAATCCTGGCTGTCGCCACTCATCGCCTGGATGATATCTATTGGCGATACTTCCAGGGTGACGTGCATACCCCCTTGCAGGTCGAGTCCAAGACTGATCTCGCTCTCCTTTACTTCTTTGTAGGTAAATTCTTTAAGCCCGAGGAAATTGTAAACAGGTTTATTCCAGACGGAATCCAGATACTGTTGCTTTTTTGGTATATCAACGTTGCCCTCGGCGTCTGTCGCGTAGGCAGTGGCGTCTTTCTGCACATTGCGGGAAATGAACGTGAACGACAGGTAATACAGGCACAGTAGCGTCACAATTATGGTGAGCACCGTTACAAAACCTTTATTTCTCATGGTTATTTAGAAGTGTGTTAGAAAAAATCGAAAGAATAGAAGGAGTCCTGGCCGACGAAGCCGGTCACGACAGATAAGGTAGCAATAAGATCAGGGTGCGTTTGGAGAAATGATCGTCCGAAACATTGTATGAAAGAAGCGACTGGTGAATGAAACGTCTTTTTGGACGAATTCCTGGTCAACATCTTCTTCCAGCAGGATCTCGAAAAGGTAGTGCGCACCAAGGTTTGCTTGTACGCTGACCGGTATGGGCAGCGAGAATGTTGGAAGTGAAATAAATGCGCGCTGTTCCTCACTACCCGTATCTGCAGACTGTTCTGTTTTTGTCTTTTCGACGGTAGCGCCGAGTTCGGGTGTGAGATATTGAGAGAACATGATGGCCACTGCCAGGATGCTTCCCAGGATGATTGTGGTCGTACGTAGCTTCTCTTTCTTCATTATAGAACACAAAGCTATGCAAAAGCTATTTTCCAAACAACCGGGTTCCCAGGATTGATTCAGGCACCGACACTTTTCAAATAGGCTACCAGCTGCCTGACGGCCTGTCCGCGATGGCTGATCTGATTCTTTTCCGCAAGCGTCATTTCCGCCAGACTCCTAGAAAAGCCTTCTGGTAAAAAAACGGGGTCGTAGCCAAAACCGCCGGTACCCTGCCGCTCTTCGAGGATGATGCCGGAAATGGTTCCTATGAACGTTTGTGGTTCGCCCATACCCAATAGTGTAAAGACGGTCCGGAACCGCGCCTTCCTGTTGGTGATTCCTTTCATATTGGCCAGTAGCAGGTCGATATTGTCATCGCTGTCCCGCTGCTCACCTGCGTAACGTGCCGAGCGGACACCAGGCGCGCCGCCTAATGCCTCCACCTCCAGGCCGGTGTCATCCGCGACGCAGGCAACATGATACTTTTCGAAGACATAGGCTGCCTTTTGCAGTGAGTTGCCTTCGAGCGTGTCCATGTCTTCCGGGAGCTCTTCACGACAATTGATATCGCCGAGGCTCAAAATGCGAAGATCAGGCCCGACTGCGGACCTGATCTCGTTAAGCTTGTGTGCGTTATTACTCGCAATTACCACCACCGGCTGATGTATATGTAGTTCCTACTTTTTTCAGTCGTACTCGGAACATCAGATTGGCATTGGACGGGATCTCTGGTGCGAAGCCGGTATATCCGTACGCGAGGCCTGATGGTATGTAGAATGTTGCGGAGTCGCCACGGTTCAACAGCGGGATTCCTATTCTCCAACCATAAATGACTCCCTGAATCGGAAAAGCAAAGTCTTCCCCCTCATCGAATTTTTGTCCGTTGCTCATCAAGAAACCAGCGTAGTCGACGGTTGCACAATTTTCAATCGTCGGTTTTGGTGTGTCGGTCGAGTCAACGTGAATGATGTAGCGTATGAACCCGTCGACGTCTTGTTCCGCAGCAAGATTGTTCGCGGCCAGATAATTGTCGATCGCGTCAAGATCTTTCTGCAGCTGTTCGGAAAAATCCGGGTAGTTTTCCGAATCATCCGTCATACACGAAGTCGCCAGGAAGGGAAGTCCCACCGCCAGGCAACCTGCCACCATAAAACCCGATACAGCTCTGATCAATCTCGTTTTCATATTTTGATTTTTATTACTTACAACTTTGCGTCGTATTGTCATACTCACCCTTTACGTCCAGTAGCGTTACGTCAAAAATCAACACTGCATCCGGGGGAATTGCCGGGGGATAGCCACGAGGTCCGTACGCGAGTTTCGAAGGGATATAGAATGTTCCGGAGTCACCTTTTCCCAGCATCGCGACCGCGATTTTCCATCCGGGGATGACACCGCTGAGCGGAAACGCTACGCGGTCGGCTTCCTGGAATACCTGACCTGTTTTCATGAACACGCCTTTGTATTTCACTTCTACACAATCATCCAGCGTTGGTTTCTGTCCACCCCCGTTATTGTGTATAACATACCTGACGCCGCTGGTATCAGATGTGGCCTGCAAACTTTTTTCTGCCAGGTAATCGCTGATTTCCCGGGCTTCAATATTGTGTGTTCTCATTTCGCGTTTGCCCATCTCCTCGTCCATATAGCTTTGGAAGCCTTCCTCCGTCACAATAGTTCGCACCTTGATTGTAAAACCAAGCGACAGCGTCGTATCCATTTCCGGTGGCACACGGCCACCACCCATTCCGAAATAGTCGACAACTGGCATTTGCGCTCTCACACTATCTCCTACTGAAAGCTCTCTCAGCATTTGAGTCAAGCCGTCTTCGTTCATCAACTGGCTCGAATCCGCAATCTGAGCGGCGGCGGGTATCCCTTTTTCAAACGTCTCCTGCCAGGTGGAGTCCTGGGAATCCTTAAGTTGCCAGTCGAAGATGATGATTTCGCCGGTCTTTGCGATTTCGCCGGTACCCGCTTCGATGACTGTATATTTCAGACCGCTAGGCGTTTCTCGTTCGTTTGATTTGCATCCCGCCAGAAGAACAAGTGCTCCCAGGGCTGCCAACATTGGTTTATTCATTGTAGTTTGTTTTAGACAGTATTTGGATTGAGAAGGTTGGAATATGATTTAATTAATCGGAAAGGAGCTGGGATTCATACTCGGGCAAAAGTCGAAGAAATTTTTTCAGTGTTTCGTCGAAACTCAGGGTAGCCTGTCCACCGGCGGCGTTCTTGTGCCCACCGCCATCAAAGTGTTTACGTGCCATATCATTAACCGAAAAATTACCCAGCGATCGGAAGGACAACTTTACGTGGTCTTTACGTTCGGAGATCAGCACGGCTAGTTTGATATTCTTGATCGATAATCCGAAGTTGACAAGGCCTTCGGTATCACCAGTCTGCGAGCTGTATCGCTTAAGGTCTTCCATTCGTAGCGCGATATACGCGGTGCGGAATTCGGGAATGACGTTCAGTCTTTCATTCAGGACGAATCCCATGAGACGCATTCTTTCCAGCGTGTTCGTATCGTAGATCAGCTTGCTCACACGTGCCGGGTCGGCGCCATGTCCGACGAGTGCTGCCGCCGTCTCGAATACTTTCCTGGTTGTGTTGGAGTGCCGGAAACTTCCGGTGTCTGTCATCAATCCGGCGTACAGGCAATTCGCTACATCAGCATCGACTTTACTTTCTCCTTGAAGCTCGATAATGAGCGCGTATACCAATTCAGCGGTCGAAGCCGCTGTGTCATCCCATTGTTCAAAGTCAGCAAATTTTTCCGGCTCCAGATGGTGGTCGATCAACGCCGTTTTCGCGTTGGACTTTGCGACCATCTCGCCGAGTTCGTTGATTCGCTTCAAACTTGAGAAGTCCACGCAAACGACAAGATCAGCCGACACGATCAGTTTCTCGCACGTCTCGACCTTGTCCCTTGTGAAAATGACGACATTGTCATTTCCCGGCATCCATGTCAGGAAGTCGGGGTAATCACTTGGTGTTATTACCGTGACCGCATGGTCGTCTTTTCCAAGATAGCCGGACAACCCAAGCGCACTGCCCAAAGCATCTGCATCAGGTTTAAAGTGTGTAATGATGACTACTTTCCGCGGTACGGAAAGGAACTCCTTAAACGCCCGGATATTCTGCATAGGCCGAGTAAAATGAGCGGTAAAAATGGTGAAATTTTCATTAGCGCGACGGGATATTTTTCAATGGGAGCTGTTTCCGCCCTGTACTGTGTACTTTTTTTATATTTTTGCGCGATTATTCAGTGAAAACCAGACATATATGGCAGGAAACAGAACTTTTACTATGCTAAAGCCCGATGCAGTCGGTGCGAACAACAGCGGAGCTATTATCAAAATGATCGAAGAAAATGGATTTCGCATCGTCGCCGTGAAAAAGACTCGTCTTTCAAGAGCGCGCGCGGGTGAATTCTATGCCATTCACAAAGAACGTCCTTTCTACAACGATCTTTGCGAATACATGTCTTCAGGGGCAATCATCCCGATGATACTTGAAAAAAATAACGCTGTAGAAGACTTCAGAAAACTGATCGGTGCGACGGATCCGCAGAAGGCCGAAGCGGGTACTATCCGCAACCTGTTCGCAAAATCGATTGAAGCGAACGCGATCCATGGTTCTGACAGTGATGAGAACGCTGCGATCGAAGGCAACTTCTTCTTTTCAGCGCTCGAACAATACCAGTAGAGAAAGACTGCACCGGGATCTCACGTGCCAAAGAGCCCCGGTGACTTCGTCGGTGGCGGCAGTATTTTCAAATGACGGTATGCGAGGTCGGTGGCTTCCCGCCCTCGGCTGGTGCGCTTGATATAGCCCTCTTGGATCAGGAAAGGCTCGTACACCTCTTCAATGGTCTCTGCTTCCTCTCCGACGGCGGTCGCAATCGTGGTAATTCCGACAGGTCCCCCTTTGAACTTTTCAATGATCGTCAGCAGGATTCGGTTATCCATGTCATCGAGTCCATTAACATCTACATCCAGCGCTTGAAGCGCCATTTCTGCGATAGCCTTTGTTATGGTTCCGTCTCCTTTGATCTGCGCAAAATCACGAGTGCGTCGCAGGAGGTTATTCGCGATCCGCGGAGTGCCCCTGCTACGCCGTGCGATCTCAAAAGCTGCGTCCTCTTCAATAGGTGTGTTTAAGATCTCCGCCGATCGCTTGATGATCCTGGTTAGCACAGATGCTTGATAGTACTCGAGCCGTGCATTGATTCCGAAGCGTGCGCGCAGCGGTGATGTTAGTAGCCCGGCGCGCGTAGTAGCGCCTATCAGCGTGAACGGATTCAATCCGATCTGTACTGAGCGGGCGTTGGGTCCCGTGTCGAGAAGGATGTCGATCTTGAAGTCCTCCATCGCGGAATAGAGATACTCTTCCACGACGGGATTCAACCGATGGATCTCGTCGATGAAAAGAACGTCGTTCGTTTCGAGATTGGTAAGCAGACCGGCCAAATCGCTTGGACGATCAAGTACGGGTCCGGATGTGATCTTGATGTTGGACTGCAGTTCATTGGATATGATATGCGAGAGTGTGGTCTTTCCCAATCCCGGGGGGCCGTGCAACAAAACGTGATCGAGCGACTCTCCCCGCTGCCGTGCAGCAGATACAAATACCTTGATGTTGTCTACAACCTTCTGCTGCCCGGTGAAGTCTTCAAAACTCAGTGGCCGAAGCGCGCGTTCAATCTCCTTATCAGTACCACTCAGTCCCTCACTATCGCTTTGCAAATAATCTTCTCGCATACACTTTCTTGATAGGACGAAGGTACAAACGAATCTGATACTTGCTGAGGGCCTTTCAACCTTTTAGCAACATTGTTGCATTTAGGATAAAATCTCTAAATTGCGACCCAAAATCGGATCCGTGTCGGCAATCTTCAGTGTTTGTATCGCATTCTTCTGCCTGTTCTGGAGTGGGCAGAGCCACGCGTTGCCAGAACTCCTTGTTGCCGAAGGCAAGACTATGGGTACTACCTACCGCGTGCTCTATTTTGATGAGCCGCTCCGCCGCGACTACTCCCGTTCAATAGACTCTCTGCTCATCGTGGTCAACAATGCGATCAATACCTACGATCCGTCGTCGGAGATCTCGAGGTTTAACAAGAGCAAGCGCGGAGTTCGCTTCGAATCCGAATATTTCAAAGAGATACTCCAATATTCGAAGCAGGTACACAGGTGGTCCCGAGGTGCATTCGACCCGACTGTAATGCCGCTGGTAAACGCGTGGGGTTTCGGGCCGGAGAAGGGGGATACACCCGAAGCTCGTCAGGTCGATTCTCTAAGAACACTGGTTGGTTTCGACAAGGTACGCACGACAAAGCGGTGGGCACGAAAGCGCGATGCCCGGATTCAACTCGACATGGGTGGGATCGGTCAGGGATACGGAGCCGACATTATCTGCCGGTTCTTAAAAGCAAAAGGAATCCAGCACATGCTTGTTGAAGTCGGTGGAGAGGGTGCCGCGTTCGGCCGTAATATTCAAAAGGACCGTGCCTGGACCATCGGTGTGCTCGATCCTAACTCCACTTTGGAAAACCAATTTTTCAAAGCCTATGTGACGCTCGTCGATAAGGCATTTACGACATCGGGCAATTACTTCAATTACAAGGTGGTGAATGGTCGTAAGTACGGACACACCATCGACCCCTCTACCGGATATCCCGCCCAGCACTCGCTGCTGAGTGCGTCGGTGTTCAGCGCTGAGTGCACGTTTGCCGACGCATGGGCTACTGCCTTCATGGTTATGGGCGCGAACGCCGCCATTGAACAAGTAAAGTCGCGCGCTGATCTCGATGCAATCCTCCTGTATTCCGATGAACACGGAGAGATTCAAGCGTATGTCAGTGAAGGCATAAGAGGTCAAGTCATCCTGGAGCAATAAACCATCCATATGGTTCTGAAACTTATCGTACTCTTCTTTACCCCATTGCTGGCAGGTCTGGCGATCTTCCTGGTGCCAAGGGAAAAATCGACCAACTATCGTATGTTGCTGGTGTTCGCAGGATCGTACCTGTTCGCCATTACCGTCATTCACATTTTCCCTGAATTGTATCGACAGTCGCGCGGTCTTGAATTGATCGGACTATTCGTCCTGATCGGTTTTTTCCTTCAACAACTGCTCGAGTTCTTTACATCGGGGATCGAACACGGTCACCTTCACAACGGGGATCTATCGCATACGCACACGCATCATCACGATCATCACCAGGCATCCGTGTCTTCATTGCTGTTGCTGACGGCGTTGTGCATTCACGCATTTCTTGAAGGTGGTATGCTTGCGGAACCGGTGAACGACGGCCCGGTTTATGATGCTCACGCAGTATTGTTGGGGATCGCACTTCATCGGGCACCCGCTGCGTTTGCACTGATGACTGTGCTCGCGGCACAATTGCATTCACGTCGCAAGGCGCTGCCTCATTTGCTGGGATTCTCACTGGCCGCACCGATAGGCCTCGTCCTGAGTACTTACCTCGCAAACGAAGAGATACTCTCGTCCACAGGCCTTATTTACCTTTACGCGCTGGTGTCTGGCAATTTCCTGCACATCTCGACGACAATTGTCTTTGAAAGTTCGCCGGGACATCGGTTCGATGCGAGAAAGATGGCAGTAGCACTCCTCGGAGCGCTGGTAGCAGTCTCTGTAGAATATGTGTTATAGAGACAGTCAGTTCAACTGAAGGTCAATGATGTAGTTGTCAGAGATACCGGATAACGCAGCGGATTCACCGAGTTTCCTCTCTATGCCGTTCAACTTCAGCAACCAGCGCCGCTTCAGACTGAAGAAGCGTTCGAGATAGGCCGGGGGAAGGGCTACGCCGACCGGCTTCAGGGATACCACGCGAAAATTATCGCGCGACCATGCCTTAAGTTGTGCGGGACGGTAATACCAGGTCTTTCCTACAGAGCCAGGTGTCTCATCCGGAGAGTCCTGAGATGTCAGCCGCCTGAAGGCTTTCTTGAACTGAAATCGCAACAGGAAGAACATCATCTCCCACGCACAATACCGCGGCATGACAACTCCTATAAAGCGTCCACCCGGGTTTAATAGTTGCGGGAGTTTTCGGAACAAAGACTTCAGTGCAGCGGGATTTATCGAATTGACTCCTCCGAAGTTCGAGAATACAAGGTCGAACTTCTTGTCAAACAAGTTTTCATTCAGGCTCTCCAGATCGAGAAAATGATGGGAGCTGATGCCGCTTTGTATGGATATATGCTCGGCCTTCTTTTCTGTGACCCTCAACGTTTCGCTGCTGATGTCGGTCGCCATGATGTTCAACTCCCCGTCAGCGAAAAGAACCGCGTCTTCACTGGCACTGCAATTCAATTCGAGCATTTCAAATCCGCGGAGTTGAGGGAGAATCGTTTGAATATAGAGCCAGACATGTTTACGCTGTAGGAGACTGATCGGGCTGTATGCATAAATAGAGTCGTATGGCGACGCGATATGTTCGAACGGAATGCCCATGATCGTTAATCCCTGATGGCTTATGTTGACTTTATAACACAAAGGTAGGGCAAAGCTGTGCTTCGCCTCTACACCTAATGCACAGGCTCCCAAAAATTTTATGCCGGCCAAACCTGCCAACGCCGCTTTCACGGTCAAAAGCTTGTCTTTCTGTCAAAACAATTCAATATTCGCCTTCCCAGACACTTTTTGCAATACGGAAGGCAACGACACCCAGTGAGGAATTAAACATCACAGTTAGACCATGAGAAGAATAACATCAATCAACGAGTATCACGAGGAATATCGACGAAGTACTGAAGATCCGGAAGCGTTCTGGGCGGAAATAGCAGACCAGTTCACCTGGCGCAAAAAATGGGATAAAGTCCTCGAATGGGATTTTAACAAGCCAGAGATCAAGTGGTTCCCCGGGGCAAAGTTGAACATTACCGAGAACTGCCTGGACCGTCATCTGCCGGAGCGGGCGAACGAGACGGCTATCATCTGGGAGCCGAACAATCCGAATGATGCTGCAAAGCACATTACTTACCAACAGTTGTTCGACGAGGTGTGTCGCACGGCAAATATGCTAAAGGCACACGGTGTCAAGAAAGGGGACAGGGTGTGTATCTACCTGCCAATGATTCCTCAGCTCGCCTATACGATGTTGGCGTGCGCTCGGATTGGGGCGATTCACTCCGTGGTCTTCGCAGGATTTTCATCAAGGTCACTATACGACCGCATTACAGATGCCGGGTGTGAGACCGTTATCACTGCGGACGGCGGTTTGAGAGGTGAGAAGACGATCGATCTTAAGGGCATTATGGACAGCGCGCTGGAAAAATGTCCGCAGGTGAGGCGAGTCATTGTCTACCAGCATACGAAGACGGAGCTTTCGATGAAAGCGGGACGCGACCTCTGGTGGCATGATGAAATTGTGAAGGTTGACGCAACCTGCCCGGCAGAGGAAGTAGACGCTGAGGATATGCTTTTTATTCTCTACACCTCGGGCTCGACCGGGAAGCCTAAGGGAATGGTGCATACGTGCGGTGGATACATGGTATACCTGAATTACACGTTCAAGACAGTGTTTCAGTATGAACCCGGACAGGTGTACTGGTGCACGGCGGATATTGGTTGGATTACGGGGCATTCGTACATCGTCTACGGTCCGCTTTCCGCGGGAGCGACGAGTGTCATGTTCGAAGGTGTTCCTTTCTGGCCGGATGCCGGCAGATTCTGGCAGGCCGTGGAACGTCATAAGGTCAACATTTTCTATACGGCGCCGACGGCAATACGAGCGCTACAGAAGGCACCGTTGGCCTTTGTGGAAAAGTACGACTTGTCTTCACTTAAAATACTGGGCACGGTTGGTGAACCGATCAACGAGGAAGCATGGTATTGGTATGATACGAACATCGGAAAGGGGAAATGCCCGGTCATTGATACCTGGTGGCAAACGGAGACCGGTGGCTTCATGATCTCTCCGATTGCTAACGTAACGAAACTGAAAGCGGCGCATGCTACGCTACCACTGCCAGGCGTTCAACCCGTTATCATGAACGAGAGTGGCTTGGAAGTGAAGGGCAATATGGTGGAAGGCAAACTCGCGATCAAGTATCCCTGGCCGGGTATGGCGCGTACGATCTACGGCGATCACCAGCGTTTCAGGGACACTTACTTCTCGACGTTTCCCGGCAAGTATTTTACCGGCGATGGATGCAAACGCGACGAAGAGGGATACTACCGTATCACCGGTCGCGTGGATGACATCATCATTGTTTCCGGTCATAATCTCGGAACGGCTGAAATCGAGAGTGCGATTGATGAGCACAGCGCGGTATGCGAGACCGCTGTGGTCGGTTACCCTCATGATGTAAAAGGACAGGGTGTCTATGCCTTTGTGATCTGTTATGAAAAGCCGAAAGAGGAAGAGAACTTGCGCAAAGAGATCATTGCGGGCGTGTCCAAATTGATAGGACCCATCGCTAAGCCAGATAAGATCCAGTTCGTAAGCGGTTTGCCGAAGACGCGTTCAGGTAAGATCATGAGACGTATCCTTCGCAAGATTGCCGAGGGCGAACCGGACAGTCTCGGTGATATCTCCACGTTGCTTGATCCCGGCGTGGTCGACGAGATCAAACGGGGAGCATTGTAGCCGATGCTGTACTGCTCGTGTTATGCCGAAAAATCGACAATTGGAAGACTTTATTGAGTACGCTGACGGAACAGGTCGGCAAAAGTATTTAGCTTTGCCTGTTGTCAAGTGAGGTCACTCACCAGGATTCAGCGTACGAAGTAAGATGAGTAAGAACCGGCTGCACGAGTCATTCCTGCTATGCGTCATTGTTATTGGTTGCCTGCTGGTACTCTCTGTCATTCCGCGGTTTTCATTCGAACTTCTGACATTCAAGCGAATCAACTTGCTGTCTGACATTACCCTGGAAAGGGTAGATAGCGTTGCAGTTGCGTTTACCGATTCGCTCGTTGCCAAGCAAGACTCCGTCATACAGTTGGTTAAAGAGGTGTGTCCCCCTGGTCTGACATGTATTGAGGATTACAGTGGCGATAGCACGGCGATGCAAAAGTTCCATGCCGCGCTGGCTGAACTGGCGCAAAAACCAAAACCGGTTCGGATTGCATTCTATGGCGACTCATTTATCGAAGGGGATGTTTTTTGTGGCAGTTTCCGCGACTCGCTTCAAGCAGTCTTCGGAGGCAAGGGCGTCGGATTTGTTCCGATCACATCGGGGGTTGCGGGATTCCGCAATACCATCAGGCATTCCTTTGACAACTGGCGTTCAAGCAATCTGATCTCCCGGTCAGATTCTACGGCAGAGTACGGCCCTGCAGGATATTCCTTTGTGCCGCTTGAAGGTAACTGGGTGGAATACCGCCCGGCACGCCGGCGATTTCTTCAGGAATTTCACACGGTGAAATTGTATTACAAAAACTATAAGCAGGCTTCCGTCAGATTCAGTGTGGATTACGACACTACTCAGCATGTCGCCCCGCTGAAGAAATCGGAACACCTTCAGGAGTGGGTGCATCGAGGCCGGAAGATGAAGTCCATCCGCTTTTCCTTTGAGCCTTTTGACAGTCTCCAGCTGTATGGAGCTAGCTTCGAGGATGGCCCTGGTGTTTACGTCGACAACTTTTCACTGCGAGGAAATTCCGGAATCAGTCTCACCGGAATTAGCCGGGGGATGCTGAGCAAATTCAACAGTTATCGCAACTACAAACTCGTTGTGCTGCAATTCGGACTGAATATGGTGGTTGAAGATTCGCTTAACTATCGCGCCTACGTAAAGCGAATGGTGAGAGTGGTTAACAATATGAAAAAGTCGTTTCCGCAAGCGAGTTTCCTTTTGTTGAGTGTGAGCGATCGCAGTAGTAATTCGCGTGGTAAGTTCGAAACCATGAACGCAATTCCTGCGATGCGAAACGCACAACGTATGATCGCCCAGGAAACGGAAATCGCATTCTGGGATCTCTTCGAGGCGATGGGTGGGGAAAACAGCATGGTCAGGTTCGTAACCGCCAAACCGGCCCTCGCCGCCAAAGACTACACTCATCTAAATCACAGCGGAGGCGAAAAGGTTTCAAACGAACTTATCAAGAGTCTCCTCCACAGTTATGAGGACTACCTGGAGAAACATGGAAAGAGTTTGTAGTGGCTGGCCCAGAGCATCGGTAGCGCAATGGCTGGCCCTTTGCTGGATCCTGACAGTCGCCGATATCCAGGAAGTTTCCGGTCAGACGGTTGAATCGAATTATCCTGCGTATGGTCTTGAGGTTGACGACGACAATGTAATTCACAACACGGGCCATCTTCAGGGATTTCTGGAGAAGCTGTACCAATTGCATCACACCAGGGAGGGCCGAGTGAATATTGTACACATCGGCGACTCACACATTCAGGCGGACTATATGACTAGTGTTGTGCGGCGCAGTTTCCATCGTGACTTCGGCAACGCCGGAAGAGGCCTCATAGTCCCACTTCGGGTTGCTGGCAGCAATGAACCTGACAATTACCGGACGGCCTCCAAAGCGATCTGGAGGTCGAAACGATGTGTATTTCCGGACCAGCCACTTCCGATCGGCATCGGCGGTGTCACAATTGAAAGCACAGACCCCGAGGCAAGCCTACAGATCGCGATGACCGACCTGTCAGTTGATTATTCCTTTAATGCATTGACTCTCTACTTTGAGAAGGACGATGCGAGCTTCGATTTTTCCATTCGCGATCTTCAGGGCAATGAACTTGGGAAGATTCAGGAGGTGGATGGAGATTCTTTGAGAAATCACTCGAGAGTGTTCTGGGAGAATTATGTGGGTGCTGTTGATATCCGGAGCGTCAGGAATCATGCCGATCAAACGCGCGCGATCATCTACGGGGCAGTTCTCGACAACTCGCGGGCGGGGGTGTTTTATCACACCGTCGGCGTCAACGGTGCGAAATACAAACATTACAATGCTGCCAGGTATTTCGCGGATCAGACCGCAACGCTGAACGCGGATCTGTTTATTATCTCACTGGGCACAAATGAGTCGGCGGGGTATCCCTATATGGATAACACACTTTCGACGCACATAGGTGGCCTCTTGATGACGTTACAGCGAGGTAATCCTTCAGCTGCTTTTATCCTGGTGACGCCACAAGATGTCTTTCGAAAGCGAAACAAACTCAATCCGGGGATACGCGACGTGCGGGACCGGATCCTCCGGTATGCGGTTGAGAATGGACTCGCCTTCTACGATCTTTACCGAGCCATGGGCGGCGAACATTCGGCACAACGCTGGGCAGATAATGCCCTGCTGAGCCGGGATGGCCTGCATCTGACGCGACAAGGCTATGAATATCAGGGGTACCTTTTTTACCATGCTCTGATGAAGAGCTATTACAGTTATGTTCCCGATCGACATCCATAAGCTGAAGGATATCTTCCTCTATAACCCGGAGGAGCCTCTGATCTTCAATAGCGGACTCTTTCTGTTTCTGTTCACTGCATTTTTGTTTGTATACAAAGGGCTGAGCCACACCGACAGGCCGAAACTTATTTTCGTCACCCTATTTTCTCTCTATTTCTATTACAAGTCCAGCGGAATATATTTTCTCCTTTTGATTTTCGCCACCGCGATCGACTTCACCTTGGCGAGACTGATGTACGAATCGAAGGATCCCGGGCGTCGGAAGTTGTTTATCATTCTCACGCTGGTAGTGAACCTGGGGATGCTGGGGTACTTTAAGTACACGAATTTCATCCTCGGTACGTTCTTCTCGGTTGCGGGAGCGGAGTTTCAACCTCTTGATATCTTCCTGCCCGTCGGTGTATCGTTCTTTACATTTCAGTCTCTCAGCTATACACTCGATGTGTATCGCGGGCAGTTGAAGCCAGTGGACAGTATCCTGGATTACGCGTTTTTCGTTTCGTTCTTTCCCCAGCTCGTTGCGGGCCCGATCGTTCGCGCGGCGGATTTTCTCCCGCAAATTCACAAACCTACACTGGTAACCCCCGAAATGTTTGGCCGCGGTGTGTTTCTCATTGGATGCGGACTATTCAAAAAGGCAGTGATCTCCGATTACATCAGTACGAATTTCGTGGATCGGGTATTCGATGCGCCTTCTCTGTATTCAGGAATAGAAAATCTTTTTGCGGTGTACGGATATGCGCTCCAGATATACTGCGATTTCTCCGGGTATTCCGACATGGCGATCGGGATTGCATTGATACTCGGGTTCCGATTTCCGCTGAACTTTGATTCACCGTACCAGTCGAAGAATATCACAGAGTTCTGGCGGCGCTGGCATATTTCACTATCGACCTGGCTGCGTGATTATCTTTACATCTCACTGGGAGGAAACCGGAAGGGCGAACTGCGCACTTACGTAAACCTCATGATCACTATGTTACTCGGCGGGCTTTGGCACGGAGCATCGTGGCGATTCATTATCTGGGGCGGACTTCACGGCCTCGCGCTCGGCGTTCATAAATTCTACAGAGCACGTGTTGCCAAGGTGGAGAAGACTTCCAGTCCGTGGCGCGACTTTCTGAGGATATTCCTCACTTTCCACTTTGTGTGTTTTTGCTGGATATTTTTCCGCGCGGCGGATATGGTCACTGTCGGTGAGATACTGAATCAGATATGGTTTCATTTGAGCCCGGGACTCCTGTTAGAATTCATCGGTGCGTATAAGGTCGTATTTATGCTGATGATAGTCGGCTATGTACTGCACTTCATGCCACGGGAAGCAGAACTGGCCGCGCAGGAATCGGTTACAAACATGTCTCTGGGAGGGAAGGCGGCGTTTATGATCGCCGTGATCATTCTTGTTATTCAGACTAAATCGGCGGGCATACAGCCATTCATCTATTTTCAGTTTTAGCACCTGAGCATCGGCCGTAGTCCGGCAGGTGACCTGATAGCAAGGTCAGTTCAGATCATAACTGAATTCCTGACCGATCATCTTCTTGATTTCGTCACGCGTTAGCGGTTTATTGAAATAGTACTTGATGCCGAGTTCTTTGGCTCGCGCGAGGTCGCCGGGGTCTGCGGAGGAAGTCAGGACGACAATGGTGATAGCATTTTTTTCAGGTAGATCCATCGCGGCAAATGCTTCGATGAATTCATAACCGTTCATAATGGGCATGTTCAGATCCAGAAAGATGATATCCGGCCGCTGCACATTACCTTTCTTGTACTCTTCCAGAAGTTCCAAAGCCTGTTTTCCGTTGAGTGCAAAATGGATCTCGTTGGCAAGACCAAGCGAAATGATTGTCTTCTCACTCAGGAAATTGAAAATCTTGTCGTCGTCAACCAGCATTATGTTTTTCTTTCTCATACCGACTAGCTTTTGCCAAAGTAAACGGAAAACTATAAATATAAGTAATTTCCCTGATTACACTGTTCTTATGCGATGGGGTTATCGTGCCTTAAGATTCCTTTTTGCAACTTTTTGGGCCGAAAAAAGCCCCGTTTGAAACGGGGCTTAAGGATTTCGTTGGATCAGCTGCCACAAGCTTCACAACTATCCGGATCATCCAGTGAGCACGACATATCAGCGCGCTTCTGTTCGTAATTTTGTACCTGTTCGTAGTGCAGCGACTGCTGGGGGTCTTTTACCGCTCCAGTAGCAGCGACGGCAGCTTGTTCGGTAACAGGTTCCTTAAGTGCTGACTTGTCGAGCGTGAATTTGATCGCATCGGCGGCCGCAGTAGATCTCAGATAATACATACCGGTCTTCAGGCCTTTCCTCCATGCGTAGAAGTGCATCGAAGTAAGTTTTCCGAAATTCGGGTCCGTCAGGTGAATGTTCAGGCTCTGTGACTGGCAGATGTAAGCTCCCCGGTCGGCAGACATATCGATAATGGCCTTCTGCGAGATCTCCCAAACCGTCTTATAGATATCCTTCAGATTTTGCGGGATCTCAGGAATCGGTTGCACGGAACCGTTCGTCGCGATGAGTTTCTGACGCATCGTTTCACTCCAGAGGCCGATGTCGATGAGATCCTTCATCAGGTGTTTGTTAGCTACGATGAAGTCGCCTGACAGAGTTCTTCTCGTATATACGTTTGAGGTATAAGGTTCGAAGCACTCGTTATTTCCGAGGATCTGCGATGTTGAGGCGGTTGGCATGGGAGCGACGAGCAATGAGTTACGCACGCCGTGTTGCTTCACTTCCTGCTTGAGCTTGTCCCAGTTCCAGCGACCGGACGAAGGCGTTACACCCCACATATCGAACTGGAAGATGCCTTTTGAAACAGGCGATCCTTTAAAGGTCTCGTAAGATCCATCTCTCCGCGATTCCTCCATTGAGGATTCCATTGCGGCGAAGTAGATAGTCTCGAAAATGTCGCGATTCAGTCCACGTGCTTCTTCGCTATCGAAAGGCATGCGCAGCATGATGAAAACATCAGCGAGGCCCTGGACGCCAAGACCGATGGGACGATGTCTCATGTTTGAGCGGCGTGCTTCTTCGACCGGATAATAGTTGACATCGATTACCTTGTTGAGGTTGCGCGTGACAACTTTGGTGATCTCATAAAGCTTCTGGTGATCGAACTTGCCGTCTTCGGTAACAAATTTCGGCAGTGCCAGTGACGCCAGGTTACAGACTGCGACTTCATCAGGTGAAGTGTATTCGAGTATCTCGGTGCAGAGGTTACTGGATTTGATGGTGCCCAGATTCTTCTGGTTTGATTTCCGGTTCGCAGAATCCTTGTAGAGGATGTAGGGGGTACCCGTTTCAATTTGAGACTCGAGTATTTCAAACCAGAGATCCTGAGCTTTTACTTGTCTGCGGAATTTGTTTTCGCTCTCATATTTTTGGTAGAGGCGCTCAAAATCCTCGCCCCACACTTCCGCTAGTCCGGGGGCTTCATTGGGGCAGAACAGCGACCACATCTCATTATTTTCGACGCGTTGCATGAACAGGTCTGAAATCCACATCGCGTAGAACAGGTCGCGCGCTCTCATCTCATCCTTGCCGTGGTTCTTCTTGAGGTCGAGGAAGTCGAAGATATCTGCATGCCACGGCTCCAGATAAATGGCAAAGCTACCTTTGCGTTTGCCACCGCCCTGATCGACGTAACGCGCGGTCATATCAAAATTTCGCAGCATCGGGACGATCCCGTTGGATGTCCCGCCTGTACCTTTTATGTATGATCCTTTTGCGCGGACATTGTGAATGCTGAGTCCGATGCCACCTGCTGATTGCGATATTTTGGCACATTGCTTCAGTGTATCGTAGATCCCATCGATGCTGTCGTCCTTCATTGTGAGGAGGAAGCAGGAGGAAAGCTGTGGCTTAGGTGTTCCCGCGTTAAAGAGTGTAGGTGTTGCATGCGTGAACCATTTCTCCGACATCAGATTGTATGTTTCGATCGCCGCGGGAATGTCAGCGCCGTGGATACCTACCGCGACACGCATGATCATATGCTGGGGACGCTCTACCGTTTTCCCGTCGATTTTCATCAGGTATGAGCGTTCGAGCGTTTTAAAGCCAAAGAAATCATAGCTGAAGTCGCGGTCGTAAAGGATCGCCTGATCCAATTCGGCTGCGTGCTCCTTGATCACCTTCCAGGTCTCCTTGGATATCAGCGGTGCATTTTGTCCGTTCTTAGGATCCACGTGCTGATACAAGCGCTTCATGGTGTTGGAGAACGACTTGCTCGTCACTTTGTGAAGGTTTGAGACGGCGATACGGGCAGCGAGCTTCGCGAAGTCGGGATGCCGGGTCGCCATAGTCGCTGCGATCTCCGCTGCAAGGTTGTCGAGTTCCTGGGTGGATACGCCATCATACAGGCCATTGATCACCTTCATGGCCACTTCTACTGGATTGACGAACTTGGGGTCGAGACCGTAGCAGAGTTTTTCTATGCGTGCGGTGATTTTGTCAAACTTTACTGATTCTCGGCGTCCGTCACGTTTTACTACAAGCATCTTCGAAATAGGGTTGTATGTGGATAAGTCAGAATAGATGAAAAAGTGATCTGAATGTAATTAAAAATCCTCGTTCAAAGAAAACTTTGGTGAAGATTCTTTGTCAGTGCTGCCCATGACACCGGCTTTTTGATATTCGGCCACGCGCTTTTCAAAGAAGTTCGTTTTTCCGCGCAGAGAAATCATGTCCATGAAGTCAAACGGATTCGTAGCATTGAAAATTTTTGTGCCGACTAATTCGTTGATGAGACGGTCTGCTACGAACTCGATGTATTGACGCATCTGCTCAGCATTCATGCCGATGAGGTTCACTGGTAAAGCATCTGTCACAAATTCTTTTTCGATCTCCACAGCGTCTTTGATGATCTCGATAACACGTTCTTTCGGAAGTTTGTTCACTACGTGGTCGGTATAAAGGTGACATGCGAAATCACAGTGCAAGCCTTCGTCGCGGGAGATCAGTTCGTTTGAGAAACTGAGGCCCGGCATGAGGCCGCGCTTCTTTAACCAGAAGATCGAGCAGAATGAGCCTGAGAAGAAAATTCCTTCCACGGCGGCAAACGCGATAAGCCGCTCGGCAAAGTTGCCTTTGTCGATCCAGCGCAATGCCCACTCGGCTTTCTTCTTGACGCAGTCCATCGTGTCGATCGCATTGAAAAGTTTGTCTTTTTCCTTCGCGTCTTTCACGTACGTATCGATGAGCAGTGAATAAGTCTCCGAGTGGATATTTTCGATGGCGATCTGGAAGCCATAGAAAAATTTGGCTTCGGTGTATTGCACTTCAGCGATGAAGTGCTCGGCAAGGTTTTCATTGACGATTCCGTCACTTGCCGCAAAGAAAGCAAGAACATGGGTGATAAAATGACGCTCCCCATCGTTGAGGTTCTCCCAGTCGCGAAGATCATGGCTAAGATCAATCTCCTCCGCTGTCCAGAAGCTCGCTTCCGCTTGTTTGTAGTACTTCCAGATGTCGTGGTGTACAATGGGAAACAAAACGAAACGGCCTTTGTTCTCTCTTAAAATCGGTTCTTCACTCATGGATGCTTGGCTCATAATGCGTGCTTTTAAGGTTAACAAAATATATTAACAGATAACGGCCTGTGCCCTCACCTGGTGTACTTCTCGTTAATTTGCCTGGCTTGCGAAGTAGCGTGATTTCCTACCCCTGTCAGCGTCAAGTGTACAAATGAAAAAAATCAAAGGGATAATTCAAAAAATGCGATCCTGACCTGATTTCGCGCTTTGTGGAAAACTTGTGGATGCTTTGTGGAATTATAAGTGGTTGGGAAATAGCTGTTTAAAAGGCTCTTTGTTCTACCAAAGGTTTCGATTGTTTTCCGGGTCGAAATAGAAAAAAATATTTTTAACGGCAATAGGTAGGATTCAAGAAGAAAAAAGGGATACGAGGTTTAAATTCAGCGCGGATTTTCTTACCTTTGCAGTCCTATTTTTAAGAAGCTTATGTACGCAATTGTAGACATTGCCGGGAAACAGTTCAAAGTGGCTAAAGATCAGTACATCTATGCCCCGAAATTGGAAGGAGAAGCAGGTGAGTCCGTGAGCTTCGAGAACGTCCTTCTGGTGGATAACGGGGGCTCGATCGATATTGGCGCCCCTACTGTTCAGGGTATTAAGGTTTCAGGGACGATCCTGGAACACGTGAAAGGCGATAAAGTGATCGTCTTCAAAAAGAAACGCAGAAAAGGATACCAAGTGAAAAATGGCCACCGCCAGCAGTTCACGAAGGTTCAGATTGAAAGTATTGGTTGATTCCGCAACGCGGTAAGGAGTATAATCAGCAAATCATTTAGAAATGGCACACAAGAAAGGCGAAGGTAAAGTAAAGAACGGTCGCGAATCGGAAAGCAAACGTCTCGGCGTAAAGGTTTTTGGAGGTCAGAAAGTGATTGCCGGAAACATTATCGTCCGCCAGCGTGGAACGAAACACCACCCCGGCCAAAACGTCGGCATGGGCAAGGATCATACGCTTTTTGCGCTGACTCCGGGTATTGTGATTTTCCGAAAAGGCCGCGAAAACAAGTCATTCGTATCGGTTCAGCCGGTCGCAGAAGCGTAATCGCATTTAAGAGCAATAAGGAGCCGGTTCAGTCGAACCGGCTTTTTTTATTCCCCGTCCAGAGTACTTTTGCACCCAACATGAAACTTCAGAACTCACTGCTGCTTCAGGCAGCGCGGAAACAATCCGTCGAACGCACACCTGTGTGGCTCATGCGACAGGCAGGTCGTGTACTACCCGAATACCGGAAGGTGCGGCAGAGTGCCGGCGATTTCAAAACACTTGTAAAAACTCCTGAACTGGCGGCGGAAGTCACAGTTCAGCCGGTCGATATCCTTGGGGTGGACGCGGCAATAATCTTCTCAGATATCCTCGTGATCCCTGAGGCAATGGGTCTCAATTACGAGATGGAGGAAAACCGCGGCCCGGTCTTTCCGAGGACGATCTCTTCGCCGTCCGACCTGGACTTGCTCCATGTAGCTGACGCAGGGGAGTTGTCATATGTAACTGAGGCAATCGCGTTGACCAAACGTGCTCTTAATGGAAGGGTCCCGCTGATCGGCTTCGCCGGCGCGCCATGGACGATCTTCTCATATATGATCGAGGGCGGCGGAAGCAAAACATTTAGCGCAGCAAAAAAAATGTTGTATACACAACCCGAGTTTGCGCATCGCCTGCTCGACATGATCACGAAGAGTACCATCCATTACCTGCAAGCGCAGGTGAAGGCTGGCGCGGATATCATTCAGATATTCGATTCATGGGCAGGAATGCTGAGTCCGGAGCAATATTCGACTTTCGCACTGCCGTATATCTCGCGCATCTGCGAAAGTGTCGAAGGTGTGCCGAAGATCGTCTTCGCCAAGGGTGCTTTCTTCGCTCGCGGACAGATGAACGACCTGGCATGCGATGTTATCGGCCTCGATTGGAATATGGATATCGCGGAGTCGAGAAAGCTTATGCCTGACAGGGTGCTTCAGGGTAATCTCGATCCCTGCGCGCTGTATGGATCGTTCGAGGACCTCCGGCGTGAGACAAGAAAAATGTTACAGGCATTTCAGGGGCATCCTCACATTGCAAACCTTGGACATGGTTTATACCCCGATACAGAGGTCGATAAGGTGAAGTGTTTTATCGATACGGTGAAGGAGTATCGGGTGTAGCCGACCATACGAGCTCTGACGGCGATGCAGCCGGCCATTGAGCGGACGCTGCAAGCAGTGTCAAACAGGCGAGGGGAAGGAGATCAGGATCCGAATGCTCACGGGTGTAATGCTGCGTATTGCCGGTCTTTATTTCAAAACGCAATGCCCTCGCCTCAAACACGTCATTCATTCCTCAGCGACTTCACAGGATCAGCCATCCCTGCCTTGAGCGATTGATAGCTCACGGTAAGCCACGCGATCATCATAGTCGACAATCCGGCGAGGATAAATACACCAGCGTTCAAATTGACGCGGTAGGCAAAGCTGCTGAGCCAGTTGTCCATGAGATACCAAGCCAGTGGAGTGGCGAGCAGAAACGAGAGGCCGATGAGTTTAGTGAAATCCGTTGACAACAACAGTACGATGTTCCCGGTGGATGCACCAAGCACTTTCCGGATTCCAATCTCTTTTGTGCGCCGACTTGTCGTATAAGATGCCAGCCCAAAGAGACCTACACAAGCGATAAGAATTGCGAGAGCGGTAAACATGCTGAACGTTTGCCCGGCGCGCATTTCGTTTTCGTATTGCGCCTTCAGATTCTCATCGAAAAAGAAATACCTGAAAGGTTGCCCGGGTGCGATCTTGTTCCAGACTTCCCGTACCGCTGTAACGGCCGACACCAGATCCTGATTCTGGATTCTGGCGAACGCATAGCGGGCTCCGCCCTCGAAGCTCTCGGTGCTTCTCACGGTGAGAGGTGTGATCGGATTGTGAAGAGACTCGAAATTGAAATCGCGGAAAACACCGATGATCGTAAATTCGATGCCGTCGTTTCCTATCATCTTTTTTCCGATGGGATCGGAAATGCCAAAGGTCCTGACGGCCGTTTCGTTAAGGATGACCGTCAGCGAATCATGCGTGTCGGGCGAAAAGCCTCGTCCGTCCGTCAGTTCGAGGCCCATGACACCGGCAAATTGATCATCGATCACGATACTTTTTGTCGTCAGACGCTCAGTCGAGCTTTCCATGGTCCACTGTTCTCCGAAGACATCTCCGAGCCTGTTTCCTCCGAGAACACTGAATGCCCCGGCGACTGCATCGACACTGGGCAAACGCTCCAGTTCGTCAAGAAACGTTCGGGCCTGGTTCGGCTCCAGCGCGAAGAGACGTTCGACAACGACGATGTGATCTTTCATGTATCCCAGCGATTTTTCTTGCATAAAGTTCATCTGCCGTGAGATGACAAGGGTGCTGGCGATCAGTGTTATTGATACGATGAATTGGAATGTAACAAGACCATTCCGCAGAGATCCTTTTTTTGTATTTCCTGCGAACGATCCTTTCATTACCGAGATGGGACTGAATGACGACAAGACAAACGCTGGATAACTGCCTGCAAGCAAACCTGTGATGATGGTGACAGCGATCAAACCCGTAATCATGTGGAAACTGAACGTGAAGCGGAGGGTCTTTTCTGTCACTTCGTTGAAGTACGGGAGTACCGAATTTATAATGACAACGGCTAGTAATGTCGCACATAGGGTGATCATCAGGGATTCAAGCAGGAACTGGTTGACCAGTTGGGACTTTGCCGACCCCATCGTTTTCCGTACCCCTACTTCTCTCGCACGTTCAACAGACCGTGATATCGCCAGGTTCATAAAGTTGATGCAGGCAATGACAAGGATCAATACTGCAATGCATGCGAGAAAATATACGTAGTTCCGGTTTCCGCCGGGCTTGATACCTCCTTCGATGAATGTCGGATCGAGGTGAATGCTGCGTACGTTCTGTAAAAAATAGCGATAGTCATTGCCGGCTTTGCGGTACTCCTCCCAGGAGCTTCCGAATTGCTGTGCAGCGTACTTTTCAACTATTCCCGGAAACTTCTGTTCCAGCAGCACGGCATTTGCTTCGGATTTTAATTCGAGGTAAATACGAGTGCTGAACCCCAGAAAGTCGGGTCGGCTGTCGTGGAGGAAGTCAACGTCGTAATTGAAGAGGAGATCAAACTTCATGTGGGAATTTTCGGGAACGTTTTCGCAGATCGCACTGACGATATAGTCACGATCGAAGATGCTGAGACGTTTGCCGATGGCCTCATCGTCGCCGAAATAGCGACGTGCGGTATTTTCGGTGAGGACAATATCGAACGGGTTGTCCAGGGCGCTTGCTTCATCTCCCGCGAGGATTCGAAAACTGAAAACGTTAAAGAAATTGGAGTCGGCGGCCATCAGGAAGTCTTCCTCGAAGATTTTCTCATTGCCGGAACTGTCGAGGTACGAAATACCATCGTTTACAAATGGTCCGCCCATCTTGACAACGGCCTCAACTTCCGGGAAGTCCTCCTGGATAGCATCTCCGAAGGAATAGGGGATGACGGCGTAATTGATAGAGTATGTAGGATACTTTCTTTCGAGAGCTATTTTATAGATCCGGTCGGCGTTTTGATGAAACTTGTCGTACGAGAGCTCATCGACGACGAATAGTGTTATCAGGACACAGCTGGCGATGCCGACGGCAAGTCCCAGGATGTTAATTATGGAGTAGATCTTTTGCCTGATGAGATTTCGTAGCGCAACCCTGAGATAGTTCTTAATCATATGCCGCATATTGCAAGCAAGCCTGACTGCAATCGATATGCCATTGTAAAAGTAGGAGCAGGCTTCGGCGGAGCGAGGTCACCGGGTACAATGCCTGTCCGAAACGGATAATTATCGTTCGAAAGCGGACGCCTTTTTCTTGTCGTGCCGGTTAGGACTCGAGCATTTTGAACAACGTAGATAGTTGTGCTTTGAGTTGTCTGCGGTCGACGATGAAGTCCAGGAACCCGTGGTCCAGGACGAACTCAGCGCTTTGAAAACCTTTTGGAAGATCTTTACCGATAGTCTCGCGGATAACGCGAGGTCCTGCAAATCCGATTAACGCGCCTGGTTCGGCAATGTTGAAATCGCCGAGCATGGCGTATGAAGCTGTTACCCCTCCCGTTGTAGGGTCGGTCAGAAGGGATACGTACGGCACCTTCGCCTTGTCGAGCTGCGCGATCTTCGCGGAAGTCTTTGCCATCTGCATGAGCGACAACCCAGCCTCCATCATTCGCGCGCCGCCGGAACGAGAGATCATTATGAATGGTTTTTTCTTTTTAAGACTGTGATCGATCGCGCGGGCGATCTTCTCACCGACGACCGATCCCATGGAGCCTCCGATGAACGTAAAGTCCATACATGCAATGGTGACGTCGATACCGTTCATCTTTCCATGTGCGGTACGAACGGCGTCTTTGAGACCGGATTTCTCCTGGGAATCTTTTATGCGTCGTGGATATGGTTTCGAGTCCTTGAATTTCAGAGGATCTGCGGACTCCATATTGGCGTCAAGTTCTGTGTACTTATGATCGTCGAAAAGAACTTCGAAGTATTCCTCGGAGCCGATGCGCACATGGAAATCTTCATCGGGAACAACATATGCGTTTTGCTTCAGTTCCCTTGTATGGACGATCTTTCCGACGGGTGATTTGAACCACAGGCCGTCAGGCACTTCGCGCTTCGCTTCTGTCGGGGTGAGAATTCCTTTATCACTGCGTTTAAACCAGGACATAGTCAATTTAAGTTATTCGGCCAGCTTGTGCCGGCCCTGTTATGCGAGTCCGATCGATTTGTCGAGATAAACATCCTGAATAGTATTCAGGATCTCTACGCCTTCTTCCATCGGACGCTGAAAAGCCTTTCTGCCGGAAATCAATCCCATTCCTCCTGCGCGTTTGTTGATCACAGCTGTCCGCACGGCATCGGCGAGGTCATCAGTACCTTTCGATTCTCCGCCGGAACTGATGAGGCCCGCACGCCCCATGTAACAGTTCAGTACCTGATAACGACAGAGGTCGATGGGATGGTCGGAACTTAACTCTGTGTAAATTCTCTCGTCCAGTTTACCGTAGCTGCTGCCGCCGGTGTTAAGTTCTTTATAGCCGCCGGTGTTCTCGGCGAGTTTCTGCTTGATGATATCCGCCTGAATGGTCACCCCGAGATGATTGGCCTGACCCGTAAGATCAGCTGAAACATGGTAGTCGCGTTCTCTGGTTTTGAAGGCGTTGTTCCGGATATAACACCACAGGATTGTTGCCATACCCAACTCATGCGCACGTTCAAATGCAGCAGAAACTTCCTGAATCTGCCGCGTGGACTGATCGGAACCAAAGTAGATTGTCGCGCCTACCGCGACGGCACCAAGGTTCCACGCATCGTCAACCGAGCCAAACATGATCTGATCGTGTCTGTTGGGATACGTGAGGAGTTCGTTATGATTGATCTTGACGATAAAAGGGATCTTATGGGCGTATTTGCGCGACATCATCCCCAGCACTCCGAAAGTTGTCGCTACCCCATTACATCCGCCTTCTATCGCAAGTCTGACAATGTTTTCAGGATCAAAGTAAAGTGGATTTTTTGCGAACGACGCGCCTGCACTATGTTCGACTCCCTGGTCGACGGGAAGTATCGAAAGATATCCCGTTCCCGCGAGTCTACCTTGGCCGAAGAGGGCCTGCAGACTCCGCAATACTTGTGTGTTGCGGTTCGTCGGGGCAAATACAGTATCCACAAAATCTGGCCCGGGACTGTGCAGCAGCTCTTTCTTGACAGTCTGGCTCTGGTGCTTTAACAGCAATTCGGCGTCTTTGCCCAGCAGCTCAACAATGCTTTTAGCCATCTGTTCTGGTTTCTGTCAGAAGGTGACAAAGTTATCAATAATTTGATTGACTGCTAACAAATGTTAGATTGAGTGGAGCGCCACAAACGGAACGGCCGGTGTACACCCAAAAAAGAAACCATCCCGGAAATCGGGATGGTTTATATAGCAGATCTGCGGTACGGTGCCTTATTCTGGCTTCCGTTATATTTTTTCTTTGATACGGGCGGCCTTTCCGTGGCGACCTTTCAGATAGGTCAGCTTTGCTCTGCGCACCTTACCTCGTTTCAGAACCTCGATCTTGTCGATGGCCGGGGAAATGTCGGGGAATATACGCTCAACGCCAACGCCGTTTGAGACTTTCCGGACTGTAAAGGAAGCACCGTTTCCTGCGCCTCTGCGCTGGATTACTGTGCCTTGAAATTGCTGGACCCTCTCTTTGTTCCCTTCTTTGATCTTTACGTGAACATTGACGGTATCGCCGGCTTTGAAATCCGGAAGGGATTTCCCCTGCTCTTTCGCAAATTCCTGCTCCACTACTTTGATTAGATCAGCCATAATCCGATGGTTTTTAAAACGGACTGCAAATATAGGAAAGAGGTGGGAGTTCTCAATAAGAGATCTCTAAAATCATTGAAATTCCATTCCCTTGTCCAGCAACCCTGGCCGGCGGGTCTTGGTACGCTCAAAAGATCGCTCGTGTCGCCATTCCTCGATCTTCTTTTCGTGCCCTGAAAGCAGCACATCAGGTACTTTCCAGCCTTTGTATTCTGCCGGCCGTGTGTATACCGGTGGTGCTATCAGGTCGTCCTGAAATGAATCACTGAGGGCGGACGTTTCGTCAGAAAGCACCCCGGGGATCAGGCGCACGATAGCGTCGGTAACTACTGCCGCTGCCAGCTCGCCGCCGGAAAGCACATAGTCTCCGATGCTGATTTCCCGGGTGATCAGATGCTCCCGCACTCGTTCATCCACACCCTTGTAGTGGCCGCATAGCAATATGATATTCTTTCGCAGGCTCAACTGGTTGGCAATGGACTGTGTAAACTGTTCGCCGTCGGGACTCATATAAATGGTCTCGTCGTATTCGCGCTGGGCTTTCAACGACGCGATACACCGGTCTATCGGCTCGATCATCATCACCATACCCGCTCCGCCGCCATATGCGTAGTCATCTACTGTCTTGTGCTTGTCAGTGGCGTACTGGCGCAAATCGATGACATTTACTTCCACGAGACCTTTGGTTTGAGCGCGTTTCAGGATCGAGTCTGAAAACGGACTGTCGAGCAGACGGGGCAAACAGGTAATAATGTCGATGTGCATGATCGGTTATTGCGTCGTTCCCTGGATCAGATTTCGAGAAATCCTTCGGGCAAGGTAACGGAAATCTTTTTCTTCCCTTTGTTGGTACTGTTCAGGAACGGGCTGTTCAGCGGGATCAGGACTTCGCGGTCACCATCACTGACAGCGAGCAATTTGTTGGTGCCCGCCCGGACGATCTCCGAAACATGCCCTAGCGTTCCATGCTGTGTGTCGGTTACTTCAAACCCTATGACTTCGTCGTCGTAAAACTCCCCCCGCCCTGATTTCGGACGTGCAGACTTGGGAAGATAGAGCGATGCCTTTGATATTTCGCGTGCTCTTTCCGGAGTGTCAATGTCTTCCAGTTTCAAAAATGCGCGATCGCCTTTCAGCGAAATGCGCTCAATGAAGAATGGCAACGGCTTCTCTCCGATTTCGACAAAGATGGTGCGGATCGTCTCCATGTCTTCGGGTACATCAGTGCCCAGTGCCACCGTCACTTCGCCTTTCAGCCCGTGCGGCTTCATGATGAATCCGATCTTGTAATAGGCATCTGGCATGGACTTCGGGATCAAAAAATGAAAATGCCAACGCAAAAGCATTGGCATTTTCGATAGCTAACTTATTTACTTTCTTATTTACTCTGCCTTTGCTTCGTCTGTGGGAGTTTCTCCCGCTGTATCGACGGGTGCCGCTTCTTCAGTTGCAGCAGGTTCAGCAGACTCTTCGGCCGGGGCTGCAGGCTCTTCTGCGGGTGCCGCCGGAGCTTCCGCTGCTTCTGCCGCAGCTATTGCTGCCTCTGCTTTCTTGCGGATAGCTTCTGCACGGGCTTCCCGTACTTTGCTTTCTGCTTCTTTCCGCGCACGGGCCTGAGCTTCTTTTGTTTGTGCTACCTTTTCTGTGCTGGCCTGGACTTTCGCATCTTTCGATTTCATCCATTCGTCAAGCTTCGCCTCTGCTTGCTCTTGGGTCAATGCACCCTTGAGAACACCGATCTGAAGATGTTTTTTCAGCATCACACCGCGCGACGAAAGCATCACGCGAACTGTGTCGGTAGGCTGTGCTCCCTGCATCAGCCAATGGAATGCGCGATCGTCACTAATCTCGATCTTCGCCGGAACTGTTAGCGGATTGTACGTTCCCAATTTTTCAATAAAGCGACCATCTCGTGGTGCCCTGGCATCAGCTACGACTACATCGTACAAAGCCAGTTTTTTTCGCCCTCTGCGGGCCAGTCTGATCTTTACCATCTGTTCAGTTTTTGGATCTCGTCCGTTTTTTAGGACCGCAAAGATAGCGCTTTTCGATCCATTGTCAATCTAAGGGCCCGATTTTTGGGTCAAGGTGCTAATAAACAGCATATATTTGCTTATGCGATTTCACGATTTTTGTTATGTAAACCACGTTTTCTACCTTTACTGGATCACACCAAAAACATGGATAATTACTCGTATATATCGAATGCGGACGTTGGCTACATCGACCAACTTTATCAAAATTACAAGAAGGATCCGAAGTCAGTCGATGTCACCTGGCAGAAGTTTTTTGAAGGATACGATTTCTCCGCTTCGCGTTTTGGAACCAACGGCGCACCGGCTTCAGACGACACCCTCTCGATCAAGGAAACACAGGTCCGGAACCTGATTTTCACTTATCGCTCTTTTGGGCACCTGGCATCCAAGACCAACCCTGTTCGGGAGCGCCGTAACCACGGCGTCAACTTCGACCATAAAGCCGTCGGGCTTTCAGATGCAGACCTCGATACGGAATTTGATGTTGCATCCGAAATTAGCATGGAGCGCACCACGCTGCGCAAGATCATTGAGAAATTACAATTCCTTTACCTGGGGCCTATCGGATGGGAATACAACTTCATCGGCAACGATGAAGTCAGGAAATGGTTTTTTCAAAAATGCGAGAATGAATATTACGCGTATAATCCGAACCGTGAAGAGAAAAAGCGTATTCTGGCGAAGCTAAATGAAGCTGTCGTTTTTGAGAATTTTCTCCACACCAAGTTTCTCGGTCAGAAGCGCTTTTCAATTGAAGGCGGTGAGAACACGATTCCGGCGCTTCAAACCATCATCAACCGGGCCGCCGACCTCGATGTCAGGGAAGTCGTTATTGGCATGGCACACCGCGGCCGGTTGAATGTCCTTTCGAACATTCTCGGAAAGACGTATGAACAGATCTTTACTGAATTCGAAGGGAATGTGAGTCCGGATCTTACCATGGGAGACGGCGATGTTAAGTACCACCTTGGATACTCGTCTTTTATTTCATCGCAGGCTGGAAAGAAGATCTATGTGAAGCTTACGCCGAACCCCTCGCATCTTGAGGCGGTTGATCCGCTCGTTATCGGATACACCCGCGGTCAGATTGACGATGAGTACGGCGGACGCCTGAACGACGCCATGGCGGTACTGATCCACGGCGACGCCGCTGTTGCCGGACAAGGGGTGGTATACGAAGTTGTGCAGATGTCGGGTCTTCAGGGATATACCACGGGAGGAACGATCCACTTTGTCATCAACAATCAGGTCGGCTTTACGACTGACTACGACGATGCACGGACGAGTATCTATTGTACGGACATCGCGAAGATCGTCGACGCACCGGTGCTTCACGTCAACGGCGACGACGCCGAAGCCGTCACGTTTGCGGCTAATTTGGCAGTTGAGTTTCGTCAAAAGTTCAGAAAAGATATTTTCATTGACCTGCTTTGTTATCGCCGCCACGGCCATAACGAGAACGATGAGCCAAAATTCACACAGCCGAAATTGTATAACCTGATCGCGAAACATCCCAACCCGCGGGAAGTGTATGTGAAGAAATTGATCGAACGGGGAGACGTCGATGCAGTGTTGGCGGATGAAATGGACAAGAGGTTCCGAAAGCAATTGCAAGATCGGCTCAATGAGGTCAAACAGAAACCCTTGCCTTATAAGTCGCAAAAGGTAGAGGCCGAGTGGGAGAAGCTCCGCCATGCCACGCCGGAAGACTTCGACCAATCGCCCGAAACCGGTATTAAGCCCGAGGTTGTGGAAAAGGTCGGGAAGGCGCTGACCTCCATTCCAGAGGGTTTCAAACCTATCAAGCAGATTGATAAATTACTCAAAGATCGCAAGACAGCTTTCTTTGATCAGAAGATACTTACCTGGGCAGACGCCGAATTGCTCGCGTACGGATCGCTTCTAACGGAAGGGGTACCTGTTCGGATGTCGGGACAGGATATCGTGCGGGGAACGTTCTCCCATCGTCACGCATACTTTTTCGACGCCAATACCAACGCGCCGTACTGTGGGTTGGACAACATTGAGAAAGGTCAAAAAAAACTTCATATCTATAACTCGCTGCTGTCAGAGTTCGGTGTACTGGGATTCGAATACGGTTACGCTATGGCCACCCCCCAGGCACTCGTGTTGTGGGAAGCGCAGTTTGGTGATTTCGTGAACGGTGCACAGGTGATGATCGACCAATTCATCTCTAGTGCTGAATCGAAGTGGCAACGGATGAACGGATTGGTGATGCTGTTGCCACATGGCTATGAAGGGCAGGGGCCCGAGCACTCAAGCGCTCGTCCCGAGCGATTCCTCCAGTTATCCGCAGAGTATAACATGGTGGTAGCCAACCCGACAACCGCATCTAACTTCTTCCACCTTCTCCGCAGGCAGGTGGCCTGGCCTTTCCGGAAACCCTGCATCGTGCTGTCGCCGAAATCGTTATTGCGGCATCCTGGCGTGGCATCACCGGTGAGCGAATTTACATCCGGCACCTTCCGCGAAGTTATCGATGATCAGAATGTAAACGCCAAAGACGTGACGCGTCTCGTGCTATGTTCCGGGAAAGTCTATTACGATCTTCTGGAGGCACAACAGAAAAAGAAGATACGGGATACCGCTATTGTGAGATTGGAACAACTGTATCCGTTCCCCGAGAAGCAGATCAAAGCGATCCTTAAGAAATACAAGAATGCCAAAGTGGTATGGGTGCAGGAAGAGCCTGCTAACATGGGCTATTGGTCGTACATCCTGAGGATGATGCCAAAGGTCGAGACCACGCTGGTGAGCCGCAAGTCGAGCGCTTCTCCTTCGACGGGTTATTCGAAGATCCATAAGATCGAACAAGAGAAGATCGTCAACCAGTCTTTCACAATCTGAACTATTTAACAAAAGTATCCCATGGGTATCCAGGTAAAAGTCCCCACCGTTGGCGAGTCCATTTCTGAAGTCACTATTGCCAACTGGCTGAAGAAGGATGGCGATTTCGTCAAGATGGATGAAGTGATCGCCGAGCTCGAATCCGACAAGGCAACGTTTGAACTCACCGCTCAGGACGAAGGTATTTTGAAGATTGTCAAACAAGCGGGAGAAACAGTTCCCGTCGGTGAAGTGATCTGTGAAATCGAGCCCGGAAAAGGTGGCAACGGCAAAGCAGAAGTGCCGGTAAAAACAGCTTCCACGGCAGCGCCCGCGAAAGAGTCGGGTAAGAAAGCTGGTGGATCAGACGCGGCGAAGTCCACGGGTGCGATCAAGGAGATGAAGGTTCCCGCGGTCGGTGAGTCTATCACTGAGGTGTCGATCTCGACGTGGTTAAAGAAAGATGGCGATCTCGTACGCCTCGACGAAATAATCGCTGAAGTAGAATCGGACAAAGCGACGTTTGAGCTACCGGCGGAGGCTACCGGCATCCTTCGTACTGTTGCAAAGGAAGGCGAATCGCTTCCGATCGGAGGACTTATTTGCCGCATCGAAGTCATGGAGGGAGTGGCGGAAGGAAGCGCACCGCAGGCAACAGCGTCGGATCCTGCAGGGCAGGACGACAAATCCTATGCTGCTGGTCATCCTTCACCCGCGGCGGCCAAGATACTTGCGGAGAAAGGTGTTGCTCCTGGGGAGGTCTCGGGAAGCGGTGTAGGCGGAAGGGTTACACGCGAGGATGCGCAAAAAGCGGAGGCTCCAAAAAAGGAGAGCACACCCGTTGCGTCTGGTCCTCCGCTGGTAGCCGACTCCTCAGGTAGAAACGAGCGCCGGGAAAAAATGACGTCTCTTCGACGTACGATCGCGCGGCGCCTTGTATCCGTGAAGAACGAGACAGCCATGCTCACAACATTCAACGAAGTGGACATGAGGCCGATCATGGATATTCGCTCATTGTATAAAGATAAATTCAAGGAGAAATACGGCGTGGGGCTGGGCTTTATGTCGTTCTTCGCAAAGTCGGTCTGTGCCGCACTCAAGGAGTTTCCGGGGATAAACGCTTCACTCGACAACGATGAAATTATCTACCACGATTATTGCGACATCTCTATTGCGGTCTCCACACCTCGCGGACTGGTCGTCCCGGTCATCCGCAATGCGGATAAACTAAGCTTCGATCAGATAGAGAGCGAAGTGGTGCGACTCGCAACACGCGGACGCGATGGCAAGCTTTCCATTGAGGAAATGACCGGTGGAACGTTCTCGATTACCAATGGCGGGGTGTTTGGGTCGATGCTCTCGACTCCGATCATCAATCCGCCGCAATCGGCGATTCTGGGCATGCATAATATTGTCGAGCGCCCGGTAGTACGAAACGGCGAGATTGTGATTCGACCTATCATGTTTGTGGCGCTCTCTTACGATCACCGAATTGTGGATGGACGTGAGTCAGTGAGTTTCCTCGTAAGGGTCAAAGAGATGCTTGAGGACCCGGGCAGACTTATCCTTGGAGTCTGATCCACGTAGCTCTGCTTCATTAGAAAAAACGAAATTATGCAATACAACGTCACAGTTATTGGCTCCGGACCCGGAGGATATGTCGCTGCCATCCGGTGCGCGCAACTTGGATTCAAGACGGCTCTCATCGAGAAGTACGATACACTCGGAGGAACATGCCTGAACGTTGGCTGCATACCGTCAAAAGCTCTCCTGGATTCCACCGAGCATTTCCACAATGCAAAAACAAACTTTGCTACACACGGCATTGACATCGCGGAACCGAAGGTGAATTTCGCGCAGATGATCAAGAGGCGCGGCGAAGTTGTGAAGGCAAACGTCGACGGCATCGCTTTCCTGATGAAGAAAAACAAAATCGATGTCTATACCGGCGTCGGTTCGTTTGACGACAAGAACACCATCCGCATCACCGGGAAAGGCGGGGAAAAGACTATCACGACTGAGAAAGTGATTGTTGCAACGGGATCCAAACCGACGCCGCTGCCGTTCGCTCCGTTTGATAAGAAGCGTATTATCTCGAGTACCGAGGCTCTCGTGCTGAAGGATGTTCCGAAACACCTGATCGTCGTCGGTGGCGGTGTGATAGGTATGGAGCTCGGATCTGTTTACGCACGTATCGGATCGAAGGTAACTGTTGTTGAATTCCTGGACAGCCTTATTCCAACGATGGACGCTACGCTCGGCAAGGAGTTGTTGAAGGTAGGGAAGAAACTCGGCATGGAATTCTTTCTCGGTCACAAAGTGACCTCACTGGAAGCCAAAGGGAAGGAGGTATTGCTGAAAGCCGAGGCGAAGGATGGAAAGTCCATCGAATTGAAGGGCGACTATTGCCTCGTGAGTATTGGCCGTCGTCCTTACACCGAAGGGCTTGGCCTGGAGAAGGTCGGAGTCCAGATGGAGAAAGGACAGATTATCGTCGACGATCATTTACGCACTAACGTTGACAATGTCTACGCCATTGGCGATGTGGTGCGTGGCCCGATGCTGGCGCACAAGGCGGAGGAAGAGGGTGTCTTCGTCGCAGAATCACTGGCAGGTCAGAAGCCGCACATGAACTACTTGTTGATCCCGGGCGTGGTCTACACTTGGCCGGAAGTTGCCAGCGTCGGATATACCGAGGACCAACTGAAGACGGGTGGAAGACAGTATAAAGTCGGGTCATTCCCGTACAAGGCACTTGGACGAGCACGCGCCAGCATGGATACGGAGGGGTTGGTAAAAATCCTCGCAGATAAACAAACGGATGAGATCCTGGGCGTTCATATCATCGGTGCACGCGCCGCTGATATGATCGCAGCTGGCGTTACCGCGATGGAATTCCGAGCTGCTGCCGAAGATGTGGCGAGGATGTCACATGCGCATCCGACGTATATGGAAGCCGTAAAGGAGGCATGCCTTTCAGCAACCGCCAACCGGCCACTTCACATGTAGACACTTACTGCTACGTCAAATTCTTCTTAGGCGGTATTGTGTGTATGCGCGTATTCCCAGGCCGATCACGAATGGCAGGAGGAAATAGTGCAGCTTTTGTGGGATCATTGGCCATGCGATGAGCAACACTCCGATCAGGCATGCCACCGCCAGAAAATAGCCCGCCAGCCATGACGGCTGCCAGCGGAAAGCGATCACAGCAACAACGTGCATGGGTAGGGCCCAAAGCAGGTTGAAGTTCATGGCGGATGCCGTGTGATTCGTAAACCCCCAGAGGAACACCAACAGTATCCCTACAGTTCCGACAACCGCGAACACAACTCCATCGAAGAACATTGACAATTTTCTTCTCTTGAAGTCCCGGTATGTGACAAACGCAGCTAAGACGAAAAAGAGACTGAAAACCACGAGTGGATGGTAGATCGTAACTGTATTGTGATCTTCCGGCAGGGATTCGTAAATGACGTTCGTCTTCTTTACCAGTGGCTCGCGTACGCTGTTCACAAGGATCGACGCATGAGCAAAACCGGACTCCACATAATCGGGAAGAAACATATGCTCATACGGAGTAGCTTTTTTATCAGTTGGCAGGCCGAGTCCGATATCGATAGCGAGGTCACCCCAAGGTTGGTGGCGAAGGTAGAGGTCAGTCAGTTCTCGAATGCTGTAATCGGTTGTGATATACGAACCGTCAAAGACCACGGAGTCGCCAAACACTGTCAGTACGACCTCGGGTATTTTCGTCGCGCAGTTGTCGTAGAAATAGTCGTACAGATAATCCTTGTTCTCAGGCTGGGCATTCCATGAGAGATATTCAAACAACCGCTGTTTGCGCTCGGGACTCAGGTTGAGGACTTGTTCATGAATGTAGCGGTTATCAGCTCTGTACGCGGCCTCGAAGCGCGGGTAATCCATGACACCGAGCATATACAGATTATAGCCGCGAGCGAAATTCAGATAGAAGTTTGGTTGATTAAAGTCGAACACGCCGTAGTTAAAAGCAGCGTCGATACCGAGGACAGGATCGTGAACGCGAAAAGCGCTGTGTCCGAACGCTGTGAACAGTTCTCCTTGCCAGGGCCCCAGTGTGAGCACGGAAATCTCGGCTTGATCAGACAAACGGAGTTGTCCGGTGCAAAGCACTGGAACGAGTAAAAGCAGGGCAGTCAGCTTCTTCATCATACTCAAATCTCCGAAAGATAAACAGGTTTCCCCTTTTACAAACTATCTTGCGGATATGATCGGGGGCTTGTATGATACCATAAACATGGCATCGGGGCTGACGTGGGGACGCGCAGCAAACGCAGTGCGCGTGTTGCGCTCGTTCTACCGGTCCCGGCGGACGCAGTTACCGGTCATGGATGGAATGCCTATCAGCCTGTCGATCGAACCGACTACGTCTTGTAATCTTCGATGTCCGGAATGTCCCAGTGGACTGCGGTCCTTCACGAGGCCGACAGGCATGCTCGACCCATCTCTTTTTCGCAATGTAATGGATGAGGTGGTCGGCAGCTTGTCGTATCTAACCTTCTATTTTCAGGGAGAGCCCTATCTCCATCCATCGTTTCTCGGCATGGTGGAGTATGCGGCTGCAAAAGGTATCTATACGGCGACATCTACTAATGCACATTTCCTGTCGGAAGAATCTGCACGAGAAACCGTTTTGTCGGGACTTGATCGGTTGATCGTTTCAATAGATGGCACTACGCAAAAAACATATCAGTCGTATCGCATCGGTGGCTCACTCGACAAGGTTTTGCAGGGGACAAGAAATATCGTAGAAGCTAAGAAGGTGTTGCGTTCAAGGACCCCGTGCGTTGTGTTTCAATTTCTGGTTACGGCGCATAATGAGCACCAGATTCCCGAGGTGTATGATTTGGCCAACCGTCTCGGCGTTGACAAAGTTGTGCTGAAGACAGCGCAGATATATGACTACAAACAAGGTTCTCCCCTTATACCGAAGCAAGACCGCTATTCACGTTATCGCCGTGAGGAGAACGGGCAGTGGGCGATTAAGAATGCGCTATCCGATCACTGCTGGAGGATGTGGCACAGTTGTGTAGTGACCTGGGACGGCAAGGTGGTGCCGTGCTGTTTTGACAAGGATGCACAGTTTGTGATGGGGAATCTGACGACAACATCGTTTGGCGATATCTGGCAATCGGCGGCGTATACTGATTTTCGAAGCACACTCCTGGCCTCGCGTAAAGAGATTGAAATGTGCAGGAACTGCACAGAAGGGAGCCGTGTTTTTGCCTGACGTCGGGACTAGTGTGCTTTCTTGCGGGTCTTGCTAAGATCCACACCACATGAGCCACATCCCGACGAGCATTCTTTTGAACTGGCGCTCTTGTAGATGAGGTATCCTACGTAGCCAATCGCCGCGACAAACAATACCAGAATTATCAGATGCTGAATCATGCTCGGGACTTGTGGAAGTACGGGACTATAATACACCCAAATAAACAGGGAAGCAAGGGGAATAGTTCGGGTATACTACCACCGGCTACTAATAACCTTGAGCATTTCTTCGTGTATGAGGCCGTTGCTGGCACAAAACTGATCCCCGAACAGAAATTCGCTACCGCCTCTGAAATCAGTCACTTTGCCCCCGGCCTGTTGAACGATGACGATACCTGCGGCCACATCCCACGGATGCAGATTGTATTCGAAGAAGCCCTCCAGTTTCCCGCTGGCAACGAACGCGAGGTCCATTGCAGCGCTCCCCAGCCGGCGGATACCGTGAGTTTCGTTAAGGAACTCTTTGATGATATCAAGATAGTCTTCTCGCTTGTCGGAGTGGTAATACGGGAAGCCTGTCGCCAGCAGGCTCGTGCTCAGTGATGGGATCTTCGATACGGTAATTTCCCGATCGTCGAGAAAGGCTGGGCTGTCCTGATTCGCGTGGTAGCACTGCTGGTTGGCAATGTCGTATATCACACCTAGTATAGCTTTCCCGTTGCGGGCTAGACCGATGCTGATAGCGTAGAGCGGCAGGCCATGAAGGTAGTTGGTGGTGCCGTCAAGTGGATCGATAATCCAGCTGTACTCCTGTTCTTTCGATTGTTCCACTGTGTTTTCTTCGGTGATGAAACCGGCTTGCGGCAGGATTTTTTTCAGTTGGTTCACAAGCATTTTCTCTGACTCCTTGTCGACGTAGGACACCAGGTTGTTGAATACCTGTTTCTGTTCGATGCGGTTCCGGTCAAAGGAAGCACTTTCCAGTCGAATGAATTCACCGACCTCACGACAGATCCCGATCACACTTTTTTCAATATTTTTCAGATCCATGGTACAGACTTTCGGGTAATAGCGCGAGTGAAGATAGGAATCGGCGTAAAGGAAGCCAAGACTTCATTCGGATTCCGTTGTTCGGGCGGTTCCTTTGCCAGCTATCACAAGCACGAACTCGCCTTTAATGTCGTTGTGCGTAAAGTGTTGTATGACTTCGCTGATCGTTCCGTTCACCGTCTCTTCAAACAACTTGGTCAATTCGCGGCTTGCAGACATCTGTCTTTCGCTCCCAAAGTATTCCGAAAATTGTCCCAGCGTCTTGATCAGACGGTGCGGTGATTCGTAAAATATCATCGTGCGCTCCTCCTCGGCCAATTTTCTTAACATCGTCTGTCGCCCCTTCTTCAGAGGCAAAAAACCCTCGAATGTGAATCGGTCTGCGCTCAGACCTGATTTGATCAGCGCCGGAATAAACGCAGTAGGTCCGGGAAGACATTCTATCGAAAGCTCGGACTGGATGCAGGCGCGGGCTATCAGGAAGCCGGGGTCGGAAATCCCCGGTGTTCCCGCGTCGCTGATAAGGGCCATAGTCTCCCCCTTTTGCATACGGTTGACCAGGCTTTCGACGATGCGATGTTCATTGAAGTTATGAAAGCTTTGAAGAGGTCTGCTGATCTGGTAGTGCTTGAGGAGTTTGGATGACGTTCGCGTGTCTTCCGCAAGAATCGTATCGACAGATTTCAGTACCTCCAGGGCTCGCAGCGTGATGTCGGCAAGATTGCCAATAGGGGTGGGGACGATGAAAAGGGAGGTTTTCTTTTTTTGATTCGTCATGCGATTAACTCATCGATAGCTTTCGCGAGTTCCCGATCCAGTTCGGTGACCTTGTCGCCCGCGTCGTGCGTGGAGAGCTCAAAGCTAACGGTATTCCACGTGTTGGTCCAGGTGGGGTGGTGATCCATTTTTTCGGCTATCAGGGCTACCCGGGCCATGAATCCGAACGCTTCATTGAAATCAACAAATTTGAATGTTTTTGTCAGCCGGTTGTCTACTTCTTTCCATCCCATAACGTGCGTTGTTTATGGGATAAAAGGTAGTATTTAAAACAAGCTAATAAAAGATTCACAGTTAGTTTGTCTGGTTTATAGTGCGATTAGTCCTTCAATAACTGATGCCTGCTGATAGATATTAATTACAGCTTCGCTTGAAGGCATCATCGTTTGGATGGTAACGCTGGTATAGTTACCCTTCTCAGAGTGCTTCTCGGTTGTCACGTTGTTCGGAAACAGTTTCTTGACCGCATCTTCCTGGCCCGCCGGAACGATAAACTTGAACACGTAGAGCGACGGCCAGGCGTAATGCTGATCCAACTTCTCCTGGAAAGAATTCAACCACTCCTGATCCATAAACGAAAGGCTGTCTAGACATGATCACGGCTGTCCGTGATCATGCGAAGATCAATAAAATTTATAGCGCTGGTCGACAATCTCGGCATTGTCCTTAATCGCTTCAGCGATGTTGAAGCCACTGCGCTGACTGTATTGTTGCGAGAGCGTTGTTTGGTAAATGCTGTAATCTGCAACCTCGGGCGCGACGGTCTTGTTCTGCATTTCGATGATCAGAACACCATTCTCGCCTGCGAACGGCTGCGAACGTTTGCCATCTTCAAGGCTGAACGCCAGTCCGACCGCTTGGGGATCGAATCCTGCCGAAGGCAGCGTGCTTGCTGAGAGCCGAAGGTCACTGCTGCTGTAAACTCCCGCATCGGAACCGTATGCGTTTGCAATTTCTTCTAGCGTTCCGTTTGCGCGATTCAGCTTGCTGATGATGAGATCTCCTTGTACTTTCTTGCGGACCTCAGGTGTGATCTCATCTCGAATGCTCTCCAGCGAACGGTATCCTTTCTTCGTCTCACCTGTCATGACAGCAATAACATACTGGTCCTGAAGGTCGAATACATCCGAAACTTTTCCTGTCGCCGCATCGCGGAACAGCCATTGAACGATCTGGCGGGCGTCACCGAGGGTGCCAATGCGGCGCTCGCCTCCGGGAAGATCTTTGCTTTCAAAAACATTCAAGCCGTCGGCTTTCGCTTTTTCTTCAAATTTGGCTTCGCCCGACAAATTTGCTGCGAAGGTCTCAGCGCGGCGATATACGTCGTTCGTGGTATTATCGCTCGGTACAATCGGAGACTCTACAATCGCGATCTTATACCCCGTATTCTCTTTTGCAGTGTTGACTTTTACGATGTGGTATCCGAATTCAGTTTCGACGAGGTCGTTGATCAGTCCTGGCTTCGTGGCTTTGAATACCGCGTCTTCAAACGGCTTAACCATTTGGCCAGAGTACATCCAACCCAAATCGCCGCCATTTACAGCCGTTCCGTCAGTACCGTGTTCCCGCGCTTTTGCGGCAAAGTCTGCTCCCGCGCGGATCTCGCGCAGAATACCGAGTGCTTTCTCCCGCGCTTCGCGCTTTGCCGCCGGGGTGTCATTGTCCCATCGGATGAGAATATGGCTTGCTTGCGCATAGGCAACCGTGTCCTGGAACACGTCCGTTATCTTCGCTACCTTGTAGGCCTCACCATCGACAACGGGGCCGATCACGTTTCCTTTTTTCAGATCTTCGAACGCGATGAAAGACGGCAATGTGGATCCGTTATAGTGCTCGAAAGAGCCATCGCCGCTGAGGGTTGAGAGCACGAATACCGAGTCATCTTCCACTTCGCGGAATTCGTTTACCAGGGCTTCCATTTCCCTGCGCAATTCCAGCGAATCCTGGGAGGTGGCGGCAAGGGGAAATACAACGTATTTCATACTGCGCGAATGATCGGTTTTGAATCGATCGCGGTGTTTATCGTAGTAGGCGCGCAGATCAGCGTCGCGAACCTCCGCCGAATCCCCGGCGGAATAATAGGGTACATAGACGTATTTTACCTCTGCGACGTCAGTCTGAAGATGGTACTCCAACTCTGCTTCGGCCTGGGTTACGTAGTTTGTCTTCAACAGTAGGTTTTCGTATTTAATGCGTTCACGTGCAGGCTGCAGATCGCGAAGAAAAAGGTCCCATTGTGCGCGCTGCGGAGATCCGAACTCGAATCGCTTGATCTCGTTCAACTGAAGGCTGAGCATATTCCGGTCGAATTCACCGGTTTGTGGATTTGTGAATGCCTGGCGGATCGTCGGGTCTACGTTGGTGCCACTGATCATGTCAACAACTTCCTCCTGAGTGACGGCCATGCCAACCTTGTCAAACTGCGGCTGAATGGCATACCGGGCGATCAACAATTCCCACGCTTGTTGCCGCAGTGTCGTCAGTTCGCGCTCGCCGGGCTCGCGCTGGAAGTTCATAATGTAGTTGACGCGGCGCTCTTCCACAACGCCCTGAAACTCCTGGATGCTGATCGACTGGCCATTGATCTCGCCGACATCGCTATCTCCGAATAGTGCAGTGTTGTTGGTGAGCAAATCACCGAGAATAAATGCTGCAAGCGCTACAAAAATGAAGATCATCAGGACCAATCCCATTTTATCGCGCAACGTTCCTATTAATGCCATATCAATCTGGTAGAATGTGTCAGGGCCTACGGAGGCCAAATTGTGAATAGTAAAGCCCGCAAATTTAATGCGTTATCGTTATTAGAAAAATTTACTTTCTGAAATTCTGACACACAGCCGTCATGGGTGCGCAAAATGCTGATTATCAGCCTTCTGTCTTCTCTTCGTCGAGCGTCATCCACACGGTGTTGATCCGGTTCTCTTCCGTGTCCTGAATCACGAAAGTGGCGGGTGGGATGCGGATTGTTTCCCCTGTTTTCGGGAGATCTTCCGTGGAGGAGAGAATAAGGCCGCTTAATGTGTCATAATCGCCGGTCGGGAGGTCCCACCCATACGCATCATTCAGATAGTCAACTTCCAGTCGTGCGCTGAGCAGCCACGTCCTGCTGTCGAGCTTGAGCTCAATCTCGGTGTCCTCGTCGTGCTCATCTTCGATCTCTCCGAAGATTTCTTCGATGACATCCTCCATGCTGACGATCCCTGATGTGCCGCCAAACTCGTCTACCACTGCAGCGAGACTTTTGTGGTCGTTGATGAAACGCACCATGAGTTCTTTTGCAAGGGCGGTTTCGGGGATGGTAATAATGGGCGTCAGAATTTCCTCGATGCGGGATGGTTTCTTGAAGAGCGCTGCTGAATGACAATAGCCGACAATGTCGTCGATGGAATCCCGATAAACAATGATCTTGGAATGCCCGCTCTCCAGGAATGCTTCGCGCAATTTCTCCAAGCCGGCATCCAGGCCGACGGCGACGATTTCAGTGCGGGGGATCATACAGTCCCGGATACGCACTGACTTGAACTCGAGAGCATTCTTGAAGATCTTTTTATCCAGATCGAGGTCGCGATCCTTGGGTTTCACCCGATGCATACTCTTCAGATACTGATTCACATCTGTCAGTCCGAATACAGGTTTCTCCTTTGAATACTCCAGGCCGAACGCGTGATTGATGATGAGCTTTGCCATTGATACCACTGCGAATACCAGCGGGAACATCACGACAAAGAAGATGAGAAATGGGATCACCAATATACTCATCATGCGACCAGAATTGACGAGGAAGAAACTCTTGGAAAAGAGTTCGATGGTGTAGAGGATCACGGCCGACAAAATAAAGGTCAGCACGATGATTGGCACTAATACTGTCAGGCTCAAGCCGGCCAGGCCGGCCCGGAATGAAGAAAGCAGCAACAGTGTCGTGAAAACTCCGAACAGGATTAAAGAGCCAATATTGCCAATGAGCGTGGTACCGATGAACCACGTGAGCTTCTTTCGAAAGAATGCCAGGATCTTTTCCTTGATGTCCTTTTTCGTCTCTTCGGGGCTTGTTGAGAGATAGGCGACCTCGATTCCGGAGAAGAAGATCGAGAGCACCAAAGCACCGATCATACCGGCGATGTACGCGCTGTTCATGGTTGCTTTCTCCGTTTTAAATTAAACAGAAAAAAGAACACCAACGCGAGCATTATCGCCCAATAGGCATTTCCAAAGCCGACCGTCATCACCTGATGGATGCCGATAATACTGAATGCGATGGCCAATGACAGGAAAATGACTTCGATTACCTTCATGAACCGCAAAATACCAAGGATTTCCGATTGCAGGAAGGCTATTCTTCGATCGCAAAGTCGCCTTCCGGATCAATGATGATATAGTCGGACATATCGTCTTTTGCTTCAAGACCTGTACCATAGATCACGTCTGTCTGTTGGCGGATGGTTACGAATTTGTCGGTGAATATTTTCTTTTCCGCCGGCTTCCAGAAAAGTTCTTCGGTATTGAGCTGTTCATTCTTAGCGATGTTCTTTACCTCGACCTTGCCACGTCCTCGCCATTGGTGCTCCTTTTTGAAATAATAGGCTTCGTTCGCCCGCAGTGTCGACTCCAGTCTCCCTGTCAGGTCGAAGAACTCCATGTAAATTCCGTTCGGGAATTCCTGATCGCCGTTTTCAAACTGATATACTTCAGCCGCAATCATTTTGACTTTGACACGGCTGTCTTCCGTATAGAAAGTTTCGACGTTTTCGACAATGCGCTGCGGCCCGTCATAGACCAGGGGCTCCTTCAGATCGGTTTGACTGCACGACACGGAAACCGTCAGGATGAAAGTGGCCAGGGACCACCGGGGTCGAAACAAAAAAGCCATAGCAATTACTATGGCTCTTGTGAGGTCACGCCACTTACCGATCAATCGTACCTCCTCTTGATGAACCATCTGTCGTTAAAGGAAATTCCAAAATAGATCTTAAAATAATCTTCTTCGAGTATGTTCTCCGATTTGTTTCCTCGCTTGCCGTAGCTGAAGGCCAGGTCGACGGAGTTATCCCGCCCTGCCGGAAGCGAAAAACCAAAATTGATGCCAAGGTCCCTCACTTCTGCGCCATTCGCGAGAAACGGATGTCGTTCCATACTCACACCTGCCCGATAAGTGATGCGTTTGAGGTAGTTATCCGGCGAAAAAAGATCTGGTGTCAACTCGCCGCCAACGGCCGCGCGCCACGAAGCTTCGAGGCCGCCATCCCGGCCATCGACGTCGTTAAAGGTAGCCCAGTCCTGGTAGCGGAACTCGGTGCCGATCGTCCAGTTAAATCCGCGACTGAGCGAGATGCCTACCGTGAGTGCAGCGGGAACAGAAAAGCTGCCGCTTAGTGAACTCGGCAACACACTCACATCTGTTGTATCCCCGATGGAGTTGGTCCGGAAAATCCGGTCAGTCTTACGGGTGCTCAGGTCGGTCGCGAAGTCATATACCACGCCGATACTCAACCGGTGGCGATTTCTTGAGAACAGCGAGTCCTTGCTGAAGGAGAGACCGGTGCCGAAAGTGAAATCTCTGACATACGACTTCTCTTCAATTCCTGCGATGTAGCCTATCGGCTCGCCTACATTGATGAGTTGATTCTTGTAGCTCTTGACGATCGAGCTGAAGATATAGGATGCCTTGAGCCCGACGGCCAATTCGCGCGTGAGGCGAACTCCATTGGACCAATACAATTGCGTAAGCCCTCCATCGCCTTCTTCAACAACCCGTACTTCTTCGGGTCTGCCCACAACGTTCTGATTGTATTGCAGGAAGTAATTTACTGTTGTGTATGGCATCAGGCCAACCGACGTTGTCCACCGACCAGGCTTGATCGGGAAGGCGGTCACGAGATAGTTCATGTTACCTGCCTGGCTTTTCTCACTTAAGGTATCCGCCCGGATTGTCCGTGTTTCCATGACAATGCCGGCTTGAAATGCGGTATTGATTGAATTATAGATGAGCAGTGCAGGGTTCTGGTTGTTGATGAAAAAATATTGCGGCTGACTCACACCGACACCCGCCATGCCCTGTTGGTTCACCAGCGAGTTGCCATATGGTTCCCCGATTCCAAATGATGAGAAGGGCGTGCGTGCCGCTTGTCCCATCGCCTGTACGACGAGAAACACAAAAAAAGCGGCGCAAAGAACTCTATGAAGGATTGACATTATGAATCAAGATGCTGTTTAGCCCGATGAGCACGAGATCGGGGATCGCAAATATGGATGCTTTCAATTGGTTTTCAAAAAATCCTCCATCACCACCACACAAAATCGCCCGTAAACCAGGAAATTTCTCCTTGTATTGTCGTATGATTCCGTCGATTTCAGCGACCATACCATTCCCGATTCCGCTTTGGATGCATGCCTCGGTCGTATCACCGATCAACTTTACACCAGCCACTGGCGAGACTAACGGCAGCCGGACCGTAAAAGTATTCACAGCCTCAAACCGCATTGCCAGTCCTGGAGATATACCCCCTCCATGAAACTGCAGTTCCCGGTCCACAAAGTCATAGGTCACGCATGTTCCGGTATCTATTACCAGACTGTCAAAACCCGGAAAAAGTTGTACTGCACCACAAACTCCTGCCAGCCTGTCCATCCCCAGTGTATCTGGTGTCTTGTATAGGCTCTTTACCGGCAAGTTGAGTTGTTTGTCCAGGATGAAGGTCCGGGAGGTATTTTCAACCCAGGAGGCTATGGTTTGGGGATCGATGTTGACCGATGAGATCAGGATGTTGTCAAAATCACCGTCCCGCATGAAGGCCTGGAGGTGTTCGGTTTCTGCGAAAGATCGCTTTTTGACCAGCTTTTCGCGGTCGAAAATTCCTACCTTGGTCGTACTGTTGCCTGAATCAATTACAAGATTCATGTGGTCTGTTAATGGCCTCAAAGGTAACCGAATCACCGCAATGCTGAAAATGTCGGTTTGGGGTGGATGAGTCTTTATGCGTATGATCAGTAAGTCAAAATACAGGGTGGTTGGCGTGATGTCAGGAACGTCGCTGGATGGCCTCGATATTGCGTATTGTGTATTTCGCAAGCTCAAGTCGGGTTGGAAATATGATCTGGAGCACGCCATCACAAGGCGGTACTCCCGGCAGCTGCACACCAGACTCGCGGGTGCACACACCCTTAGTGGACATGATCTAATGGCTTTGGACGCCGCATATGGCGTGGAAATCGGCCGTGCCGTAGCTGATTTTCTGAAGCAGCACCAGCTTCGGGCCGATTTTGTCGCGTCGCATGGCCATACCGTTTTCCATCAGCCTTCAAGGAAGTTCACAACGCAGATAGGAAACGGATACTCCATACATGCTGCTAGTGGGCTCCCCGTTGTTTGTGATTTCCGTATGCAGGACGTGGCATTCGGGGGACAAGGTGCGCCACTGGTCCCGGTTGGCGACAGGCTCCTGTTCGGCGACTATGATGTTTGTCTGAATCTGGGCGGGATCGCAAACCTGTCAACAGAAAACAAAGGCAAACGGCTTGCCTACGATATCTGCTTTTGCAACATGACGCTGAACGTCCTCGCTGCGGAGGCTTCAAAGAAATTTGACAGGAATGGAATGATGGCTGCGTCAGGAAACGTAAATGACAAGCTGCTCGCCCGACTCAACAGGATATATAGAACCTACCACGCAAAGCGCCCGTCTCTCGGCCGCGAGATCTTCGAAAAGGAACTTGCTCCGCTGGTGACTGACAGGAGTGTTCCTCTGGAGGACAGGCTTTGCACATTTACCGAATCAGCTGCCGTCGAGATCTGTAGTGCCATTCTTACCCAGAAGCGATCGGCGCAGGTATTGTGTACGGGAGGAGGAGCATTCAATGCATATCTCGTTTCGCGCATGCTCGAGCACGGTGGCGACAATATCACATTCATCATTCCCGATGAGTCAGTTGTCAACTTCAAGGAAGCACTGATTTTCGGTTTTCTCGGGGTGTTGCGTGTCCGGGATGAGAATAATTGTCTGAAGAGTGTAACGCACGCTTTGCGCGACAGCTCGTCGGGGACCATGATCGGCTTTTAGAGAACTAAAGGCCGAACAAGCCTTCGTTCAATGCGTTCAGTGCTTGCTCCTTATATTGGTTGTCCACCAGGACAGATACGTTGTTGGCACTTCCGCCACAAGAGACCATTCTCACGGGTATTTCGGATAGTGATCGAAATACCTCGTTCACCGCGCCGGGTTTATCCAGAATGTGGTTGCCGACGATGCAAATGATCGTCTGATCGCGGTCGATCTCGATTGATCCAAAATTTTTCAACTCCGCCTCAATGGCAGCGAGGTGGGTCTGGTTGTCGATAGTCAGCGACACTGCCACCTCCGACGTGGCGATCATGTCGATTGGTGTTTTGTAGTGCTCGAATACCTCAAACACCCTTCTGAGGAACCCATAGGCCATGAGCATGCGCGACGATTTGATCTTGATCGCAGTGATGTTGTCTTTTGCCGCGATAGCTTTGAATGTGAGTTGCTCATCGGCCTTTTCCGTAATTAGGGTTCCGGGCGCGTCTTCATCCATTGTGTTTTTCAGTCGCACTGGCACATTGTGTCGTTGTGCGGGAACGATAGTGGATGGGTGGAGAATCTTTGCGCCGAAGTACGCGAGTTCCGATGCCTCTTCGAAGGTGAGATGAGAAATCGGAATCGTCTTGCGGACGATTCTCGGATCGTTATTGTGCATCCCGTCGATGTCGGTCCATATCTGGATTTCGCTGGCACCCAGGGCAGCGCCGATGAGAGATGCTGTGTAATCGCTGCCACCGCGTTTGAGATTGTCGATTTCGTTCCGGTGGTTGCGGCAGATATACCCTTGCGTGATAATGATATCGATGTTGCTCATGGACTGAACGAGCGGTCTCACGCGGCTGGAGATTTTATCCAGTTCAGGTTCTTCGTTCTCATCAATGGACATGAAATGCAGGGCAGGCAGAAGGCGTGCACTGACCTTGCGCTCCAAAAGGAAGTGGTAGAATAGCTCAGTTGAGATCAATTCTCCTTGCGCGAGCAATTCCCGGTAGCTTTTGTTGTCGAACTGCCCGGCGGCGAGCAGCCGGATCAGTATGAAATAACGACTTACAATTTCCTGTCCTATTGCGTGTGAGGCTTCGCCGGAAAACAATTCGGCGATGTAAGCCTGGTAGTGGTGCTCAAGCGTTGCAATCTCGGATTCCGCTTTGTCGAGATCTCCTGCCATCAGGTGGTTACCGATCGTGACAAGTGCATTTGTTGTTCCTGAGAGAGCCGACAAGACGACTATCTTTTTCCCGGGTGTGGACGTCACAAGATTTGTTACTCTTTTCAGTCTTTCGGGCTTGCCGACGGACGTCCCGCCGAATTTCAATACGATCATTGTTCTGGAATTTGAGCCGCCAAACTTACAAAAAAAAGACCGCTGCTCATCACAGCGGTCCGAATGTGTCTATAGAAAAAGGCTTATTTCTTGTTGTCGTTCACCTCTTCATATTCAACGTCTGATACGTCATTCGCTGAGCCACCACCCGACTTTGGTTCGCTCTGGTCAGCGCCTTGTGGGCCGGGGTCGGCATTGCCAGACGCTTGGTACATCTCGGTTGCCGCGGCCTGCCAGGCAGCGTTGAGCGTCGTCATCGCGTTTTCGATCGCAGCGATATCCTGGCTCTTATGAGCTTCCCTCAGCTTTTCGAGTGCGTTGTTGATGGCGGTCTTATTCGGCTCCGATAACTTCTCGCCGTATTCTTTCATCTGGGTCTCCGTCTGGAAGATCAGCGAATCGGCCTGGTTGATTTTCTCAACGCGTTCGCGCGATTTTTTATCGTCCTCGGCGTTGGCTTGTGCCTCCTCTTTCATTTTCTGGATTTCGGCGTCCGTCAGACCCGAAGACGCCTCTATCCGGATCTTCTGTTCTTTTCCGGTGCCTTTATCTTTCGCCGAAACGTGAAGGATACCGTTGGCATCGATGTCGAATGTTACTTCGATCTGTGGTATTCCACGAGGTGCGGGTGGTATTCCATCGAGGTGGAATCGACCGATTGACCGGTTATCCTTCGCCATGGGCCTTTCTCCCTGCAGAATATGGATCTCTACAGATGGCTGATTATCTGCTGCCGTGGAGAACACTTCCGACTTCTTGGATGGAATCGTGGTGTTGGAGTCGATAAGCTTGGTGAATACACCGCCGAGTGTCTCGATACCCAGCGAAAGCGGAGTAACGTCGAGCAACAAGACGTCTTTGACTTCGCCTGTGAGCACGCCTCCCTGAATAGCTGCACCTACTGCAACTACTTCATCCGGGTTTACACCTTTTGACGGTTTCTTACCGAAGAATTTCTCTACTTCTTCCTGGATCCTCGGAATACGTGTTGAACCACCTACGAGGATAACCTCGTCGATCTGTCCTACGCTGATGCCGGAATCGTCTACTGCTTTCCGGCAAGGCTCGAGCGTCCGGCGAACCAGATCATCCACCAGTTGTTCGAATTTTGCGCGCGAAATCTTCTTGACAAGGTGTTTGGGCACGCCGTCGATAGAAGTGATATAAGGAAGGTTTACTTCCGTTTCCTGAGAACTCGATAATTCGATCTTGGCTTTCTCCGACGCTTCCTTCAAACGCTGAAGCGCCATCGGATCTTTGCGGAGGTCGACATTTTCCTCGCTCTTGAATTCATCCGCTAACCAGTTCATAATGCGCTGGTCGAAGTCATCCCCACCGAGATGCACATCACCATTGGTCGATTTCACCTCGAATACGCCATCACCCAGTTCCAGGATGGAAATATCAAATGTACCGCCGCCAAGGTCATAGACGGCGATCCTCATGTCTTTGTTTTTCTTGTCGAGGCCATACGCCAACGCCGCCGCTGTAGGCTCGTTGATGATCCTCTTCACGTCCAGCCCGGCAATCTGCCCGGCTTCTTTTGTCGCTTGCCGCTCAGCATCATTGAAGTATGCAGGAACGGTAATTACTGCTTCTGTCACGGTGGTGCCCAGATAGTCTTCTGCGGTGCTCTTCATCTTCTGAAGGACCATCGCAGAAACCTCCTGAGGTGTATACAGGCGATCACCTATCCGTATGCGTACGGTTTCATTATTACCGCGCTCAACCTGATATGAAACCATCTTCATTTCTTCGTTCACATCGTCGTATTTCTTACCCATGAAACGCTTGATGGACTGGACGGTATTTGTCGGATTGGTAATAGCCTGACGCTTGGCGGGATCACCTACTTTACGTTCGCCTTTCCCGTCATCCAGGAAAGCAACGATCGAGGGGGTCGTCCTACGACCCTCGCTGTTCGCAATTACGACGGGTTCACTGCCCTCCATAACTGCTACGCAGGAGTTGGTCGTACCCAAATCGATTCCAATGATTTTACCCATGTTATTGATCCTTTTTTAAGTTCAACACTGTATTGTACCGTAGGGTTAACAATGGTTGTGCCAGCCCCGGATTCTGACAAAAAGAATGACACATTGACAGCATAGAGAGCCAGGAGCAACGCTGGTTCTGTCGAAGAAGGTCGTTACTGTGACCACCCGGTCGGGATGCGGTCCCATCGGTGAGCTTTCAGGTGTTGTGCGAGTGTTGTGTCGAGTTTCCGGCTATCACTGACCCTGATGTTCGCCTCAAGATTCTTCAGCTTGCGCATCCCGGGGATCGTGGTGTGTACGTCATCATTCGCGAGGATAAAGCGGAGCGCCATTTCAGCCATCGTCATCCCGGCGGGTATCAGGGGGCGGAGGGCGTCTGCGTGTTCGACGCTGCTGATCAGGTTCTCTGGAACGAAGTAGGTGGAACGCCAGTCGTCCTTCGGAAAATGGGTCTCTTTCGTGAGTGTTCCGGTTAATGTGCCTTCGTCGAAAGGTACGCGCGCGATGACACCAATGTTCAGTTCCCGACAGAGGGGAAAAAGGTTGTCTTCCGGGGCCTGATCGAAAATGTTGTATATCACCTGCACGGTGTCTATCATCCCCGTGCGGAGTGTGCCGAGTACGTTATCCGGCTCCCAGCGATTGACACTGACGCCGGCAAAGCGGATCTTGCCGTCCTTCTTAAGCTTTTCCAGTGCTCTCTTCCAGTCGTCTTGCTCGGCCCAGTCGTCTTCCCAGACGTGGAATTGCTGAAGGTCGATACAGTCTACACCCAGGTTCGCCAGACTCTTTTCGGTATACTCGATGATGTGATCGTAGGGAAAACAGTCCTCTAGCCTGTATTCTGCCTTGCTTGGCCATTTGAAATTCTTTGGGGGGATCTTGGTGGCATGGTATAGTCTCTTGTGAGGATGACGTCGGATCAACTGACCGAGTATTTGCTCGCTGTGCCCCGCGCCATATCCCCATGCGGTGTCGTAGAAATTGCAGCCGAGTTCAACGGAGCGGTCGAGTGTGCGGTTGAGTTCATTCTCGTCGGTTTCCTTCCAATCTGCCAGGCCCCACATCCCATACCCGATCTCGCTTACGCTCAATTGTGTTCTTCCAAATGTTCTGTATCGCATGGTGAAATCTATGAGAACTTTCGGGAAATGTAAAGCGCTCTTGCGGCGCGTATCGATATTCTTCCGCCGATGGTAAAGGCACCAGCGAGGACAGGTTCACAGGCGATCTGATCTTTCCTTCTATTTTGCTACTTTTGCAGCCTCAAAATCAGCACCGAGGATTGTCAGCGGCTGATGTGTCGATGAAAGATATGACGTTAGAAGACCAAATAGAGAAACGCAGGACTTTTGGAATCATCAGTCACCCGGATGCGGGAAAAACGACGCTGACGGAGAAGCTTCTCCTGTTTGGCGGTGCGATTCAAAAAGCTGGTGCGGTCAAGTCGAGCAAGATAAAAGACCATGCACGATCCGACTGGATGGAGATCGAAAAGCAACGCGGTATCTCGGTCGCCACATCCGTTATGGGCTTTAACTACCGCAATGTCAAGATCAATCTGCTCGATACCCCCGGTCACCAGGATTTTGCAGAAGACACGTATCGCACACTCACGGCTGTCGACAGTGTAATAATGGTGATCGACTGCGTCAAGGGCGTGGAGATACAGACCGAAAAATTGATGGAGGTGTGCCGCATGCGAAGTACGCCGGTGATCTGTTTCATCAACAAGCTGGACCGCGAGGGCCGGGACCCTTTCGAGTTGCTCGATGAGATCGAGGAAAAGCTCAAGATCCGCGTTCGTCCGCTGAGTTGGCCGATCAACATGGGTAAGGGATTCAAAGGTGTTTACAGCCTCTATGAAAAGAGTCTGCACCTGTTCACACCCAGCAAAACGACGGTGGAGGAAGGAATTGAAGTCAGCGATATCAACGATAGTATGCTCGATGATTACGTCGGTGAGAACAATGCCCGCCAACTGCGGGCTGATATCGAGCTCATCGAAGGTGTCTACCCGGATTTCAACACGGAAGACTACCTCAACGGCAAGGTCGCGCCTGTGTTCTTTGGAAGTGCCGTCAATAATTTCGGTGTGAAGGAATTGTTGGATACATTCATTCGCATAGCGCCTCCCCCGATACCGCGAGAAACCGACGTTCGCGTGGTTGAGCCTATTGAGACCAAATTCACCGGCTTTGTCTTCAAGATCCACGCAAACATGGATCCCAAACATCGGAACAGGATTGCGTTCCTTCGCGTGTGCTCCGGTAAATTCCAGCGGGGCAATAACTACTTCCACGTGCGATTGGATAAATCCGTGCGGTTTTCAAACGCGACAGCCTTCATGGCGCAGGATCGTGAAACGGTGGAGGAGGCATGGCCCGGTGATATCGTCGGTATCTACGATACCGGAAATCTAAAGATAGGGGATACGTTGACCGAAGGTGAGAAACTAACCTACACGGGTATCCCAAGCTTCTCGCCAGAGATATTCAAAGAAGTTATCAATCTCGATGCGATGAGAACGAAACAGCTCGAGAAGGGCTTGCTCCAGTTAATGGAGGAGGGAGTAGCGCAGCTCTTTACATTTGAACTGGGTAAGAAGAAGGTTGTCGGTGTGGTGGGCGCGCTACAGTTCGAAGTGATCCAGTTCCGTTTGAAGAACGAATACGCGGCAACTGTGCAGTTTTCACCGCAGAGTATTTACAAAGCCTGCTGGATTAGCAGTGATAGCCCGCAAAAGCTGGCGGAGTTCATCGATTCAAAACAGCGACACATCGCGCGTGATAAGGATGGCAAGCTTGTCTTTATGGCTGAATCAAGAGCGTGGCTGCAAATGGTGCAGGAGAATTTCCCGGATATACAATTTCATTTTACATCGGAGTTTTGAGGTGAGCGTGGGAGGTGCTAATTGTGCCCTTTATTATCTAATTTCACCGCCAAATGGCACCGTTTGAAGTCATCTATGAAGACAATCATCTCCTGGTTGTCAATAAATCGTCCGGAGTACTAGTGCAGGGTGACATTTCCGGTGATCAACCACTGGTTGAAATGTGCAAGGAGTATATCGGTGAGAAATACAAGAAACCGGGAGCTGTATTTCTCGGAGTCGTCCATCGAATCGATCGACCTGTTAGCGGACTGGTGATTTTTGCGCGCACCTCCAAAGCCCTGGAGCGGATGAATGCGCTTTTTCGTGAGAACAAGGTACAAAAGACGTATTGGGCATTGGTCGAGCATGAGCCGGAGGAGCGTGGTACATTGGTGCACTGGTTGATTAAAGACGGGACGAGGAACAAGACCACGGCGTTTACGGCAGAGACGCCTGGCGCGCTGAGGTCTGAGCTAACGTTCCAGCTACTCGCCAAAAGCAGCGGCCAATACCTACTCGCGGTATACCCGGTTACGGGGCGGCCACATCAAATTCGAGTACAGTTGGCGGCAATGGGTTGCCCAATTGCCGGGGATTTGAAATATGGGGCTCGAAATGCGTTTGATGACGCTGGTATCGCTCTGCATGCGAAGTCCCTGGAGTTTGTTCACCCCGTCAGCAAGGAACATATGGCTTTGCGGGCGCCGTTGCCGGCGCTCGGGCGATGGAGTCGGTTTTTGAGTTTTGATGAGTAATCGATATGAGTTGGATTGAAAAATTGAAGGCGCGATGGAACCTGCAAAGTTCCTGGCAGGTGGCATTGGTCTTGTTGACATTTTCCTGCACAGGGTTTACTATTATGTTTTTAAAGAAACCGCTGCTTTACTGGCTGGCTGGCGAGGAAGGCAATTCGACGTTGGGCTCGATTCTTTATTACCTTTTCGTTTTACCCCTGTACAATATTGTTTTACTTGGGTATGGCTTTGTGTTCGGGCAGTTTGAGTTCTTTTGGGAGTTCGAAAAACGCTTCGCACATCGCGTCCTTTCATGGTTTAAAGGAAAGAATTAACTATTTTGTTGTATCACAAAAAACACTACCGATGAAGAAATACCTTTTACTAATCGTTGGCGTGCTTGTCTTCGCCGCATGCTCTACCCCAAAGAAGTACGCCTATTACTTCGATCACTATGACTACAACAGTGGTAAAAAAAATGTCGCCATCCAGTCGCCTGAATTGGCTCATCTGATAACCCTTCCTCCACCGGAGATGAGTCCGCTTCAACTTGATGGGCAAGCGTTAAGTGCGAACGCGGCCAGCAGGATCAAAACTGTAGAAGGTGCGCCCGTGGTTGCAAAAACGATGGAAGAGCAACGGGCATTGCTCGCTGAAAAATATTCATCTCTTTCACGTGCGGAGAAGAGAGAGTTCAGGAAGGAAGTGAAGTCGGTGGTGAAGGAAGTCATCAAAGCAAAGAAAGAGGGCAAGAGCCTGGAATCGGTAGCTGCGACAAACGCGATGGATCGCGACCTGAAAATGGCGCTGATATTCGCCGTTGTCGCCATCGTGCTCGGGGCGTTTTCCGGCGCAGGTAGTGTATTCTGGGTACTAAGCGTCATCTCGCTGGTGGTCGCGATAGTGTTCTTCATTCAGTGGATAGCGCGGCAATAGCGCAATGAATCGTCAGGTAATAAAAAAGCCCCGGAGAACGGGGCTTTTTTATTAAGCTCTCAAAAAGAAGAGTATCAATTCTGTGCGACTCCGTCAGCCAGGAGGACGACCTTATTGTGCAATACTTCAACTACACCGCCGGTGATCATCAGGCTGTTGTTCACATCTTTCGACCGATACTCGACCAGACCTTCTTTGAGAAGGCTGATCAGCGGCGCGTGATTGTCCATCACCTGGAAAGAACCATCGGCACCGGGAAAAGTCGCGATCGTGACTTGACCCTCAAAAATTTTGTTCTCCGGTGTTAGTATCTCCAAAAACATCTTTAACAGTTATCGCGTGTTGAATGCTTAAGCTCGCTTGGCCTCTGCCATCATCTTCTCACCCTTCTCAATCGCCTGCTGGATATTTCCAACGAGGTTGAATGCCATTTCAGGGAGGTGATCGTATTTGCCGTCGAGGATCGCGTTGAAGTCGCGAATGGTATCCTTGATATCCACCAATACTCCCTTGAGACCAGTAAATGCTTCAGCGACGTGGAATGGTTGCGACAAGAAGCGTTGAACCCTTCTGGCGCGGTGAACGACGAGCTTGTCTTCATCCGACAACTCATCCATCCCGAGGATCGCGATGATGTCCTGCAATTCCTTATAACGCTGGAGGATATTTTTTACGCGCTGCGCGCAGTCATAGTGTTCTTCGCCGACGATCTCCGGACGGAGGATACGAGAAGTAGAGTCCAGTGGATCCACGGCAGGATAGATTCCAAGTTCGGAGATCTTCCGGCTCAATACCGTTGTTGCGTCAAGGTGAGCGAACGTCGTTGCCGGAGCAGGGTCGGTAAGGTCATCGGCGGGGACATATACAGCCTGTACGGATGTGATAGAACCGTTCTTTGTTGAAGTGATCCTTTCCTGCATGGCGCCCATTTCTGTCGCCAGGGTGGGCTGATACCCCACTGCCGACGGCATCCGCCCCAGAAGGGCTGACACCTCTGAACCGGCCTGTGTAAAGCGGAAGATATTATCGATAAAGAAGAGGATGTCGCGGCCCTTGCCTTGTCCGTCTCCATCTCTGAAATACTCGGCGACTGTAAGACCGGAGAGGGCAACTCGCGCGCGCGCGCCGGGAGGTTCGTTCATCTGTCCGAACACGAAGGTCGCCTTCGATTCTCTCAGGTCGCTCTCGCTTACCTGAGAAAGATCCCATCCACCTGCGTGGAGAGACTTGAGGAAATTCTCCCCGTAGTTAACGATCCCGGCCTCGATCATTTCCCGGAGCAGGTCATTTCCTTCCCGTGTTCTTTCACCTACACCGGCGAATACAGAAAGGCCAGAGTAAGCTTTAGCAATATTGTTGATGAGTTCCTGGATCAAAACGGTTTTTCCAACCCCGGCACCGCCGAACAGTCCGATCTTTCCACCTTTCGAGTAAGGTTCGATCAAGTCGATTACCTTGATCCCGGTATACAGTACTTCCGTGGACGTAGAGAGGTCTTCAAAAGCTGGAGCGGAGCGGTGGATCGGGAGCGAGTTTTCGCCACTGGGCTGTTTAATGCCGTCGATCGCTTCTCCGATTACGTTAAAGAGGCGTCCCTTGATGTCTTCGCCGATAGGCATGGTGATCGGGGAGCCGGTATCAGTCACTTTCATTCCGCGCACGAGGCCTTCGGTTCCTTCCATGGAGATGGTCCTGACGCGGTCTTCACCCAGGTGTTGCTGGGTCTCCAGGACGACCTTGGTACCATCGGCTTTCATTACCACCAAAGAATCGAGGATATTAGGCAGTTTTGCGCCCTCACCGTCGAAAGCGACGTCCACCACCGGTCCGATTACCTGCGTGATCTTTCCAATATTTGCCATTACTGTGTTTTTGTTATTATTCGTCCGAAAATGCGACTTCAGGCTCTCCGCCAAGCCGGCGCAAAAGTAGGGTATTGCTGACGAAGTACAAAGTGCGAAAATGGATTTATTGCCGGGTTTGAGGCGCTGAATCAGGCCTCTGCGGGGGGTGCGGCATTGACGGATACGCGAAACGTAGTTCCCAGATTTTCTTCGGAAGATTTCACGAATATTTTGCCGTCGTGATAAGTCTCGATGATCCGTTTGGCGAGCGCGAGTCCCAATCCCCAACCGCGCTTTTTCGTGGTAAAACCTGTGTTAAAGACCATCGCGAGTTTTGAGCGCGGTATGCCCTTACCCGTATCACTGACATCAATAAAGACTTTCCCCTCACTGCCGCGGAGAATTTTTATGGCGATAGTGCCGGAAATACCCATCGCATCTACGGCGTTCTTGCAAAGATTTTCGATCACCCATTCGAAGAGGGGCGCGTTCACCATTGCCTGGATGTTGTCCGACAGTGTGAATACTTCTATCCGGATACGGGACGAGATGCGCGGCCGGAGATATTTGACAACATTATTGATCAACGCTACGATGTTTTCTCTCTTCAGGGTCGGCACGGACCCGATACTGGAAAACCGCTCCGTGACGACCTTTAACTTCTCAATATCTTTTTCCAGTTCATCAGCCACTTCCCTGTTGCGCATATGCGGATCTTCCCGGATAACTTCTATCCATGCCATGAGAGACGACAAAGGGGTGCCCAACTGGTGCGCGGTTTCCTTCGCAAGGCCGACCCACACCCGGTTTTGTTCGGCCGCTTTCGAGTAATTGAAGGCGAGGTAGCTGATAAACCCGAAGATGGCGATGACCGTGAGCTGCACGTAGGGATAGGCTATCAGTTGAGTCAATAGTGATGAATTGCGATAGTATACTTTCTGAATTCCGAAAATTTCGTCAGTATTCGGGTCTTTCAGTGTTATGATGATCGGATCATACGTGGCGGCCATGGATTCCAGTTCACTCGCCAGTTGCTGCTGTATGGCGGCCGAAGACCGCCCGGAGTCGATGTCGATGTTGCGGAAATGCATGACGTCGTTATCCTCGTTGACGAGGATCGTTGGTATGGAGTTGTTCTTGTACACGATCTCTTCCGAGACGAAGAGAATGTTGCTATTTAGACTTTCGTTGAGCGTATACTCGATAGCACGGGCGAACAGCTGTACCTGTTGGCGCTCCCGGTCTTTCAGTTGGTCGACCAAAACATTGGTGTAGTAAATCGATCCGATGCTGATAAGGAACGACACTGCCAGCACGATCCATTTCAGTTGTGGGTTGTGCTCATGGAAGTCGCTTGTGGAACTGCGTTTGGCCATGCCTCACAATATAGCGCAAAGATGTGACTTCATGACACTCCTTCGTGCGCTGCGGGCTATTTGCGCGGGCGCATTACTGTTTCATCATGAACCACTTGGCGAGTACTTTGTAGTTGATCTTCGTCCCGTGCATCAGGATACCCACGCGGTAGATGCGGGAGGCAATCCAGGTTGTGAAAATAAACCCGCCGACCAGGAGAGCTTGTGAAAGCAGGAGTTGCCAATCAGGGACGCCAAATCCGAGCCTCCCCATCATCGCGATGGGGGAGGTGAACGGTATGATGGAAAACCAGAAGCTTGCGCTACTGTCCGGATCGTTCAGTATGAACATGAAGAGCCCGAAGTACGCAATGATCAACGGTATGGTTATTGGAAAAGTGAATTGCTGCGCCTCTTGCTGCGAATCGACGGCTGACCCTACGGCCGCGAAAAGCGCGCCGTAAAGCAAATATCCACCCAGGAAATAGAAGGCAAAATTGAAGATTATCGATGCGACGGGAATCTGGTCGTATGACGTCAGTATTATTTCCTGCACCTTGTTCTGTTGTGCAACGACCTCCGGATCCTGGTGCATGCGCCCCGAGATCTGTTCAACAGCTTGTTGCTGCGACATGTTTACACCGAACAGGGAAAGGGTGCCGAAAGAAAGTACACTGATCAACACGACCCAAATCGCAAACTGCAGAAGGCCCACGGCTGCGATACCCAGAACCTTGCCCATCATCAGTTGAAACGGACGGACCGAGGACAGCAGTACTTCCACGATCTTGCTCGTCTTTTCCTCAATGACTCCCAGCATGATCTGCATGCCGTAGATAAGTACGAACATGTAGATCATCATTCCGAGTAAAAACCCCAGTATGTACAGAATGCCCGTGTTGCTTTCCTTCTCCTCGCCTGTGTCGGAGACATTGATGTTGTTGATCGATATGTTTGTCCGCAGGTGGTCCAGTGTCGCCTTGTCGATGTTAAAGGCTTGCAGCTTCAGATCCTGCACGCGATTTTCAAGAATTTGCTCGAGGTCTTCAATCTTACGGATACCGGGATTTGACTTCGTGTATAGCGCTATTCCGGTCGGATTCGAGAGTTCGATCTCCGGGATGTAAAGCAGCGCGAAGTCGCTTGATTTATTGAACGCTTCTTTGGCGCTTTCCAGATTGTCGGACACCTTGACAAATTCAAACTTGTGGCTGCTTTCAAATTCGAACGTTCCACTAACGTCTACTACGCGCACCGTCTGCACCCCGGCTTCCTCCTCTTGCTTCAGCATAACATATCCCATCACGCCGATGATCGCAGGGAATATCAACGGAATCAGTATTGTGGCGATCAGAAACGACTTCTTCTGGACACGATTGAGAAACTCGCGCTGAAAAATCAACCATACCTTACTCATCGCTTCCTCCTTTCACCAATGAAATGAAGATGTCGCCCATCGTTGGCACTTTCTCGACGAAGCTGTGTACTTCGGTTATTTCTGTAAGCTCCCGGATAAGGAGGTTTGGACTGAGGGCACTATTGACGCGGACAGTCGACCGGAAGAAGTCATCTTCCACGGACTTTTGGTTGACGAGTTCGAAACGGTCGCTGTTCACCGCGAATGATCCCTTGTGTTCGACGGTAAATGTATTGGTCCGGAATTGCGCTTTGACCTCCTTCTTGGAGCCTTCCAGGATTTTCTTGCTCCTGTCGATAAGCGCGATGTGATCGCACAGGTCCTCGACGGTCTCCATCCGGTGCGTAGAGAAGATGATCGTACTTCCATTCTCTTTCAGCGCGAGAATCTCATCGGTTATCAGCCGTGCGTTGACCGGATCAAATCCTGAGAATGGCTCATCGAGAATGACGAGCTTTGGTTCATGCATGACGGTACTGATGAACTGCACTTTCTGCGCCATGCCCTTGCTCAGATCTTCGACCTTCTTGTTCCACCAGTCGGTTATTTCGAATTTTCGAATCCAATGCTTGCTACGGGAAGTCGCTTCTGCACGGCTCAAACCTTTGAGTCTTGCGAGGTAGATGAGTTGATCACCCACTTTTAATTTCTTGTAGAGTCCGCGTTCCTCAGGAAGGTATCCGATCATTCCGATGTGCTTCGCCTGAAGCCGTTCTCCGAAAATTGTCACGTCACCTTCATCGGCATTGATGATCTGATTGATGATCCGGATGAAGGTGGTCTTCCCCGCCCCGTTCGGGCCGAGTAGTCCGAAGATACTCTTCAGCGGGATGGTAAGACTTACGTTGTCGAGCGCCAGGTGATTCGTATATCGCTTGGTCACTCCTGTCGCGGTTAAAGCTTCCACGGCTTGTTTGAGTTGGTGTCGAAAGATAGGAACTTATTCCTTTTCAGGAAATTTGATGGGGATGGGAAGGGAATTTACTTCGGAGACTGGCGAAAAATGATGTTGCCCATTGAAACATCGAGGTTGAAGACGAGAGCGTTCGCGGCGTCTTCAGAATAGGCTGCGTTGGCGAATGTATTGGCGTTGACCTTTTGAAGTGTTCGTGGAATCTTCACACTGCAAAGCCATGAGTCGTTGATCGTGACGAGCACAGGAGTTTCCTCCGAAGGAAGAATGATAGTCAGATTACCTGCGCCGACACTTCCCACAATTCGGTTGCCTACCAGCGGGGGGCTGGAACTGAAATCAAGTGTCATGTTACCAAAACCCACGTCCGCCGAAGTGTAACGAGCACGCGACAGGTTGATGTTCTTAACGTTGAGAGAGCCAAGATCTACTTTCACCGAAAGGGTGTCCATATCAATCTTATTCTCCAGTGAATTGTATCCGATGTTTACATCGGCGCTACCAGTGTTGATCATGAGTTTGCTGATCGCCAATCCCGACAGGTCCACATAGGCATTACCAACCCCGTACTCCAACTGCAAGCTGTATGGTTTGGCGTCGGAGAGATACATCCTCCATACCTTTTCGGTAGCGTTACTTTCTCCAAATACACGTGTGGAGATCGTTCGGCCAATGCTGGAAGAGTGATTGTTCTCGAAATTGAGGAAGAGGCGACAGGAGTTATCTACGATTTCTTTGCGAAACTGGTGGGAATAGGATGATTGATCCTGGTTGCTGAAGATGTTGAGGATTTCCGTGTTGTGACCAGCTTTGACGTAACAATCACCGGAATTAGCCTTCAGACGGAGATTTACGCTTTGACAATCCGGGTTATTTTCGACAATGAATTGTCTTTTCATTTGGCCCCAGGCAATTCCCGCACAAGCGATCCCACAAATCGTTAACCAAAGAGTCTTCTGCATGCTGAATATGTACGTACCCCCTCCTGTTAGGTTACGCTGTGTAAGGTTATCCTTTAGAATTACGGAAAAAGAGGGTAAAAAGATGCCATTCCCTACTTAATCAACTGGGAATCAATTAAAAAACTCCTTCATTCGTTCAAAAAAGCCCTTTTCATTGGCATCGGGCCGCGGTTCGAAATTGGGTGAATCTCGCAGGCTTTCCAGCTTCGTACGTTCCTCCGCAGTAAGTTTTTTCGGTGTCCAGACGTTCACATAGATCAGCTGGTCGCCGGTTTCGTATCCATTTATGTCTTTCAGACCCTTCCCGCGCAACCTGAGCACCTTGCCGCTCTGTGTGCCAGCTTCGATCTTGATTTTCACTCTTCCGCCAATTGCCGGTACCTCCGCCGAAGTGCCCAAGGCGGCATCGACGAAGCTGATGTAGAGGTCATAGATGATATTGTTGCCATCGCGCTTGAGCACTGGGTCTTCGACCTCCTCTACCAGGATCAGCAGATCGCCTGCAATACCACCTCCAGGGGCTTCGTTGCCCTTACCTGCCATCGACAGTTGCATCCCATCGGAAACACCGGCAGGAATTCGGACGGTTATCACTTCTTCTTTGGAGACCAGGCCGGAGCTATCCACACCGGGAGGTCGCTTGTCGACGATCTGACCCGAGCCATCACAGGATGGACATGTGGATGATGAAACCATCTGCCCGAGCATGGTATTAACGACCTTCCTTACCTGGCCGGTACCCTGGCAAGTTGTGCATGTCTTGAAAGAGACGCCTTCGGCGTGGACCATGCGGTGAACCTTGATCTTCTTTTCGACACCCTCAGCGATTTCATCGAGGCCCATTTTCAACTTTATGCGAAGATTCGAGCCTTTCCGTTGACGTTTCCCTCCGCGTGTCGCACCGCCTCCTCCGAAGAAGCTGTCAAACGGACTTCCCCCACCGAAGATATCACCGAACTGGCTGAAGATATCGTCCATGTTCATCGTATGGGAACCGTAGCCGGCGCCCGCACGGGAATGACCAAACCGGTCATAATGTGCCTTCTTCTCCGTGTCGCTTAATACTTCGTATGCCTCTGCTGCTTCCTTGAATTTTTCCTCCGCTTCTTTATTGCCCGGATTCTTATCAGGATGGAATTTGATGGCAACCTTCCGGTAAGCTTTTTTGATTTCTTCTGGCGTGGCGCTCTTGCTCACCCCGAGTATATCGTAATAGTCTCGCTTAGTTGACATGGTTTAAAGAAGTATTAATTTCCCACTACAACTTTCGCGTAGCGTATTACTTTATCGTTTAATAAGTATCCTTTCTCAACGACATCGACGATTTTTCCCCTCAGCTCTGGTGAGGGCGCTGGAATTTGTGAGACGGCTTCCTGAAAGTCCGAATCAAATTCAGAACCTTGCCTGACATCCATTGGCTTCACACCGTAGGTTTCCAGAATTTTGCGCAACTTGGAATTGATCAGAAAGAAGCCTTCTACATCGCTCGACGTTTTGTCCTTAACGGCTGATTCTGCGCGATCGAAATCGTCTACGACAGGCAATAAGCTTGTTATCAACTGCTCGTTGGCAGTCTGAATCAGTTCCAGTTTTTCTTTGGCTGTGCGTCTCCGGAAATTTTCAAATTCCGAGTACAGCCGGACATACTTGTCTTTTGTTTGTTCGAGTTCTTCCTGCAGTTTGAGTGTAACATCCCCATCCTCCATCGCTTCATTATCAGCATCGTTGTTGCCGGCCGCTTGTTCCTGCTGCGCAGCTTCCTGTTTGTTGATGTTTTCGACTTCGTCCCTGGTTTCGCTTTTCTCCATGATATGTTACGTTTTTCGGGTTTTATTGATTGATCCCTTTGTCAATAACTCTGCCAAAGGGGATTTGGTGCCAAGTTGGCACCAAGGCCAAGCCCCCGGACGTCCTGTATGCCAGAATAGCTTCATGCCGGGCCTGCATTCGCGTTATTCAGATTTTGCCACACCATGTCTTTCAACTCTGTTATCCCACGGTTGGTGATGGAGGAGACGAAAACCGACGGGATATCCGCAGGCAATTCCTCGCTCAGTGCTTCGGTGAGTTCGTCGTCGAGCATGTCAGACTTTGTTATTGCCAGCACTCGTCTCTTGTCAAGTAATTCGGGATTGTATTTTCTCAATTCATTGAGAAGTACCTCGTACTCCGCGCGGATGTCCCGGGAATCGGCCGGAATCATAAACAGCAGGAGCGAGTTCCGTTCGATATGTCTCAGGAAACGAATTCCCAGACCCTTGCCCTCCGCTGCTCCTTCAATGATCCCAGGAATGTCGGCCATTACAAATGAGCGGCCTTCCCGGTAAGCGACAACCCCGAGATTTGGTGTGAGAGTTGTGAATGGGTAGTCCGCGATCTTTGGTTTTGCTGCTGACAAAACAGATAGCAGTGTTGATTTCCCTGCGTTTGGAAATCCGACGAGGCCCACATCGGCCAGCAGCTTCAGTTCAAGAATGATCCATTCTTCGCGCCCGGGCTCACCGGGCTGTGCATGGGTTGGAGCCTGGTTGGTAGGCGTAGCAAAATGAGCATTGCCTTTCCCGCCCCTGCCCCCGGGAGTCAAAATAAACTCTTCACCGTCTTCATTGATCTCGCAAATGATCTCATCAGTTTCTGCCCGCCGGGCGACTGTTCCGAGTGGGACTTCCAGTATTTCGTCTTTCCCATCTGCACCGGTTCGGTTTTGCTCTTCTCCAGATACTCCTGGCGTAGCGATGACGTGCTTCCGGTATTTGAGATGAAGCAATGTCCATAGTTGCGCGTTTCCTCTGAGGATAACATCTCCTCCCTTCCCGCCGTTCCCACCGTCGGGACCCCCGTGCGGTACGAGTTTTTCACGATGGAAATGCATACAGCCTGCACCTCCGGCGCCAGATCGGGAATTGAATTTGACGTAGTCGATGAAGTTAGGAGAGGACATGCGACTGCGCTTTTATACCAATAGCCGCTTATCGATCTCGACGCAGATGTTCTTGAATATTGCATCGACTTCGCCTACGCCGACAACCGACGCATATTTATTTTCGTTCTTGTAATAATCGGCAACAGCCGCCGTCTCAGCCTTGTAGACCGCTATGCGGTTGGTGATCACCTCGTCCTTCGCGTCATCGGGCCTTCCTTCTTTGACAGCGCGTGCAGCGAGTCGTTTCCTCAATTCATCTTCAGGTACTACCAACTCTACAAGAATCTTTATCGGAGCGTTTTTTCTTTGTAACAGTTCGTCGAGCGCCTGCGCCTGAGGGATCGTTCGCGGAAATCCGTCGAAGATGATCCCACTCACGTCCCCTTCGCTGCTGATCTTGTCGTCCACCATGTCAATCACGACCTGATCGGGAACAAGATTACCCTTGTTCATATACTCCTGTGCCATTTTTCCGAGTGGGGTTCCTTCTTTCAAGTGCTTTCTGAACAGATCCCCGGTGGAGATATGAGTGAGATGGTACTTCTCAATTAGCATCGCGCTTTGAGTGCCTTTTCCGGCACCCGGAGGGCCGAAGAGAATTAAATTGATCATCGAACGGTATTTAAAGGTTGTTTAGTTGCAACGGTTGACGATCCAACAACAAGTTGCGGACGGCCAGACTGTCTGGAAAGGTACGAGGTAAATCACAGAGCGTCAAAAGGATTGCGTATTTCCCGTCGCCGACCGCGGGCCATCATGACCGACGGCCTTGAATAGCTGCCGGTGGTTCCGGCCCAATCCGTCGTAATCAAGGCCGTAACCGAGTACAAATTCATTTTCAATGTCGAATCCGGTGAAACGCACATTTACATTATTCTCACGTGCCGGTTTCTTCCGAAGAAGCGTGATAACTTCAACTGTATTGACCCCGAGGCTTGTCAGGCCTGACACTATTTTCTCCAGGGTCAGCCCGGTGTCCACTATGTCTTCTACGATCAGGACATCTTGTTTGAAGAGGCTTTCCTCGAGACCGATAACCGTTTTTAGCTGGCCGGTCGAGCTCATGCCTTCATATGACGATATCTTGACAAAGGAGACGCGGCACGGAATGGATATGTGTTTCAGAAGGTCAGCCGCGAACATAAAGGACCCGTTAAGGACAGGTAAGAAGACAGGTGCCCGTTCGGCGTACGCTTCATTAATCTGCGCTGCCAGCTCTGCTACCTTCTCCTGAATTTCTTTCTCACTGATGAACTCAACGAACTCGATTTCTTTGATCTTCATGCCATTTGAACTGGGGGACGCAAAGATAAGAGAAATCATCTTTCGAGTTTCGAAAACTGTGATAAAACGGACTGCCTCAGAGATCGACCATTAGTGATTTGTAGAACTGCGTCATGGACTTCAGATCGCGCTTGAAGAGCTTTTCCCTTGGACTATGTGAATGTTCCTGTGGAGCACCAACAAAACACCAGTCGAACGGGTAGGGTGATAGCTGCAATTCACGGCCGTCGCTTGATCCCATACCCTCGACTTCCAGTTGGAACTCAATTTTCCGGGTGCGGGCGATGTCAATGATTCGGTTTATGTAAGACCGCCGTGGAATATTTCTGTCACGCATTGAGATGGCTACTCCTCTTTCAGGGAAAACCCCATCTGTTATCCATGTAATGTCGGAGATGAGGGCTTGCCGCACGCGCCACTTTTCGTAGATGAATTTCGCAATAAAAGGAACGGATCCGCCCCCGTGTTCTTCCCATGCACTAAACGCGATGATGCCGTTTTCGAGTGTCGCGGCCACCATCAGGGCATTGTAAACCCCGGCTCGATTGTCGAGATGCGCAGATTCGATATATGTCTTGGTCTCTCGGAAATCGACTTGATACGTCAGCGAAGTTCCGCGTTCGATAGTCCGGGGAAACTGGTATAACGCATGGTGTTCAAGGTCGAAATGCAGCGTACATTCAATAGGGCCTAGCGAATCTGTTCCCACCAGGATAGTTCCCGGATCGGCATCAGGGCTACCAATCGGTATCAATTGATCACCATAGCGCACCGTAAAGCCCACGGTGTCGATGTGGGCGAAAATTGCGGTCCTGGGAGTTCCGAATTTGAGGATGATGCAGTCCTGGAACTCTTCTCCGTGGTAAACCTCCGGTTGTACCTTCCACTGAACCTTCTCGCGTTGAATATAGTCAAGCAGAAAGCGAGTCATGTTCGATTCTTCGCCCGAAGGTGCGTGGATCTGACAGAGTTCCTTCAGTAGATTCATGGGAATAGTTCTCTAAGGGGATCGCATACCCTGTAGTTGGCAGCGGTATTCAATGATCCTGGGATTGGTCTGGTAGTATCTCGATGTCCCGGATCAGCACGCGTTTCGCAATGCGTTTGCCCGTAGGAGTCATGGCCAATCCACCAAGCGCGGTTTCTTTGTATTTCGATTCCATATTTGCGCCGATTTCTCCCATGGCTTCGACGACTTCGTCGACGGGGATCACACTATCTACGCTCGCCAGAGCGATTTGTGCGGAGCTATTGGCAATCGCCGCTGCGCTTGCATTTCGAACGACACACGGAACTTCGACAAGCCCCGCGACGGGATCGCAAACGAGGCCGAGCATGCACTGGACAGTAATCGCGATAGCATTGAAGATCTGGTCTACGGTGCCGTCCAGACAGAAGACGATCGCTGCTGCGCCCATTGCTGCGGCCGTGCCGGTCTCCGCCTGACATCCGCCTACGGCTCCTGCGATGGATGCTCGTTGTTCCATGATCAGCGCCGTCCCCGCGGCGATCAGCATGGCATCGAGAATTCTTTCGTCACTGATGTGGTGGATGTCTTGCAGTGTGACCAGTACTCCGGGCATGATCCCGCTTGCACCTGCCGTAGGAGCAGCGACGACGCGCCCCATGCAGGAGTTGACTTCCTTTGCAGCTAACGCACGCGCTACTAGCAACTGGAACTCAGGCGACAACACGGCTTTGGGATAGTTATAGACTTTCTTCGCACCGTTGTTGATCATCCCGCTACGGGAGATCATCTCTTCCTCGAGGCCTGACTTTACGGCTTCCTTCATCACTTCCCATGCGTGCTTCAGCCCTTCGTATGTTGCCGGGGTACTCCTCCCTTTTTGTTCGCTTTCATACTCCAGTACTACTTCCACAAGCGATTTGCGCGAAGCTTCGCTATACGTTTTCCAGTCGGCAAATGAATTGAAAAGGAAGGCCATGGTTTTCGTCCAGTGCGATCAAAGTTGCAATTTTCGGGTCTGCAAAACAATTCTGGCCAGTCATCTGGGGTGTCAGAAGCCAACCGGCCCAATGACCTCGGCGTCTTCGAGCACGTAGATCATTTCGTCCGGGTCGCTGTCGTTCAGGCGCAGGATGCCCCTGACCTGAACGGGCTTTTCAATGTATGCTGTTTCTTTCCGGAGTCGTAACTCAGCTACTGTTTCCGGCCCTCCTACACCGCAGAAGAAACAAGCATTCAATGGCAAGGAAGAAAACATCATCCGTGAACTCTTTAAGCCATTATCAGGGGGGACCATATAGCCGGGAAGTATAATCGTCTTATTGGCCAGTGCCCTCACTTCATCGGTAAAAACAGGCTTATCGAATTCACCGAGATTATCTGTCCCTTTGACAAAGGAGATATTGTAAAGCTTTGGCCATACGAGTGAAGGGAACCCTTGATAGGTCATCTTCTGCGCGGGGGCCGCGAACGCATATGACAAAAGAACTGCCAGGAGTGGTGTCTTCATAGTTCTGTACTTTAATCGCGACTCCTGTTATACAATCACCGACTCTTGTTGCTGATTGTATTCCTCGATGGGCAAACAACTGCAAACGAGGTTGCGGTCGCCATATGCGTTATCTATCCTGCTAATAGCAGGCCAGAATTTGGCATTGTGTAGGAACGGAAGCGGATACGCTGCCCGCTGCCGGCTGTATGGGCGGTCCCAATCGTCCGCGGTTACAACCGCTGCTGTATGCGGTGCTCGTTTAAGTACGTTATTCTCCCGGTCGGCGTTGCCTTCTTCCACATCGCGAATTTCGCGGCGGATTTCAATAAGCGCTTCGCAGAAGCGGTCAAGCTCCTCCTTCGGTTCGCTCTCGGTAGGTTCGATCATGAGTGTTCCCGCTACGGGGAATGATACCGTAGGTGCGTGAAAGCCATAATCCATCAGCCGCTTCGCGATATCTTCCACTTCGATGCCGGCATTCTTGAAGTCGCGGCAGTCGACGATCATCTCGTGTGCACATCGACCGTTCGCACCGGCGTAAAGAATCTTGAAATGTCCCTCCAATCTCGCCTTGATATAGTTGGCATTGAGGATCGCCGCCCGCGTTGCGTTGGTCAGGCCGGAGGCGCCCATCAATGCGATGTACGCATAAGAGATCGTGAGGATACTGGCACTTCCCCAAGGAGCTGCGGACACGGCAGGAATGGCTTTCTCGCCACCGGTACGGACTTCGGAGTGACCAGGGAGGAATGGCTTTAACTTGTCGTTGACACAGATAGGACCCATGCCAGGTCCGCCGCCGCCATGTGGTATACAGAATGTTTTATGCAGATTCAGGTGACATACATCGGCGCCGATATTGGCGGGTGACGTGAGGCCCACTTGTGCATTCATGTTAGCTCCATCCATATAGACGAGTCCGCCGTTCTGGTGGATGACATCGCAGATGGTGGTGATAGACTCTTCAAAGACACCATGAGTAGATGGATATGTCACCATCAGACACGCCAGATTGTCCCGGTGCTGTTCTGCCTTTGTTTTTAGATCGCCGACCTCAATTTTTCCTTCTGCATCGGATTTCACGACGACCACTTGCATGCCGGCCATTACCGCACTGGCGGGATTTGTTCCATGGGCGGATGCAGGGATCAACGCAATTTTGCGATGGCCCTCGTTTCTATTTGCATGATACGCGCGGATCGTCATCAGTCCCGCGTATTCGCCTTGCGCGCCACTGTTCGGCTGTAATGAAACGCCGGTGAAGCCTGTGATCTCTTTTAGCCAGGATTCCAGTTCCGCGATCATCTGACGATATCCTTTTGTCTGTTCTTCCGGCGCGAACGGGTGGATGTTGGCAAATGCCGGCCATGTCAGCGGCATCATTTCAGTCGTGGCGTTCAATTTCATGGTACACGATCCGAGCGGGATCATCGAGTGTACCATGGAGAGGTCTTTGTTCTCAAGACGCTTGATGTACCGCAGCATCTCGTGTTCGGAGTGATGGGTGTTGAAGACAGGATGGGTCAGATAAGGTGATTTCCGTACGAGCGATTCGGGCCAATCCTTTCTTTTACTATCTGACGACTTGACGGCTTTCGCCTTCGTCGCAACGCCAAAAATGTCGAGTATCTGCTGGCAATCTTCCGGTGTGGTTGTTTCGTCTACAGAAATTCCGACAAAGCCATCTTCGAAAAAGCGGAAATTTACTTCGTTTTTTTCCGCTTCCGCGGCAACTGCGCGGGTACTGCCAACAGCGATTTTCAATGTGTCGAAGTAATGCTCGTTCATTTGCTGTAACCCGAGTGAGCGTAATCCCTCGTCGAGTTTACGTGTGAGCATGTGGATCCTGTCGGCGATCATTTTCAGCCCGCGGGGCCCATGATAGACTGAGTACATACCAGCCATCACGGAAAGCAATACCTGTGCGGTGCAAATGTTTGACGTAGCTTTTTCCCGACGGATGTGTTGCTCCCGAGTTTGCAAAGCCATCCGATACCCGGGGTTGCCCTGAGCATCTATGGATGCGCCGATGATGCGGCCGGGAATCTGGCGTTTAAAATCATCGCGTGTTGCAAAGTAGGCGGCATGCGGCCCGCCGAATCCCATGGGAACGCCAAAGCGTTGTGTTGTACCGAGCGCGACATCTGCGCCCATTTCTCCTGGTGACTTAACCAACACCAGACTCATGATATCCGCTGCCATGGCAACGAACACGTTATTGCTATGTGCGGTTTCGATGAATCCTGAATAATCGCGTACTGCGCCGTCGCTATCAGGGTTTTGTACTAGTACGGCGAAGATGCCAGCATCAGTCAGATCCAGTGTGCTGATGTCGCTGATGACCAGATCAACTCCGATCGGCGCTGAACGAGTCTTCAATACGTCAATAGTCTGAGGGAAGACATTTTTGTCGATCACAAACTTGTGTGCCGCTTTTTTCTGAGGTGATCGCGCCGCGTAGAACAAGTGCATTGCCTCGGCTGCGGCGGTGGCTTCGTCGAGCAACGACGCGTTCGCGATCTGCATTCCCGTGAGGTCGATCACCATCGTTTGATAATTAATTAGCGCCTCGAGTCTGCCTTGGGCGATCTCCGCCTGATACGGCGTGTAAGCTGTGTACCACCCGGGATTCTCCAATACATTGCGTTGCACTACGGGTGGGGTAATCGTGTTGTAGTAGCCTGTTCCTATAAACGATTTGAAGATTTGGTTTTTCGCGGCGATGCGCGAAAAGTTGTTCAGAAACTGAAACTCGGATTGCGCGTCGGGGAGACTAAGGCGTTTCTTAAGCCGGATTTGTGCCGGAATGGTCTGGTCAATCAATTCATCCAGGGAGCTGGCATTAACTGCTTTTAGCATTTCGGCGATCTGTCCGGCATCCGGTCCGATATGCCTGTCCTCAAATTTTTCGGAGTATTGTGTGTTTGTATGCATCGATCATGTAGAAAATTAGCCTGCTTTCCCGCTGCGTATCTCGTTTCGAAGAAGGGGGATTTCGCGCAAAGGTAGCGGAAGTTTCCAAAATTATACCGCACGGGGAGGTACGAAATGTTTTGGGAAAGTCTTAGTTTTGCCTTTAAAACCTTTGGTGTTCGACGGCGGGAATACATCAGCGTCGTTCCTTCGTCGGAAGCCATTAATCAAACTTTATGATCAACAGATATCTCGTTATGGGCCTGTTACTTGTCCAGGTCCACATTTTTGCTCAATCACCTACAGATTACGCAGAACTTATCACGTCGGAAGATCTGAGAGACAATCTTTCTATCATCGCTTCCGACGCTCTCGAAGGCCGGGCAACTGGCACGAGAGGCCAGAAGATGGCTGCTGCATTCATTAGTTTTCATTTTGAACAACTGGGATTGAAGGCTCCGGTCAATGGAAGCTACTACCAGCCTTTTGAACTCTACCGGCTCATGCCTGGCGAGACTGTTATAACCACGCGTGGCACTACCTATCAGAACTTCCAGGATATCGTATTCTACGGACAGGATAACTCCAGCGCTTCAATTCCTGTGGTCTTTGCCGGACGTGGTCGGGCGCAAGACTTTGCTAATGTGCAGGTAGCGGGTAAGGGCGTTGTACTCCTGATGGGCGAGGATGCGCAGGACTATCAAGGTCCTATCGCGGAGGCGCGCGCGCGGAAAGCTGCCGCTGTATTTATTGTTAATACGGCGACGCATGAGCAGTTCAGAGGCTACGCACGGCAATGGCAATCTTTCCTTACCGAGACGAGACCCTCACTCAAGAAGCCGGCGATCTCCGGCAACAACTCCGGCGCTTTTTTCATTGCACCTGGTGTGGCAGAGAAGATCTTTGATACGTCACTTGCCAAGCTCAATGTAGCCGCAGTCTCCACTTCAAAATCTGCGCTCAAACGGGTAGGAGAAGGAAATGTGTCTTATAAGACCAGTGTGGAAGTGCAGACGATCGGCACAGAGAACGTTCTTGGTTACCTTGAAGGAACGGATAAGAAAGACGAGTTGATCGTAATCACTGCGCATTATGATCACATCGGGAAGAAGAGTTCCGGAGTGGGTGATCTGATCAACAACGGGGCGGACGACGATGGATCCGGCACGGTCGCGGTCATGCAATTGGCCAAAGTCTTTGCGCAGGCGAAAAAGGATGGGTATGGTCCCAGACGCAGTATCCTTTTCATGACCGTTGCTGCGGAAGAAGTGGGGTTGCTCGGTTCTGAGTACTACACAGAGAACCCGATATTTCCACTAGCTAATACGGTCGTCAACCTCAACCTCGACATGATCGGACGCAGCGATGAAGAACATAAGGATAGTCCACCTTATGTGTATGTGATAGGATCGGATAAATTATCAAGCGACCTACATGCGCTTAGCGAGTCTGTCAACAAGAAGTACACGAACTTGGTGTTCGACTACACATATAACGATGAGAGTCACCCCGCCAGGTTGTACTATCGATCAGATCATTGGAATTTTGCAAAAAGGGATATTCCCATCATTTTTTATTTCGATGGGATACACGAAGACTATCACCTACCTAGCGACGAAGTTGATAAGATCGAATTCGACTTACTAACGATTCGCACCAAGTGCGTTTTTCATACGGCATGGGAGATCGCTAACCGCGACCGGCGCATTATGCCGGATGCGAAGTAGAACTACGTAGCCGGACTCCGGCAATCGAATCTCGATCACCGGAGTCCGGTGCGCAACTACGGAATCGTGGAAGTAGTATCGATCTGTCCCTGAGCACCGACACCGGGGCCCATGTTAGAAGTCGTGTCCGTTCTCACGTCTGTAGTATCTGCTTCAAAGGCATCATCCGAATAATTGTCTTGATAATTATCCTGAGATTCCGAACCGGCTTCGCTTGCCCGATTGCTTCCATCGCCGCAACTCATAGCAACAGCGGCGAATAAGATCAATATCAGCTTTTTCATTTCTTCCAGTTTAAATTGTACATGTTTCCGAGCAATCACCGGGTGTAGTGGTCATTGCTTCGCATGCCGTTAAATTAAATTATTGTGCCGGGGAGTCAGAAATGCGGAAATGATACTGCGTTAAAGCCGCTCATTGCTTCAGTTGAGTACTTTATCTACAGGTGGCGATTGTACACCACGTGCAAACTGCGGAAAGAAGTTAGTCCAACGGGACGTTTACGTGCCGCTCGGCGTGATATGAAGATCTTACGAGGGGTCCCGATTCTACGTACCGCAACCCTCGTTTCAATCCTTCTTCACGATAGAAAGCAAACGTATCGGGGTGAATGAATTCGATGACTTCGTGGTGATGCCGCGTAGGCTGGAGGTACTGACCCAACGTTAGGATGAGAAGCCCGTTTTCAACGAGGTCATCGATTGCTTTCAGCACCTCGTCACGGTTTTCCCCGAGCCCGAGCATAATGCCGGACTTGGTGCGTCTGCCTGCTTCACGTGTGCGGCGGATTTGCTCTAGACTTCTCTCATAGCGAGCCTGGGGGCGCACGGCGCGATAGAGCCTGCTGACGGTTTCCATATTGTGCGACACGACTTCCTGCCCACCTTCAATCATTCGATGAAGCGCGTCCCAGTTGCCTTTTGTGTCGGGGATCAATGTTTCTATTGTTGTCTCGGGGCTGGCTTTCTGGGTTTCGATTACGGTTTGGTACCAGATCTCTGCACCCCGGTCCTTAAGTTCATCGCGGTTGACAGACGTGATCACCGCGTGTTTCACTTGCATGAGTTTTATCGCTTCTGCTACGCGGCGGGGTTCGTCGGTGTCGTATTCAGTAGGCCGACCGGTAGCCACCGCGCAGAAGGTACAACTGCGCGTGCATATGTTGCCGAGAATCATGAAGGTGGCGGTCCCGGCACCCCAGCACTCACCCATATTCGGGCAGTTGCCGCTTTCGCAGATGGTGTGAAGCTTGTAGTTGTCGACGAGACGTCGGACTCTCGCGTAATCGGGACCCACGGGTAGTTTTACACGCAGCCAATCTGGCTTCTTCCTCCGCGAGTCGTCTCTAGAAATAACAGGTAATTCGATCATGAGATGTGCTTAATCATCGGCCGCCTTGACCAAAACAATAATCCCGGCGGTTTGGTTTGCCGGGGGATGTTTCTTTGTTTATCTCCGGCGAACTACTTGCCGATCAGCTCCTTGTACTGCGCGGCAGTCAGCAGGGAATCAATGGGGCCGGAAATCTCCACCTTGATCATCCAGCCATCTCCGTAAGGATCTTCGTTAACCTTTTCGGGGCTTCCTTCCAGTACAGGATTGACTTCTACCACCTTTCCGGATATCGGCATGAACAAATCTGAAACCGTCTTGACGGCTTCCACCGATCCGAAAATTTCATTTGCGGCCACCTCCTGGCCTACTGTGCTGATGTCGATGTAAACGATATCGCCTAATTCGCTTTGCGCGAAATCGGTGATGCCGATAATGGCGCTGTTGCCATCAATTTTGATCCACTCGTGATCTTTGGTGTACTGTAGTCCGTCTGGAATATTCATGTGCTTAAACTTTCGTCAAAAATAGCGAATTTTTCGGAAGGGAAACCGAAGACGCTGACGCGTTTATTGGGCGAGGCTGAACCGTACTTGTATCCCGAACCGCGTGGTTGAGCGGGGATAGGAATTCGTAACAAGTGGCTCGTTGATCGTTCGCTCAAAGTACCCTTGCACTGTAAGCTTCTGGTTGACGACGTAACTGATATTCGGTCTCAGCTGGAAGTTGATATTGCCATTGGTGATTGTGCTGAGGTCTTCAACTTTGCGCTGTATCGTTTGTGTTTCGCCGATCGAGAAGTTCATGCGGAAAGTGACATCGTTCTTGAGAACGATTGTCCGACCCTGTGACTTGAATGGCAATTTCATGTTGTTCTTCGTAAATCCAACTTCGCACGTGATATCACGACTGTTGAGCTCCGTTACCTGTGCATTTGAAATGTTGAGTGCCAGATCCCGTTTCGTCTTATACTCCGCACGTGCCGTCAATCGACTCTTGGTCCTGACGTTAATTCCAACAAGAGGTGCGAATTGCTCAGATATCAACACCTGGCTGATGACATACAGGGGGACATACTGGTTATTGGTGTTGACTATGCCGAAATATGACCGGTTGTACTCCTCGATTGGCCGATCGATACTTACCAGTGATGGATCGTCGGCTTCGAGCGAGTTGGAATAGTTTAGTACGGAGTAGGAAGACTGATATGCATGCGAGATCGTTACCGACTGGAACAGGTCCTGGAAGACGGCGATCTTGCCGAGACCGGTGTAGTCCAATCGCCAGTTCGGCAGAGGTGTTTTCGGAAAGGGGGAGAGGCTTATTCCGTTGGCATCAGCTCCGCTGTAGGCGGCGATGAACGCGGGGATCACCACATCCTGCGACGTCGTGTCGAATTCTGCGCCGTGAAAGGACTGGAATCTGTTCTTGATGGTTACGAGATTTTCCTCGAATTGCTTAAAGACGTCAGACTCGGTTTCGCCGTTTGTGGGATTGAAGGCGGTGCGGATGCTCATGAAGGAGATCTTGTAATTACCTCCACGACTTGGATTGATCGTGCGGAAATCATCCTCGATCTCGTCGTATCGGAAAATCTCCTGATAGATGCTGGTATTCGCTTTTGAAACGTCGAGCTGTATTTTCAAGTCGGTGGATGGTTCAACGCTTGCACGAAACTTGATGTCTTCATTGCGTGTTTGCGTGAATGGCAACGTAAGTGTCGTGGATCTTACCAGCCATTGCTTCCGCGCGGCATCGACACGAATTTGAGGATCTTGACTTCCCGTGACAAAGCCCCATCCTGGCGCTTGCCATTCTTTGTTCATTCCGAAGAACCTGGGTGTTTCGTTGAATCCGGGCATGATGGTTCCCTCTGTTAACGAATACGTAGCATTCAACGACCGTACGGACATCAGCAAGCGCGCAACGCCTTTCACAAGACCGGGCGTGGTCTTAACCGTATCAGGTTGTGGACGTGCAGGAATCCGCGGCGGAGGTACGCCGGGCCGGGTGGCGGGTTGGCGGGCTGGTGGTCGCGCGGGCGTGTTGAGTTCTTTGAGGAATTTTACCTTGTTGTACAATTTCACAAAGTCGACCTTTCCACTCACACTGTTGTCGCGGGAGTTTTGGATGGTGTGTTTGAAATCGAGACTGTCGGGGATGTCTTGAAGGTTCTTCTCAATCGCGATCGCATCGGGAATGTTGATCGGACCCGCCCGCCAGTTAAAGCCAGCCTGGTAGCGATATTCTGCGCTCAGCCAGTCAGTTACAGGAAATTTATCGAGCGGAAGTCTGTAATTCACTGTAAACGTCTGATCGAAATCTTTCAGCCTGCCCATGTTTTTGAGATTGGTCAGTACGCTGTCGCGCTTTGCAGCTGTGTTGATATCGCCCTCCGGCTCGTCGATGACCGCATTGGTGCGGGCAGAGTACTCAAAGCCCAGACTTCTTGAGATGTCCCATCGCAGGTTATACTGACGGTTAAATGTAAAGTACTTGAGGTAGTTCGGCGGTGACAGACTTTCCGTTCCGTATGTATCTCCGGAGTTTCGGTAGATCTTTTTACCGAAGGACCGGTCGAGATCAGCCCGGACAGATATGTTCGAGGGGAGCAGGTTGAGATTGAAGTCCCTTAGAAACTTCAGATACGGAGAGGTAAACGCCTGCACTTCTTTGAACGGCTCGATACCTGTTGATTTGGGCGCGAAGTTATATGCGACTGACCCACGGTACTGGCGCAACAACGATTCCTTTGTGAAGAAATTCGTTTGTTGCATCTCGCTGTAGGAGTAACTGAACGAGAGGTTCTCTATATCCCAGAGATGCGGCACAGCATCCTGCTTTACTTTTGTTTTTCGTACGTTGACGAAGTTCAGGCTTCGTCGGGTAGTTCGATCCCTGATAAGGTCTTTGAATTTTTCCCTGGCGAGCGGGTCCGCGAAGGACTTTAACGCAGCGTCTACTCTCATATCCGGATTCGCAGGATCGTAATTTGGATTGATAGTCGTGTTCTCGTAGCTCACAAACATCGGTATCTTGATACCGGTATTGCCAGGAAGAAGTTTGTCAACGTTGACACTCGCCGACACGTCGTATGCCGTGGTTTCGTCGCGCGCGCGTTCGCCGATCTTGGAACTTACACTTCCGAAACCGAAAGTGGTGTGTCGCAATGCGCCGGTAATCGTTGCGAAATCGGCGAGTTTTGCGCTCAGAGTCGTGCTCACCGCCCATCCGGGCGTGGTGTCAAAGTCTGTCACGCGCAGTTCGTTCGCCCATACACAAGCAGAATGCGACCTCCTATCGGGTGATCGCGGGTTTCGCACTCCGATCATCATAACCTGCACACTGCTCAGGTCGGGACGTCCGACCATGCGTATTAGATGACGACCTACTTGTTTAGCGCCCACTCGCGGATAGCTCTCGCCGGTTGGAAAGCGCTCCCGATCGCGAGCGGCTTTCAAGGCGTAGAGTTCATTGAGGTCGAGGTCGATCTCGTTCTCCTCTGGCCAGACTTCGCGGGCCCCAGGATGCTGTATGTCGGCGTTGGAGATCTTCAGCGGGATTTCAATTTCGTAGTAGTTCTGATCGAAGTCAGTACCAAGTCGCAGGAAGGCATGCAACTCGTCGTCCTCTGAACGGCTGTCAGCGTGAAGGAACATTTTGATGCGGCCGTAGTTGAAGAGATCGACGCCCACGTTCTTGAAAATGGCGCGGGCATCACCGTCTTCGAGATCATCGACACAGATCTGTACGGATTGCTCGTTCAGCTGACGTGACACCGCCGACGTTACATCGCGGTCTCGTTCTACTCCCGGCGGAATAACGTACGGTGACTTCGGCGTACCTCCTGCTGTTGGGGGTACCCACGTGCTATTCTCTTCCAGGTTTACTACCGACACGCGAAAATCACCAAAGTCAGGTTCCTTGTCGCTTTGGAAGCCTCCACCCCTCAGGTCGGACTGATATCGACGCCAGCGACTGCCGATCATTCTGAAATTCGACATGCGCAACACCACCGGTTGCTGGAAATCCGTCAACAACAGGCGCATGTATCGAATCGATTTGAATCCGCTGATGTTGCCGAACTTGTTCTCGAAATCCCGCACCGGGATGCGGAAGAGATACCAGTACACGCCTTCGTGGAAGCCGCGCTCTCCTCGCTTGGCTTGCACCTTGTCGACGATGTATTCGGCTCCAACAAAGAGCTGTCCCGGTCTTAAGTCGATATCGTACTCGTAATACTCCTCAAGCTCATTCAGTGTGTTGTCTTCGTTGAGGTCTTCGTTGTCGGGCGACTGCGTTGCGGACCGCGCAATATCATCTGATGCGGTGGTAATAGGGGAGTTGCCGTCCTGACCATTATAGTGCTTGTAGCGTTCGAGTATTTGCGCATTGCGCCGGTCGAATTCCGGATCGAAGTAGTGCCGGTAATCGTCTGCGGAAGGATCCTGGATTACTACTTCGCGTGCTCCCGGATTCAACGCATTGATAAATTCGCTGAAGAAGTCAGCCTCCTTACTTGTGGGGAGCCCGTCCAGGCCGACATCCTGGTTGGCGCGTGCAGCGGGATCTATATTGAATGCGTCGGTGAGAAACTGCTGGCTGGTAACAAAACCCCATTCGTTGCGGGCGGCAACCCCCTCGAGTATTCCATCGGCCGGAAGTCCGTTCTCGAAAGCGTGCTTTGAGTCGCGTATTACATCTTCGGAAATGCTGCCCAGCTGTAAAATCACTTTTCCGCCGGTGGTGTTGTTGACGCCGGTCCTCTCATTGAGTAGTACCTGGCCCCCTTCCCCTGGAAGGAACGGGTCGAGCAACCAGAATTCAACATATTCGATGTTCGCTTTGTCGAAGTCTACTTCGCTGCGTATGGCGGTGGTGACGCCGCCCCAATTACTTCTGGGATTTTCTGAGAGAAACCCGGAGTTCGTGAGATTCGGATTGTAGTTGTATTGCCCGCGTTCATTCGGATAGTAGGCGAGGTCCAGCGTTGTTTGCCATGCCTGCCCTTGTTGAGGTTGAAGTTGGTGATAGATCTCATCAAGCTGAATCGCGCGTTGATAATGATACTTGTTGACGTCCGACTCGGTGATATTGCTGGGTTTGAATCTTCCGGTCTCCCGGTAGAACTGGTTATCGATCGTATACCAGGCCAGCCTGGCGCGCTTGTAACCCGCTCGAAGATCAAACGGCTGTCCACCACTTGGGTCAAATCGGGGGTCACCCACGGGGGTGGCGGCAAGGCTCCAGCTATGCGGCGACATGAGGGAAAACGGAGTCGCCGTATTCTCGAAGTCGTCTACATAAGCCGTCCCTTCACCATCGATGATATTTGAGGTTCCGGGAATCAACTGCGCGAACTCCCCTGTAAAGTTGATAGATGATGTCTCCTTGGTCTGAAGGATTGGAATGGCATCGACCAGTTTTGTGAGGAGGCGGCTGTCTTTACGGATGTTAAAGTCCAGACCATACTGCATGTTGCGCGCGGGCTCGGTACCGATCTGGTTTCGACTTACCAGAGGACGCTCGTTGTAGTAGAGGAACGTAGAACCGAGGTTGACATCTTCATTTACCTGATAGTCGAACCGCGTTCCGATCAGACTGCGCGTCTGAAAGGCAAAAGGATCGGATTGTTCATATTGAATGCTGATGTTTTTGCCGGAGCTGAGAATTCCTTCGTTGTTGATGATCACTTTTCCGAAAGTGTAGTCGACGGTGTAATCCGTCCCTTCCATGAGTGGAACACCACCGGCGAAAATGCGGACTGAACCCTGTGAGATACCGAACCCTGGAATGAGAATTTCACGCGCGGAACCCGAACCGGCACTATACTGACCGACGAGAAAGAACTTGTTCTTGGTAGCGAAAAGCTCTGCATCTGCTTTAGTTGTTCTATACAGTGTATCGAATGCATATTTCTGTATCAGGAAGTCCTCGTTCGGCTGTTCTCTGAATGCTTCTCGAAGCGCCGCACTAAACGGCTCGAGGTAAGGAAAGATTATCAGCCCGTTCCGTGTGTCGATTGTAATCCCTTCCACAAAGTCGAAGTTGCCATCGCGCTGAGGATCATTGACGGGATTTAGTTTGTCTAATCCAAAAACCTCGATCAGCTGGCGTTCGCGCAAGGTGCTGCTCCCTTCCTGCAACTGAGGGTTGTCGATCCCGGTGCGATCATCGCGGTAGATGATGCGAAGTTGGAAACCTTCCGGCGACAATTGATTGACGTTGAGCCAGTAGATGTTCTTCATCATCAGATCCCATGTCGGAATGATTCGGTCGTTCTGATCGCGTATACTGACTTTGCGGGGTCGTAACAGCTTCAGGAAGATTACATTCTCATTCTTCTGGCCGTCGATATCGTCAGTCAGTTCACCGACCCGATGCCGACCGGTTCCCGCGGTATATTCATATGCGACCGCTATTGCTTCGTCATTCTGAAGTTTTCGCGTCAGCGTGATATAGCCGAGTTGTGGATGGAAGGTAAATTCTGTGGGGCTTAGCTTGCGAGCGGCAGTGATCTTCTCAAAATCAGTTCCATTGTTCTTGTCGCCATTAAACAGGTTTTCAAGTGCCATATTCACCTCATCCGGATTACGAGAAATGCTCGATGTGACGGTTGCGAACAGGTCATTAGCATTGTTTGCTGTCGGTCGATTGCCACCCAGACCGGTTACGCTGGAGTTATAGATCCGGCTGCTTTCGCCAAGGTCCATCAGACCGACGACATTGCGAAGAGTTTGTGTGTCATTGTTACGGTTGACAATGTAAACCTCCACACGAGTGATGTTGACACCTGAGTTGATCTGGGGTAGATTCTGAATCCATCTTCTGTAATTGTCGCGAAAGTAGTGTCCGAGGAAGAAGTGCCTGTTTTCATCGTAATTTGACGCGATGATCTCAAATGGCCGCCCCTGACCACTCGAACTGCTGGGGATCTCTATTGACTCAACCTTGCCCCGTTGTGTGGAAGCGATGGTGGTGACGTTGAGCTTGCCAAACTGCATCTGGGCTTTTACGCCGAAGAGGTTTTGCGCGCCTTGGATCAGTGTGTTGTTCAGCGGAAGGCTGACATTGCCAATCTCAAGTTTTTGCAGGATATCTTCTTTATACCCCGTGTACTCAACTTTCATATTATTCTGAAAGTCGAAGGAATTGTTATTGTCGAAATTTGCCGTCACTGCCAACTTCTCACCGATCTTACCTACGACGCTCATATTGATCTGCTGATCGAACTCGAATCCGCCGTTGCGTTGCTGGCGGATCGGAATCGAGGGATTGCTGATCTTTTGGAACGATCCTCCGAAGTCGAGTGTAACGAAGCCGCGCGGCACCAGTTCGACGTAGCTGCCACCGAAGATCCGGTCGAGCACGGGGCTGACAAATATTTTCGGAGTAAAGCCGCGCCCGCTTACTGCACTTTCACCGTCCAATGCACGCGATCGCGCTTTCCAGTAGTTCTTTAAGATCTGACGATCCTGATACTTCTTGAATTCGTCGAAAGACATAGTCGTCGTCGGACGGTAATTGAGATCTCCGATCGTTTCGTAAACGGTATAGTTAAAGCCGGTGTCGATCTCGACGTCGAGCCTAAGCAGATTCGGATCGCGGAGAAAGAAGGGAGATTCGCTTGTGGTGTTGGAGAACGGATCGCCGTAGCGATCTCTCGGAATTGCAGTGGGTCGCCGGCTGGGTTCGTATGTTTCGGGAATGGTGTCGGATGGCGTTACCCGGGAAGTATCGGTCTGCTGTGCGAAAACGGTTGCCGGAAAAACAATACACAGCCAAGCCATCAACAGGCTGACGGAGTATGCGGCGCAGTTCTTACAGGTAACAGGAGCCAAGTTTTCTTCGCCAATTTACGCGATGGCCAGCGAGCAATTGGTCCGGAAGGAAGGTTTAGGCAAACAATCCAGCCAATTTAAATCCGCACAGCCGGTCATCGACAATTTCCTCTCAGGAATACGTACTTTGATAAAAAGAAAGAGTGGGGCCACCCCAACCTTACGCATTCTTAAGTGCTTGCTTTACTAAATCTTCTAAAGTAATGGTATTTCCTGATTTTTTCAGGACCGTGTCGACACTTTTCTCGGCCGCCGCTTTGGGAAGGCCAAGTGTGAGCAAAGCAGATAACGCCTCGTTTCGCACGGTATTGTGCGCCAAAGGCGAAACCTGTGATTGAGAGTCTTCCCAGCTTTCTTTCTTCAATTTGTCGCGAAGATCGATGATAACGCGCTGAGCGGTTTTTGCACCGATACCCTTAATTGACTGCAAGACCGCCGTGTTTTCCTGGATGATGGCGCTTTTCAGTTCCTCGCTGTCCATGTAAGACAACATTACAATAGCAGTGCTCGGACCGACGCCATTCACGGATATCAGTTGCTGGAAGAGTCTCTTCTCCGCTTCACGACTGAATCCAAAAAGGACGTGCGCGTCTTCGCGGATAGCCAGGTGAGTGTGCACCGTGACGTTTTCCTGGTCCTTGATTTCCGAATACGTCGCCAGCGAGATATTCACATGATATCCGATCCCTCCGACGTCGACGATGATGTGCGTCGGGTCTTTGTGTACCAACCTGCCTCTCAGAAAAGTGATCATGACAGTCGACTTATGCGTTCCGGCTTTGGTTATGCGGAAGCATCCTCCGGATTTCGGATTTGCTCGTGACGTTGGGCATCGACAACTGCGATGGCTGCCATGTTCACGATCTCCCGGATGGAACTTCCCAACTGCAAAATGTGAACAGGCTTCTTCATTCCGAGAAGGATAGGTCCGATTGCCTCGGCACCGCCGATCTCCATGACGAGTTTGTAGGCGATGTTCCCCGATGAGAGATTCGGGAAGATCAGTGTGTTGGCGCCTTCCTTGGACAGTTCGCTGAACGGATATGTTTCTTGCTGGATCTCCGTATTGAGCGCCACGTTCGCCTGGATCTCTCCCTCCACAATGAGTTTGGGATTTTTCTGCCTGGCGAGTTGGACGGCCTTCCGGGCTTTCTCCGGCAACTCTCCCTTGGATGATCCGAAGTTCGAATACGAAAGTACTGCGACACGCGGTTCAATATCGAAGAACCGGACACCACGGGAAGTCAGTTCGATAATTTGCGCAAGTTCCTCTGCGGTTGGATCGAGGTTCACAGTAGTATCGGAGAAGAAGAAAGTGCCACGCTTGTTGGTGATAATATACATGCCTGCGACGCGGCTTACGCCGTCTGCTACACCAATGACTTGCAGCGCAGGGAGAATCGTTTTGGGGTAGTCTTTCGTCAGACCGGAGACCAGTGCATCGGCGTCGCCGAGTTCAACCATCATACTGCCGTAGTAGTTGCGCTCGCGCATCAATCGGAGGCAATCCTGATAAGTAGTTCCCTTGCGCTGCCGTTTCTGGTAGAGGACTTGTGCATAGCGCTCGACGTTCTCAGTTTGATCACGCGGGTAAATGATCGGGCAATCTTCCAGGTCGAGGTCGTAGTGCTTGATCATTTCCAATATCTCCTTCCGGTTTCCGAGAAGTATGGGGTTTGCGATACCCTCATCTTTGAGGACCTGTGCAGCCTTCAGGATCTTCGGGTGGGTGGCTTCAGCGAAGACAACACGTTTGGGATTGCGCTTCGCGCGATCGATCACACGCGACATCAACTTGTGGTCTATGCCGATCCGGCTTAACAGTTCATGCTCGTAAGCTGCCCAATCCGTAATCGGATTGCGGGCAACCCCCGAGTCCATTGCAGCTTTTGCTACCGCTGGAGATACTGTCGTGATCAACCTGGGATCAAGTGGCTTGGGGATCAGGTATTCGGGGCCGAATTTGAGCTTATCTGTGCCGTATGCTTTGACGACTAAGTCGGGAACAGACTGGCGTGTGAGATTTGCAAGTGCGTGTACAGCCGCGAGTTTCATCTCCTCATTTATTTCCGTGGCACGTACATCGAGGGCACCTCGAAAGATGTATGGGAATCCGAGAACGTTGTTAACCTGGTTGGGATGGTCGGAACGACCAGTTGCGAGCAGGGCATCAGGACGCGTCTTGCGTGCGAGTTCGTAGTCAATCTCGGGATCGGGATTGGCTAACGCAAAGACTATGGGCTTATCGGCCATACTCAGCAGAGCTTCAGGTGTGAGCGCATTTGCGATCGAAAGCCCAACAAATACATCCGATCCTTTTACGGCATCTTCCAGGGAACTTACATCCTGGTGCGTAACGAACTGGCTCTTGATCTCGTCGAGATTTGTTCTTTTTCTGGTCAGCGGGCCTTTGCTGTCGCACATGATGATGTTTTCCCGATTCGCTCCGAGAGCGAGGTAAAGCTTTGTGCAGCTCACGGCAGCGGCGCCGGCGCCATTGACGACAATTCGAATTTCTTCGATCTTTTTATCGACAATTGACAAAGCATTGATCAACGCGGCAGCCGATATGATGGCTGTACCGTGCTGGTCGTCGTGCATAATGGGGATCTTCATTTTCTCACGGAGCACTGTCTCGATCTTGAAACACTCCGGAGCTTTGATATCTTCGAGGTTCACTCCTCCAAAAGTCGGCTCCAACGCCTTTACGATCTTGATGAAAGCATCAGGATCCTTCTCGTCGATCTCGATGTCGAAGCTGTCGATGCCGGCGTACTTCTTAAAGAGCACGGCCTTTCCTTCCATTACCGGTTTGGCAGCCTCAGGGCCAATATCACCAAGTCCGAGTACAGCTGTGCCGTTGGAGATGACGGCGACAAGGTTGCCTTTGGAGGTGTACTTGTAAACATCCTCGGGATTGGCAAATATCTCCTTACATGGCTCCGCTACACCCGGAGAGTAAGCGAGGGCCAGATCCATTTGAGAACTCAGGACTTTTGTCGGAACAACTTCGATTTTTCCAGGCTGCCCTTGCATGTGATAATTCAGCGCGTCCTGTTTTCGTATCTTGATTGACATGCGGGATGGTTTCTGTTTGAGTTGCCAAAGATAGGAAAATCGAGTGAATGGTGAGTTACTCACTCACTACTCACTACCAGCATCTGCCCCGCACGGATTTTATTGTCAGGGAGTTTGTTCAGCGACTTGATCTTTTCAATCGTGAGACCGTCAAATTTTCGCGAGATGTCCCACAATGTATCGCCGGGCTGAACGGTGTAGGTTTTCTGGCCCTGCACATTGGTGGTCGCAATGGTGGCAACCGGAGGTGCGGTCGTAGATGTCTTTTTTGCGACCGCGAGAGCCGGATCTCCTTTTACCCAGATATTCAGACGTTGCCCGGAGCGGATAACGTCACTGCGAAGGTTGTTCCATTGTTTGATCTCAGATACTTTGACCTTATGACGCATAGCAATCGATCCGAGGACATCACCGCTGCGGACCTTATAAACAATTCGTTCGCGCCCGTATGTACCGCCTTGCATCGCTTTTGCGAGTACTTCCAGTTCCTTGCGTCCAGTCCGGGATGCTGAGTCGAGAATGGCGACTCGGTTGTCAGTCAGTTGCTCCTTTGCCGTTACGGGTATCCGCATCACCCATGTCTTCTCCATATCGGGGATCGCATTGTGCTGAACCGATGGATTGAGTTTCTGCAGATCTTCCACACATGTTCCTGTGAGACTGGCTAGTGTCTCAAAGTTGACGAACTTCCGGACATGGAGGGTGTCGGATCGGACCAGCATCTCCTCGCCTTCATCGAAGAAGTTGTGTTCCTCCAGGTGATTCATTGTGTAGATCATAGCGACGAACTGTGGTACGTAGGAACGCGTCTCGCGCGGGAGGAATGGATAAATCTCCCAGAAGGACTTCTTATTACCTGACCGCCGGATTGCTTTCCTCACATTTCCAGGCCCCGTGTTGTACGCGGCAAGTGCGAGTTCCCAGTCGTTGAACATCCGGTGAAGATCGCGAAGGTAACGGCAGGCAGCATCAGTCGCCTTCTCCGGGTCCATGCGTTCGTCGATATACCAGTTGTTGTTTAGTCCGTAGTAACGACCTGTCGCCGACATGAATTGCCACAAGCCGACCGCGCGGGCACGGGAGATCGCCTTGGGGTTTAATCCCGACTCGATGATGGCAAGGTACTTCAGTTCGTCGGGAAGATCGTATTTCGCGAGGTACTTCTCGAACAGCGGAAAATATAGATTTTTCCGGCGCATCATCAACCGGGTGTATTCCCGGTCCCTCACGGTGAAGTAGTTGATGAAGGCGTGTATCTTGTCGTTGTAGACGAGGGGGATGCGCTGTTCGATACAAGAGAGGCGGTCGCCGATAATCAGCGGATCATCGTCGCCGGGTATATACTCCAGTTCTCTGGGCAGCGCGAAAAATACATAGTCCGACGTATCCTCCTTAAACAGAATTTCTTCTTCTGCTTCGGCTACCTCCAGCGAATCGATCACCGATGTAGCAAGTGAATCAGAAACAACGAACGTGTCGTCTGGCAGCTGCTGCGAAAACGCGAGCGTCGAAAAAAACATGAACAGAAAAACCAGCAATACCTTCCCCATGTCAATTCATGTGCATTAATAACTCCGAAAAATGCAGAAGTTTCGACTCTTCGAAATCATCCGCGATGATCTGCAGGCCAATTGGCAGACCTTGTTTGTCTGTTCCGCAAGGGATTGATATGGCGGGAACTCCCACTACATTAGCCTGAACGGAAAAAAGATCTCCCAGGTACATCTCAAGAGGATTATTCGTGCGCTCGCCCAATTTGAAGGCCGTAGTAGGCGTGATAGGCATCAGGATGAAGTCGTACTGATTGAACAACTCCTTTGTTTTCTCCCGAATGATACGTCTCACTTTTTGGGCTTTCGTATAGTAAGCGTCATAATAGCTCGCGCTTAATACGAATGTGCCGAGCAAAATTCTCCGCTGCACCTCTTTGCCGAATCCTTCTGACCGGCTCTTCTTATACATCGATTCAAGGTCCCTGGTTGCACGGCTCCTGTATCCATACCGCACACCGTCAAAACGTGACAGGTTGGAACTGGCTTCGGCAGTTGCCAGGATATAGTACGTGGGCAATATGTAATCCATCAACGGGAAGTCTATTACCTCAACGTCGTAACCGGCTGCTTTCAGAGCCCTGATCTTGTTACCGACATTTTCCCGAATTTCCGGCTGTATTCCTTCGGAACTGTCAATCTCCCGAAGGTAGCCGATCCGGTAACGCCGCGGTTCGCGGTTAACAGCTTCCGAATAATTTGGAACCGGCAGTCGGGACACAGTACTGTCGTATTTATCCTGGCCAGAAATGACTTCCAATACCAGCGCAACATCTTCTACACATTTTCCGAGGATTCCGATGCAATCGAACGACGATCCGTAGGCCACTAATCCGTGTCTCGATATCCGCGAATATGTGGGTTTCAGCCCGACAACTCCGCAAAAGCCTGCCGGCTGCCTGACAGAACCCCCGGTATCCGACCCAAGTGAAATATGGCAGAGATCTGCCATGACAGCCACAGCTGATCCGCCGGAAGATCCGCCGGGAACTCGGGTAGGATCAGTTGCGTGTAGCACAGGGCCAAACGCTGAATTTTCATTGGATGAACCCATGGCGAACTCGTCACAATTCTGCCGGCCAACGATGATTGCGTCCTCATCGAGGAGACGTTGTACTGCCGTTGCGGTATATTGGGAAGTGAAGCCGTCAAGTATTCTGCTGGACGCCTGAAGGGGATGATCCAGGTAAGCCAGGACATCTTTTATTCCCACGACAAGACCAGCCAGCTTACCGGCGGTATTCGTACGCAACTTTTTATCGATTTCGTCAGCCCGTGAAAGCGCTTCTTCCTCGAACACGCTCAAAAAGACATTGAGGTGGGCTTTTCCTCGAATATTTGAAAGATGCTGTGTGACAAGGTCACGGCATGAAATCGCACCGTTCCGAAGATCGTTCCGGATCTCCCGGAAAGAACCGTATGCTTTCAATACTACTTGCCTTCTTCAATTTTGGCGGCAGCACCGGCATCCTCGATATCCTTCTTCACATCTTTGATGGAATCTTTGAATTCGCGAACACCTTTACCGAGACCCTTCATGAATTCAGGGATTTTCTTTGCCCCGAAAAAGATCAGGACGAACAAGCCGATAAGGATGATTTCCTGCATTCCGAGGTTTCCCAAAAACAATAATACCGCTTTCATATTAAAATTATTAAAGTTCAGCGAGATATGATACTCCGAAGCTTCCTGCCGCTCCGGTTAACCGCAAAAAGTGTTGGCAGGTAATCACAAAAATAGGGTAAAAAAATCGAGAATCTGAAAGAATGGAGAGTGATTTCTTTTAACCCCGTCCACGTATCTCTCTGACCTCCTGTGGCCTTTTTTTACATGTTTGCCAGCCATGCCTGCGGGTCCAGGGGGGTAAATTTCTTGAGGATCTGGAAGCGCAATTCCGAAATGCCTTCGTTATTCGAGATCACCTGCCCGATTTCCTGATTGGTTGTCACTTTTTGCCCGGACTTGACATACACTTCCTTCAGGCCGGTATAGACCGAGTAGTACTCGCCGTGATTGATGATGACGGTCCTCCCAAAAGTTGGGATAAACGCCACGCTTCGCACTTCGCCCTCGAAGACGCTTTTGACCTTTTCGTTCTGCTTTGTCTGAATGTTGACGCCGTCATTTTGGAGAACGATTCCTTTTAGCACGGGATGGTTTTGGCGACCGAATCGCTGCGAAATGAAGCCAGTAGATACCGGCCAGGGCAACTTGTTTTTGTTTTCCTCAAAGGACGACGAGAGGGCAACTGATACCGACCTGTTGCTACTCTTGAGCGCAAGGGCTTCGCGTTCCATTTCCTCCTTGATGATGTCGTTGATCTTCCGGTCAAGGACGGTCAGCGCTTTTCTCGTTTCTTCAAGATCACTTCTCAGCTTCTTACTTTCCTTTTCCAGCGCTTTGACCAGGTTCGACTGTTTTTTCCTCAGACTGGCGAGATTCATATTCTCAGTCTCACCATCCTTCAACAGTTTGTTCTTCTCTTCGCGCTTGTTCTCTATCTGCTTAACCTGGTTGCCTAGCTCGGCCTGGACTTGTGATATCAGTTCAGCTTGCAGTTTCCGCGCTTCACCGTACTGCTCCATGTAGCGGAGGCGCATGACGAGTTGATCAAACGATTTGGAAGAGAACAGGAATGTTAAACGTGTGGTGCTATTGCTTGCCTTCTGCGCAGCGAACAACATAGCCGCGTACTCTTGTTTTAATTTATCGAGATCGTCATCAAGGACCTGGATAATATCATTATTCTCACGGATTTCCGTATTCAAGAGTCCGATCTCATTCCGGATCGAGTTGATGAGGTTTTGTTGCTCGAGAATGCGCTGATTCAAAGCATTCAATTCGCCGAGCGAGTTTTTGCGCTTCGCTGACGTTTCGTTCAGGATCTTTTCAACCTCCCTGATCCGCTCGACGTTCTGCTGCTTTTCTTTTTGAAGCTGGCCTTTCGTCTTTTTCTGTCCAAAGGCAGAGAGACTACAGGCGAGTAAGATAATGACAAGCAGAAAACTCTTACCTGCGCACATATCGTTTGGGAATATTAAATGGGAACCGCAGTTCCTTTCCGCCTACCTCAGCTTTGTTGTACTCAAAAATTATCGTTGTGTTCAGGAGACCCGACATTGTTTTGTAAAAAAGATTGATGGTTCCGTTATACGGAAAGACACGATTGCCAACTGGTTGAAAGTTGGAGTAGTTGATCACCAGCGAGTTCATACTGGCCTCTTCCTTCATCTCCACCTTTTCGATCTTCATACTGGCTGCGTTTACGTAGTTCACGACACTGACGTCCGACTGTGACTGTTTGAGAAGATACATCGAACTCTCCTGTTGCACGTCATCGCGGTTAGACCGTTCGATTATCGGATTTCCGAGCATAGCGGCTTGCACGACATCAAAATTGATCTCAAACTGGAACCGATCGCTCAATTCGTTGTATGGAAACACGTAATACTCCTTGTCGACAGTGCTGACAACGGTGATCGAATCTTTGTTTATGAGGGCTTTTCCTCCTTGTACTCCGATCACGGAGAACGTCATCCAGATGACGCTGTCCTTGCGCATGCGGATGTTTGCCTTCACCTCCCGCTCTTTGTTGGCATCGCGCAGAATCATGCGGGCCTTTCCCTGGAAATAGTCGAAGTCGATTTCTTCAATACTCAGTGTTTTCTTCGGACTGGAAGCAATCGGGGCAATGGTCTTTTTACTGCATGCTGTAATGAGAAGCGTGCAGAGGATGATTGAAAAGAACCCTTGGCTCTTATTCATAAATCTTTCTATTCGCAATTTTTTTGTTGAGTTTTTCACTTTTGGCATCCATGCCGCGTGCTTTTTCCCACTGTCTGACCGCACTATCCACGTCACCAAGCTTGTACAGGATGTCACCATAGTGATCGAAGTGTACAGCCGTGGCTTTCCCGGTACTGATTGCCCGCTCTATGATCCGCCTAGCCTCCTTATACTTTTCACGGGCAAAAAGAACCCAGGCATACGTATCCAGAAAGGTCGGATTTTCCGGGTGATTTTTTATCAATGTTGCTGACATCTTTTCAGCTTTTTCCAGATTTTCTTTGCGCAATGCCAGGTAGTAGCTGTAGTTATTCAATACCGTAGCGTTGTTTGGGTTGTGGACAAGCGCGTCATCGTATGCCTTATCCGACCTGGAATAGTCCTTCATCGCGTTGTACGCTTCACCCAGTTGGCTGCTGATTTCGCCCATCAGTGCCGCGTTTGAAGATCCCAGCCGCTTGCTTTGCTCCAATGATTGGATGGCTTCGGGGTAATGCCGCTTTCTAAGATGAGCAACGCCATTGAAGTAGTGGATCACACTCTGGTTCGGATAAATTTCCAGCGCTTCCTCCGCGTGTCGAATCACCTGATCCCACTGCTCGAGTCGAGTTTCCAGGTAGAGCAGGTTCTCATAAACCTCAAATGTGACGTCTGCCCCGGTTTCCACGGCATGCAGGTATTCAATTTGGGCCTCGCGGTTCCTTCCGGTAGACAGATAAAGGTCACCGCCAATGATGTGAACGCTGGGATGACCGGGATATTCTTTTTTGAGCTTTTCGTAAAGCTTTGTAGCGAAATCTTCTTTATCGGCATCGGAAATTTTGGACGCCTTGTTCTGGTTCAACTCGGCATTGTAGGTGCCGAGGACAATAAGCTTGCTGGATAATTCGACTGAGGGGTCGTCAAACAGCGCCACTAAGTAGGGGCGGGCCTTCTCTTCCTGCCCCGTGTCGCGATAGAAACCTGCCAGTAACATTGTGACTTCGCCCGATTCCGGATTGTTCCGCAGAAAATTCTCCAGGTATTGAATGGCTTCGTCGCGCATTCCCTGGTTGGAGAGAACCTCTGTGAATGCCATTACATAACGAGGCTCTCCGGGATAGGCTTTGATGAGTTCTTCTCCCTCTACCATCCCCTCGGATACCTTGCCGGTCGCAAATAGCAGTTTGAGTTTTTGAATCGAAGAGACTTCGTTCACACCAAAGAATTCTTCGGCGCGGTTATAGGCCTTGATCGCAAGTTCAGGCTGGTTGGCGTATTGATACACGGCCGCAAGTTCGTACAGATATTCCTCTGTGCCAGAGATCTTGTCGACCATTGTTTCATACATCTGTGCCGCCTTGTCAAAGCGACCCAGACTGTTATAGATCGTGGCTGCCAGCAGATAGAAGTACTTGTTGCCTGTTTCCAGTTTTAATGCCTGCGCGATACTAACAGACGCTTTGAGCAGGTCATCCGGCCGCGTACTCTTGGAAAGAACCTCCGCGATCTTGTAGTGAATCGTGCCGTTCTCCGGGTTGATATCGAGCGAGCGCTGGTAGTAAACCAACGCCTTTGAGTAGTCTTCCAGGATAAAGAACTTCTCTCCTTCGGTGAAGTAGAACTCCGCTTCCCTCAACCGAATTCCTTGCGAGTGATCATCCCCGCGCTTCTTCTTCTGGCCGACAGCAGTATGGGACCCGGCAAGCGTCAGTAGCAAAAAAAGCACAACAACAATATTGCTCCGGATCGGTTTCAAGTCATAGCATTATAGTCTCCAACACTCAGATCAGACGGCTTTTTGTCAAAATTAACGAAATTCCCTAACATACTATTTTCCAGTACCGCACAAGAAATACGGCTATTCTCCTGTACAATGGAGTTTCTCAGACGGCTGTCGGCAATAGTCGTATTTTTGCCGACTGACACGTGGGGGCCAATGACTGAGTTCTCAATAACAACACCGTCGGCAACGTAACACGGCGGAATGATCACCGAATTCACAACTTTGGCCTTCGGTGAAACCAGTTCCTGATCGCGGATGAACTCAAGGTAGCGTTGGTTGGTGTTAACCGTCGCATCTTTATTTCCACAGTCTAACCACTCCGTCACTTCGCCTGGCAAAAATACTGCTCCCTTCTTGTTCATGTTCTCTAATGCCGTGGTGAACTGAAACTCTCCTTTCTCCCGGATATTATTGTCGATCAGATATTGCATTTCGTCTGCCAATCGCTTGCCGTCCCTGAAGAAGTAGATACCGATGATCGCGAGGTCGGAGACGAATTCGGACGGCTTTTCAACGAAGGCTGTGATTTCCTTCCGATCGTTCAGTTTGACCACACCGAATTGTGACGGCTCGTCTACACGTTGTACCCAGATAATCCCGTCGCGGTCTGTATCCATCTTGAAGTCGGCCTTGAAAAGCGTGTCGGCAAACGCCACAATGACCTTGCCCGTGAAAAGCTCCTGTGCGAACAACAGGGCATGTGAGATTCCCAGCGCTTCGGTCTGGTAATAGATCTTTCCGGTGGCGCCGACTTCAGCGGCGATGGCTTTTAGGTTTTCCTCCACGGCTTCCCCGAACGAGGGATGGATAATGAACCCGATATTGTCGATGCGTTCATTACAGACCTTCGCGATGTCTTCCACCAACCGGTGAACGATCGGTTTGCCTGCGATGGGAAGTAACGGCTTTGGAACGGTTAGGGTATGCGGCCTCATCCTCTTGCCAAGGCCGGCCATGGGGATTATGATATTCATGATTCTTTAGATATAGTTTTGGCAAAGTTAACAATATCGGGAACGCTCCGGCCACGGCAATAAAAAATCACACCCGCTTGACCTTCAGATCCCGTCCTTCGATGAGATAAACAATAACGAGGAACAGCAGAACGACAGCCATGTGAAAGACCGTAGCCCAGAACTGCTGCGGAATTGAGATAGCTGATGTTCCGTATACAAGGCCGAGTGTTACGCCGATGTACATCAGCATCTTGCCGATGCTGTATGGGATTGGATAAAACCGCTGTCCTAAGAAGTAGCATGCAAACGTCATCGAAACATAACAGAGCAACGCTGCGAACGAGCTGCCTTCATAACCGGCAACGGGGATCAGAAAGTAATTGGCTATGACCGTAATTAACGCACCGCCTACTGTAATCATTGTACCGTAATACGTCTTGTCAGTCAATTTGAACCAAACCGAGAAGTTGTAATAGATCCCGAGGAATAGATATGCGAGCAGGAGTACGGGAACAATGTGTAAACCCTGCCAGTACGCCGGATCCCCGAGGAAATACTTCAGGATATCGAGGTTGACCGAGACGCCCAGCAGAATAACGCAGCAAACGATCACGAAATAGTTGTTTACGCGGGCGAACAGTTGAGGCGAACTTTTGTCAGGAGCATTTGTGAAAAAGAATGGTTCGGCTGCGTATCGAAAGGCTGTAATCGCGAGATTCATCAACACGGCGAGTTTGTAGCACGCGCCGAATATACCGAGCGCATACTGCTCGCTTTGCGTGCCGTAGAACCCTTCCGGTAACCATTTTATTAACATGATCCGCGAAAACATCTCGTTGGTCATTCCCGCGAGGCCGGTGATCATGATGGGATAGGCGTATCGGTACATCGCGGGCGAGATCAGCCGATCGAACGATGGGCGCCAGGTCAACAGCATCGGGGCGAAGAAAATGAGATAGAACATGTTCGCGGCGAGGTTGGCAAGGATCACCAGCGATACGTCTGGCTCATAGTTGGATGCCAGTTTAAGGAAGTAGACGTTTAGCCCGACCAATATTCCAATGTTGAGCAGCTTCCCGGTGGCAAACCACAACGCCTTTCTCTGAAGCCGAAGGCGCGCAAAAGGAATGGCGACCGTGGCATCTATGAACATGATCACCACGAGCCAGATCACCAGATTGATGTGTCCCGGTACTTCGAGGATATTGCCGATCGGCTCGGCGAGAAGAATCAGGACGACGGAGATCGCTGTACTGATCACAAGCACTGCCGTGAGGGCGAGATCAAAGATCCGTTTTTCCGATGCACCAGGCTTACTTGCAAATCGGAAGTATGCCGTCTCCATCCCGAACATTAACACGATGTTGACGACTGCTGCCCATGAGTACAAGTTGGTAATGATACCATATTCTTCAGGTGCGAAGACATCGGGATCGGTGTGCAGTCTGACCAGCAGAAAGCTGAGGAACCTCGGCAGGATACTGCCAAGTCCATACAGAACTGTTTCTCCCGCAAGTCGCTGGATCTTACCCATTCTCTGTTACTAAACCGAAGCGCAACAAACGCTGCTATTCCCCTTTGAACTGTGGCTTTCTCTTATGGATGAACGCGTCGGTCCCTTCTTTGAAGTCATTCGTGGTTGTACACAAGGCGAAGTTGTCTGCCTCGGCTTCATACCCGGCTTTCTCAAATCCGAATCCGGCATTGACGCTGCGAATCACACCAGACACCGCTAACGGGCCTTTGCTCAGGATCCGATCAAGTATTTTCTGGCACGTTGTCATCAGGTCCTGCGGAGCCACGACATGGTTGACCAGTCCGATCAACTTCGCTTCTTCTGCCGTGATCATGTCGCCTGTCATCATTAATTCCAGTGCTTTTCCCCTGCCAACGAGTTGGGTTAGCCGTTGAGTTCCGCCATACCCCGGAATAATGCCGAGATTGACTTCGGGCTGGCCGAATTGAGTGCCTTCAGCGGCGATGCGGATATGACATGCCATCGCGAGCTCGCAACCGCCTCCCAGGGCATAGCCATTGACGGCAGCAATGACCGGCTTCGGGCAGTCCTCAATCAATTTAAAAAGGCGCTGACCGTTCTGTGCAAAAGCACGTGCCTGGTCCTGCGTCAGCGCAGATAATTCTTTAATATCCGCACCGGCTACGAATGCCTTCTCTCCTTCGCCAGTAATAATGACACCGCGCTGGTCAGTATGTTCGTACACCTGCTGGAGTGCCGTGATAAGCTCCGAAAGTGTCTGGAGGTTTAGTGCGTTCAACGCTTCGGGTCTCGATACTGTGATAGTGACCACACCATCGGACTGGGTAATTTTCAGGTTTTGCATCATACGCTTGCCCTTTATCAACGAAGGGAACCAAAGATTGCACAATCAGCCATGGATAAAAACCTTTTCCGGATTTTTTATCCATGGCGCGCCTGGTCGGCGTTAGCCCGGAATCGCGCTTTCGGGCAATCGCTGAAGGACGTCTGCGACCATGGCTGGGAGATCGAACCCGGGTTGCCATCCCCAGTCTGCTCTTGCCACCGAGTCGTCGACCGACCGCGGCCAGGAGTCTGCAATGTCCTGTCGAAAATCCGGTTCGTACCCGATCGTAAACCCTGGAATGATCTTCTTAATCTCTTCCGCGATCTCGGACGGTGAGAAACTCATCGCGGAAACGTTATAACTGGACCGGACCTTCACGTTTTCCGATGGCGCTTCCATCAGATCCAGTGTCGCCTTCACGGCATCATCCATGTACATCATAGGAAGGCTAGTGTCCGGTTTCAGAAAGCATACATACTTTCTCTGAGCAACTGCGCGGAAAAAGATCTCGACGGCGTAATCAGTTGTTCCGCCGCCTGGCTTTGCTTTGTAACCGATGAGGCCGGGGTAGCGAAGGCTTCTTACGTCCACGCCCCGGTTGCGGTGATACCAGTCGCACCAGCGCTCGCCGGCGAGCTTACTAATGCCGTAAATCGTAGTCGGATCCATCACGGCGTTCTGCGGTGTGTTGGTCTTCGGTGTATTCGGTCCGAACACAGCGATGGAACTCGGCCAATATACTTTCCCTATCCTGAACTCGACCGCAGCATCCAGAACATGAAGCAGGCCGTCTATATTCAGGCGCCAGGCAAACAACGGATTCTTCTCGCCGACCGCTGACAGTACTGCGGCGAGGTGGTACACCTGCGTGAAACCGTTTTTTCGAATGAAGTCGAACAGGTGTTCACGTTGAAGCACATCAAGAATTTCGAAATTACTTTGCCCAACAACGCCTCCGGGATCTTTGATGTCCGTAGCGATTACATTCTCTTTACCAAACCGATTCCAAAGCGCCTGTGTAAGTTCCGAACCCAACTGGCCTCCTGCGCCGACAACAAGGATTTTCTCTTTTTTCAAGCTAAATAACAGTTTTGATCATCTGACATCGAACGGCAAATAAAAACGTTATACATTTGAATGCACTATTGAGTGACAAATATTATTAATAACCCACGCTGCGGGAGAGAGGAATGTCTGCTTTTACATGGAGGTAACGTTGTTGTTTATGACAGAAGGTCCTACGTTCGAGCAATATCTAAAGAGTAAACGAATCGATTCAGCGCGTTTCCGCGAAGCCGAGTCCGATCTATGGGAAACGTGGAAACACGAATTCGACCAGATGCACCCGAATAGTTTTACTGTCCAGAAGCTCAACCTGATCAATCCTATCCGCCGGAAGTACCTGCTGGCGACAGTAGAAGAAAGTGTGAAACCTCCTGCGCCGGCTCCCTCGCCGGCAAGACCCGGTCGACCTGTGATAAGACCGAAGCAGTAACAAGAAAAATATTGGAATATGTATACAAAACTGAAACCTGTCCTGGAGAAGGAGTTGGACTCCATTAGAAATGCCGGTCTTTATAAGAATGAGCGCGTGATTACGACCCCTCAAGGGGCAGTCATCACGACCAATGGTAAAGAGGTTATCAATTTTTGTGCGAACAATTACCTCGGCCTATCGTCACATCCACGCGTTATCGAGGCGGCGAAGCGTTCGATCGATTCTCATGGCTATGGCATGTCTTCTGTACGTTTTATTTGTGGTACACAGGATATTCATAAGGAACTCGAAGCACGGATATCGGAATTTCTCGGAATGGAGGACACCATCCTTTATGCCGCGGCGTTCGACGCAAACGGTGGTGTGTTCGAGCCGTTGCTTGGCGCGGAGGATGCGATCATTTCAGACGAACTGAACCACGCATCCATTATCGACGGCGTCCGACTTTGCAAAGCGATGCGTTACCGCTATAAGCATAACGACATCGATGATCTGAAAAAACAACTCGGTCAGGCAAAGGAAGCCGGCGCGAAACAGATAATGATCGTTACGGATGGCGCATTTTCAATGGATGGAACCGTTGCGCGCCTGGATCATATTTGCGACCTGGCTGAGGAGTTCGACGCGCTCGTTATGAGCGATGAATCGCACGCAACCGGGTTTGTCGGAAAGCAAGGGCGCGGAGTTCACGAGTTCTGTGGCGTGATGGGACGGGTCGATATAATTACCGGGACGCTTGGTAAAGCACTGGGCGGTGCTTCAGGCGGGTTCACATCGGCGAGGAAGGAAATCGTAGAAATACTCCGCCAGCGTTCAAGACCGTATCTTTTCTCGAATACCCTCGCGCCTTCAATTGCAGGAGCATCTATCGAAGTACTCAAAATGCTGTCGGAGACAACAGCTCTTCGTGACAAGCTGGAGCATAATACGGCGTATTTTCGTGAAAAGATGACTGGTGCGGGATTCGACATCCGCCCCGGAAGTCATCCGATCGTTCCGATCATGTTGTACGACGCGCCGCTCGCCCAACAGTTCGCAGACCGTCTGCTGGATAAGGGCATCTATGTTATTGGCTTCTTTTATCCGGTGGTCGCCAAGGGCCAGGCTCGTATCAGGGTGCAAATCTCGGCGGCGCATGAACGTCAGCATCTCGATGCGGCCATCGAGGCTTTCACTGCGGTCGGACGGGAGTTGGGTGTGTTGAAGGAATAGGCAACGGCGAGGAATTCAGCAGGTTGGGAGATTTTTCGCCACCTATTTTATCCCAAATTTCTTTTTCTTCTTTTTTACGATTGAACCCATCTTCGAGGTGTCCTTCGCAAGAAGACCGAAAGCAGGATCGATATTTCTCGCCGGGAAGAAATAGATCGGATTTTTCTTACCGCGTAGCTTGAGCTTGTAGAGATTGAAGAACGGAATTATCCGGAGGGATTTTACCTCTGGCCAACTGAATCGCGAGTTCTTGTCGCCGTCGATGATCACGATCTTGTTCTTCCCTACAGCGACGCGCTTGATCTTGTCGTTCACGAGCAGGAACACATAGAAGAAGATCAGTCCTAATGTGATGAAGAACAGGGAGATGAAAAAGGTCTTGCTGCTAAAGGTGAAACGCATTAGGAGAACGGCGGCAACGAGCCACTGAATAGCTGAGAACGCGAGAAAGAAGAATTTGGCGATGTAGAACTTGACCGGACTTGCTTCAATCATCATGGCGATACCTTTATGAAAACATAGATCGATTAGGCGATTTTTCGTCTTCCCCCTCAGGGTTTA
>CAYTMU010000001.1:96260-150818 GCA_964438975.1 uncultured Roseivirgaceae bacterium | reverse complement strand
TAACCGCACTCGGAAAGCAGACTTTTGCCGCAGACAACTCAAATTCCATGCCTTCCGATACGATGCGAACGTCAGGAGCCTTCGGCAGCCTGTTCCTCGGGAATGTCCTGCCAATTGCCTGATTCGTTGTTTTGCAGGTAGTCGACGATCTTCTTCTCCACCTGAGTCAATTTGAGTCCGTGCACGTAAGCACCATTTCGAGCCAGTATCAGTCGACCCGTCTCCTCAGATATCGCGAGTACCAGGGTATCTGTGTTCTCCGACATGCCGACCGCCGCCCGATGACGCAGGCCGAAGTGTGCGGGCAGGTTGTCGTTCTCGCTTACTGGCAATATGCATCTCGCGGCTTTGATCCTGCCTTTGTGAATCACCACTGCGCCATCATGAAGTGGGCTGTTCTTGTTGAAGATCGCAAGCAGCAGACGCTTGGTCACTTCTGCGTTCAGCGCGTCACCTGTCTCAATATAAAATCGCAATCCGACGTTCCGCGAGAAGACTATCAATGCTCCGGTTTTTGTGGCCTTCAGCGACTTCACCGCGTCCATAACCTGCTGTAGATCGAATGCATCGGGATAGGCATTCCGAAAGTTTATAATTGTTCGGAAGATATTCTCGCGCAACTCAGTGCCGCGCCCGATCACCAGTAGGAATTTTCGGATCTCAGGCTGAAAGAGGATAATCATAGCGAGCACGCCGACCCCGCCGCCCATGAACTGCCCAAGGATCGTCGCCAGGAGTTCCATCCCCGCGGCACGCACGATGAGATAAACGAGGTAAAGTGCAAGGATACCGATGAATATTTTGGCGGCAATACTTCCCCGTACCAGTTTGTATACTTGATACAAAAGGATACTGACCAGACTTATATCAACGATATCAACCCAGCTTACTTCAAGAAATCCTATTCTGAACAGGAAGATCATTAAAATAAAAATGCCGAAAATGGAATGGCACTAAGATAGAGTATCATCCCGGTACATTATCCCGTAACGCCGTAAAAAGTTTGATTACCTCGCGAGCTTCCTGCACATCGTGTACTCGCAGAATGTCAGCACCGTTCAGGCAGGCGATCGTATTCAATACGGTCGTTCCGTTCAGTGCAGTCTCGGGGTTGACGCCTAGTGTTCTCCATACCATTGATTTTCGCGAGAGGCCAACGAGGAGGGGACGTTCGAGAATACTGAATTCGCGGAGATGGTGGAGTATATGAAAGTTCTGTTGAGTGGTTTTTGAGAAGCCGAAGCCCGGGTCGACGATGATGTCACGTACACCCAGACGCCGAAGTTCATGGATCTTCGGATGGAAGTACCCAATTACTTCAGTGATAACATCGTCGTAATCGGTAAGGCTCTGCATCGTCTGTGGTGTTCCACGCATATGCATGGCAACATAGGGTACACCGAGACCGGCTACGGTTGGGAACATCTCGCTGTCGAGGTTCCCGGCGGATACGTCATTGATCAGCGAGGCTCCGGCGTGTACCGCTGCCTTTGCCACCGCACTCTGAAACGTGTCGACCGAAATGATGGCATATGGGAACTCTCGAAGGATGAACCGGATCGCATCTACTACCCGACGCTGTTCTTCCTCCATTGGAACGGCTGCGGCGCCGGGCCTGGTCGAGTGACCACCTACGTCGATGAAGTCGGCTCCTTCAGATATGAGCTTTTCAGCGTGGGAGATGATGGACTTTTCGGTCGTAAAGCGTCCGCCATCAAAAAAACTGTCGGGAGTGATGTTGAGTGTCCCCATGATTCGGGGAGTCGTCAAATCAATGATCCTTCCGTTGATGTTCAGTGTTTTGTTTGTCGAAAATGGCGTATTTTGCACCGATTGAGAATTATGATCGAAAGAACCGCCGTCGAATATAGAGAGGTAATAGCCGCGTGCAAAGCTTTGTTCGAAAAGAAAACGCGCGACTACGGAACCGCGTGGCGCATTTTGCGTTTGCCATCTATCACTGACCAGATCTTTATCAAGGCACAACGTATTCGTAGCATTCAGGAAAAGGGAAAGCAGCGAGTCGGCGACCCCGTGCGGGATGAGTTCATTGGTATTATCAACTACTGCCTCATTGCGCTCCTTCAGATACGGCTTGCGGAGTCAGATAAACTGGAACTCGGATTCGAGGATCTGGAAGGACCATACGACGAAGCTGTAGCAGAGACGTTCGAACTCCTCGAAAACAAGAATCACGACTACGGCGAGGCCTGGCGGGAGATGCGCATCACATCGATAACGGATATCATCCTGATGAAGCTGCTTCGGGTCAAGCAGATTGAAGACAATGCTGGAAAGACTCTGGTAAGTGAAGGGGTGAAAGCCAATTACCAGGATATGATCAACTATGCAGTGTTCGCACTAATAAAGCTAAAGGCATCATGACGTTCAAATCCATCGCCGATCAGATCTCCCGCTTCTTTGTCGGCGGGTTGTTCATTTTTTCGGGTCTTATAAAACTCAACGATCCGGTCGGTACGGAGATCAAAATGGAGGAATACTTCACTGTGTTTGCCGATGATTTTGGTTCGTTCTATGAGCTTTTTATTCCATTCGCAATGGAGATCGGAATGATTATGATCATTCTGGAAGTCGCCCTGGGAGTTGCGGTCCTCTTGTTCTACCGGATGAATCTCACGACGGTCCTTCTGCTTGTGCTGATGGTGTTCTTTACCTTCCTGACGTTCTACTCTGCCTACTTCAATAAGGTTACCGACTGTGGTTGCTTCGGCGATGCCATCAAGCTGACGCCATGGCAATCCTTTTACAAGGATGTCATTCTGATGGTCCCTGTTTTACACTTGTTCTGGTATCGCCGCAGCTATAAAGCGGTGCCGACTACCCGCGTGGGTGACGTTCTCGTCGGTGCGACGGTTGTGGCCTGTCTCTTTCTTGGTATTTATGCTATCCGTCATCTGCCATTTATCGACTTCCGCGCTTACCGCATAGGAAATCATATCCCTGCGCAGATGCAGCCCGAGGAGCAGCCGATCTTTGAATATGTTTTCATCCGGAAGGACAATGGCGAACAAGTACGGTCTGAAAAATATCTGATGGATACAACCCTCTACCGGTATGAAAGCGTGGTTCAGGTAAACGAGGACAAGACGAAGCCGAAGATCACCGACTACGCGGTTTCAAGTGTAGAAGGCGAGGATGTTACGCAACTTACGTTTGAGGGAGCAAAACTGCTGTTCATCATCTACGACGTAAGAAAGGCTTCGACGGCGAATATCGAGGATATTGTGCGGTTGTCACACGAACTGGATGGCCGCGTAGAGATGATGGTGTTGACCTCTTCTGGAAGCGGACAATTCGAAGCGTTTCGACATGAACATCAACTGGCAGTTCCGTACTATTTCGCTGATGCAACGGTACTGAAGACGATCATCCGTTCCAATCCGGGGATGACACTGTGGGTTGACGGAACGGTCAAAGGCATGTGGCATCACAACGATACACCGGACGCAGCCGACGTACTGGCTTTGATAGAGTAGATCATTACGCCAACGCAACTCATGAAGATCATCCTAGTCGGCATGCCCGGATCGGGAAAAACCACGGTCGGAAGAGAACTCGCCGAGAAACTTTCCGTCGAGTTCATCGATCTTGACGTGGAGATCGAACGATCGGAGGGGATGCCCATTTCTGAGATCTTTCGCGAGCAGGGTGAGGAGCATTTTCGCGAGATCGAATCCAGACTCTTACGTGAGTGGACTTCGCGCCCGACGTCATTTGTTATGGCTACCGGTGGCGGAGCGCCTTGCTTCCACCAGGGGATGGAGGTTATCAATCGTCATGGACTAAGTGTTTTTCTAGATTGCCCCATTGCGGAATTGGTCGAACGCGTAAAGAAGAACCAGGATCGCCCGCTCTTACTTGCCTCAGGTGAGGAGGAGTTGCGACAAAGGCTTGAACGCATGCGTGCGTCGCGTTTGTTATGTTATCAGCAGGCACAGATCACATCAACCGATTCCTCGGTAGAAGCATTGCTGAAGCAGATCAACATCAGAAAGTAAAGCCTGCGGTGATGAGACCGTTCAGTGTTTTATCCCGAAAATCCGCCACGGGTCCCGATCCGTCGAAAAACGTGTAAGGCCTATAGGGATAGGTTTTTCCCGCCTGGTGAATAATTGCCAGGTCTACATAGAATGTCTTCAGTCGAACACCAACTCCTCCGGAAATTGATGCGATAGCGTTGTCAGTCGCGACTCTGTTACTGAATGTATTTCCCTGCAATGCGTAACCAGCGCGAACGCGCATGATATCGTGCCGGAACTCTGCGCCGATACGAAAGTTGATCACCTGGTCGTATATCAGCCTGATATCGTCATTGTCGGGCGCGAAGGAGATAAAACTATCCCTTGATTTGTAGCGCGCCTTCGAAGGATTTAACATCTCGACATCAGCGGTAATAAAACCATACTGGCTTAGCAACGTTACGCCACCGCGGAGCTTGCCCGGCGCGGTGAACTGGTAGTCAAGCACACTCAACTCGGTCCGTTCAGGGTTGTTGCTATTGTCTCCGAGGATCACTTCGCCGTCGCCGTAGTAATCGAAGTTGTCCCATCGACTCCACATAGCGGCGTCATATGTCTCCGATAAGCTATAGTACGTCGGTGTCGTATAGGACAATCCGAATTGAATGAATTCGACGGGCCGGACTATGGCTCCCAAGGTAGCATTGACTCCCGTGCCGGTGATTTCGAGATTTTCTGTTAATTGAAGTGCTTCAAGTATATCCGCTCCAAAGTCTTCAGAGAATGTTTTCACGGAGTTGTATCGTATCGAGGTGACACCGATTCCAGCGCCGAAGAAGAACATATCTTTCACATTTCCGCCATATGAGAAACTCCATTGATTGGAAGCACCTTTCACGGTGATCTCTTCGGTCTGATGCGGATAGCCTGCGTCTGTGAAATATTCATCGTTGGGCTCGTTCGGATCTTGTATCGACCTCGGGCCGATCAGGTAATTGAAATACGCGAGACCGGTCGGTGTGTTGGCGTGTCGCCCATCAAAGAATTGATCGGTTGTCTCCCCCCAGGCCTGATCAATGAAATAGTCAGTGATCGAATTATCTACGTTGTCGCCCTGGTAGACCGCCTCCCGATTGAAATCGTTCACCCTGGAGAAACTGAATCCAAAGGAACCTCCGTAGTATGACTCGTCGTTGTGTTTCGGCATGTGCCAGACGTAACTAATAGCCGGAATGTTGAATACCCCGCGGTTGCTCTCGGAATACGTCCGGGAGGAACTGGGAGAGGGGTTGTAATTCACAGACGTCCGATGATCAGTTAAGCCCAGGCTCATTGTGAACTCTGAGCGGTTGAACATACCGAGGCCGGCGGGGTTTGAAAGCGCTGAGCTGAAGTCGCCCCCGAGAGCGGTCTGCGCGCCTCCCATCCCCAGGATCCGTGCGCTACCTGCCGGATTTGTCCGTGAGAACAACAAGGCGCTCTCGACGTAATCTTGTGCATCCGCGGCGGAAAAACCGAGCAATATAATAGCGGTCAGGTAGGACCTGAATGTTACTAACCTCATCAAATACAAGTTTAAGGGTTAATCTCTTCCTCGTCTGGTATTGGTGCTACCGCCCGTATTGACACGAGTTCCCGATCCGCTGCTACTTCTTGACGGGGAGTAGGAGGGAGTTGAAGTCCGGCCCGAACGGTTATTATCCCAGCTACTGTTGTTCCAGGAATCCATGTTCCGGGAGCGGTTGTTCTGGGTATTCGTTCGGCTGTCATACGACGGCGCTGTGCTCCGTGTACTGTTGTACCGGTTATAATATTCCTCCTGTTTCCTCGACTGTGTTGACACGCGTCCGTTACTCTGATCATCGCGGGCAGAGTTTGTTACGCTGGATCGGGATCTGACGTCGTTGCGGTCGGAAACGATCGTCGTGCTGCGGGAAGGACGTCTGCCGTAATTGACCTTGCGTCCTGCCTCTCCTTCCCTGATAATAATAACACCAGGGTAGCGCCAGTTATTCCAGTATCCACCTCCGTACCAACCCATACCGGCATATCCCATGCCTGCTGAATAGTAGGGGCTGTAAAATGGATCCCAGTTCGACCCATACCCATAGTAGGGACGATTCCAGTAATTGTATTGACCTCCCCAGCCGTAATTCCAGCCGCTTCCGAAGTGGAAGCTAAAGGAACTAGACCAACCGTTGTGAGCCCAATAGGGATCATACCAAGGGCTGTTCCAGGCATTGTAGCCATAATACGGGCTATGCCAGCTGTTGATGGCCGGACCATAGTAGTTAGTGCGATACCAGGCATTGTTATACCAGCTGTTGTAGTTGTTGTTCCAGTTATTGAGCTGGTTCTGATTATACTGGTAGTTATCTACGAAATAATCCTGTTCGTCAACCTGGGCGGACTGCGTGTGTTCACGCGATGTATATTCCGGATTAATGTTGCGGGCCGAATAGCTATCGGTCGGGTTGACGTATGAGTCTTCCGCCGAGAAATCGTATTTCTTATCCTTAACAGGGGTACGATACGCAACTTCCATTGTGTTCTGAGCGCGCAGTTTGGCGCGGTCTTTCGACGTAAAGTACATATCGTCGTACTCTACACCCTGGGCGAAGGCCCCACCAATTCCTATCAGTGTGAATGTCGCCGCCAATATTCTATGTATCTTCATAACAGAGCCTGGTTTTAGTATCTATTACTTTAACGCAAATAGGCCGAAAAGTATTCTATAAAGCTACAAAATTTAGCCGGCATTCGCGGGACTCAGCCTATATTTGTCGTTTGATCGACTAAAAAAGCGCAAAAACTATACCATCTATGGCAAAAGAGATTCCAACGCGGGAGGAGGATTACTCACTGTGGTACAACGAGTTGGTAAAGAGGGCTGACCTGGCCGAACACTCTGATGTGCGCGGTTGTATGGTGATCAAGCCGTACGGTTACAGCATCTGGGAGAAGATGCAGCAAGCGCTTGACAAGATGTTCAAGGATACGGGCCACACCAATGCCTATTTTCCTCTTTTCGTGCCCAAAAACCTTTTTGAGGCAGAGGAACAGAATGCTGAGGGATTTGCGAAGGAATGTGCCATCGTCACGCATTACCGGCTGAAGAACGATCCCGATCGACCGGGCAAACTCATGGTGGATCCGGACGCCCGGCTTGAAGAAGAGTTGATCGTGCGGCCGACGAGTGAAGCTATCATCTGGAGCACCTACAAGAAGTGGATCCAGTCCTATCGCGATCTGCCTCTTCTGATAAATCAATGGGCGAATGTCGTGCGCTGGGAAATGCGCACTCGCCTGTTCCTCAGAACATCGGAATTCCTGTGGCAAGAGGGGCATACGGCTCACGCGACGTCCGAGGAGGCCGTCCAGGAAACAATCCAGATGTTAGAGGTCTACGCTGACTTCGCGGAAAATTTTATGGCTATGCCAGTCGTCAAGGGTAAGAAATCGGATGGGGAACGTTTTCCCGGTGCTATTGACACTTACTGTATCGAGGCAATGATGCAGGATGGCAAAGCCTTGCAGGCTGGTACGTCGCACTTCCTGGGGCAGAATTTCGCCGAAGCCTTTGGCGTTCAGTTCGCCAACAGGGAAGGCAAACTCGAGCATGTATGGGGAACGTCGTGGGGCGTGAGCACACGACTGATGGGAGCGCTGATTATGGCTCACTCTGACGACGACGGGTTGATCCTTCCACCGAAGCTCGCACCGATCCACGTTGTAGTTGTTCCGATCTTCAAGACAGATGAGGAACTCAAACAGATTTCGGAGAAGGTACAGCAGATTTCCAAGGCGTTGCGTGGGCATGGATTAACCGTGAAGTTCGACGATCGGGATACGCAAAAGCCGGGGTTCAAATTCGCGGAGTGGGAGCTCAAGGGAGTGCCCGTCCGAATCGCCATCGGGCCTCGTGATTTGCAGAATGGAACCGTAGAGGTGGCTCGCCGCGATACAAAGGAGAAACAGACTCTCGCCATCGACGCGATAGGTGAACATATCCCCGTTCTGCTCGGCGATATTCAGACTAATATCTATAACCGCGCAAGCAGATTTCGCGACGACAAAACCACGGAAGTCAACTCGTACGATGAGATGAAGCGGATTCTTGATGAGAAAGGTGGCTTTGTATCCGCTCATTGGGACGGAACGGTTGAAACGGAGCAGGCTATCAAAGAAGAGACGAAGGCTACGATCCGCTGCATACCACTTGATGCAAAGGAAGAGGCCGGAATGTGCGTATACAGTGGAAAGCCGTCTGCACGCCGTGTACTCTTCGCCCGCGCGTACTAATGGCCGGCTGGCGAATTATTGCTATATTTACCAATTAACCCGACGACCCTGCATGTGGTATCTGATCTTTGCTCTAATTCTCATCGGTCTCGCACTGGTAGTCATCGAGGTTATTTTCATACCGGGGACAACGCTGATCGGCATCCTAGGGGTCCTTTTTCTTGCAGCTGCGATATATACTACGTACGAGAACTACGGCTCGCAAACCGGACTATATTTTCTAATCGGAACCGCAGCGGTAACGGCGGTGACGTTGTTCTTTAGTTTCCGATCGCGTGCCTGGATGAGGTTCGCGAATAAGTCAGCTATCAATAGTAAAGTCAACGAGGGGACGGTGGACGCTCTTTCCGTCGGCGATGAGGGTACAACGCGATCGACACTCCGACCGGTTGGCCGGGTGCTGTTCAAAAACGGAGAGTTCGAAGCCAAGACGTTAGGCGATTACGTCGACGTTGGCACAAAAGTGAAAATCGTTCATATCGACGGGCATCAAATTATTGTTAAACCGATAAACTAACTCCCATGGAGCTGAATCTAATCCTAATGGTCTTCGGGATCATTATCCTGTTTTTTGTTTTCCTTTATTTCGTTCCGATCAATCTGTGGATTACCGCACTGTTCTCAGGAGTGAGGGTGGGTCTTTTTGAACTCGTCTTTATGAGAATCAGGAAAGTGCCGCCGCGGATTGTGGTGGAATCGCTGATCACTGCGACGAAGGCAGGTTTGGAGATATCATCAAATGACCTCGAGACGCATTACCTTGCGGGCGGAAATGTACCGAATGTGATTCGAGCACTGATATCCGCTGACAAAGCGAATATCAGTCTGACGTTTAAACAGGCGACTGCGATCGACCTCGCTGGTCGTGATGTGTTCCAGGCAGTCCAGATATCGGTTAATCCGAAAGTGATCACTACACCTAAGGTCGCCGGGGTCGCTGCGGATGGTATTCAGTTGATCGCCATCGCGCGTGTTACTGTGCGCGCGAGTATCGCGCAACTCGTCGGTGGAGCCGGTGAAGACACAATACTCGCACGCGTTGGTGAAGGGATTGTCTCTTCAATCGGCCAGGCGCGTTCTCATAAGGCCGTACTCGAGAGTCCGGATAATATTTCGAAACTGGTACTGTCACGGGGTCTTGATGCCGGGACGGCGTTCGAAATCCTTTCGATCGATATCGCAGATGTCGACGTAGGGGCGAACATCGGTGCCAAACTCCAGATCGATCAGGCATCCGCCGATCTCAAGGTTGCGGAAGCCCGTGCGGAGGAACGGAGAGCCATGGCTGTCGCGCTTGAGCAGGAGATGAAAGCGAAGGCGCAGGAAGCGCGTGCTAAGGTTATCGAAGCTGAGGCGGAGATACCGAAGGCTATATCAGAGGCGTTCGTCAAGGGGAACCTCGGCGTCATGGACTACTACAAGATGCAGAATGTTGTGGCTGATACGGGAATGAGGGATTCCATCTCCGGGTCGGGCACTACCGGTGCTTCGCCGAAGAAAGATTAAGGCTATCGCTCCGCCTCTAGCGGGCGGAGCGTTGACCGTTTTATTCCCGCATACTGATCGCGATAATGATCGTAAGAAATGCTGTCATAGATCAGCGGGATCGTGCTGATTCCATGCAGCGTGACAACGCCATACTTACCGTCGCGCTGTACAATAACATATCCGTTGCCAGTATCGGTGATCCGGTCGTATCGCGGCTGAAGAATGACTTTCCCAACCTCGTCTGCAAGGCCTTGTAATCCTGCGTTGGTGAGTACGTAGCGGTTGTGCTCATTCGGAATGATCTCATCGTAGCGCAGCGGAAGGAGAACTTTGCCGGTAACGTCGACGAGTCCCGAGTACGACCCTTGTCGGACAATCGCTAACTTGTTTGAAAAATTTCTCACTTCGTCGTAAGCAGGTTGCACCACGAGTGTCTCGCGACGATCGATGAATCCCCATCGGTTTTGAATACGGATGGCAGCAAGTCCTTCGCTGAAGGGCTGAACCATTTCGTACCTGTTTGCGATACGCAGCCTCCCTTCTTTGTCGATGAATCCGAATTTCCCGTCTTTGCGGATGGCGCGCAATCCTTCGCTCTCAGGAAAGATCTGATCAGCGAGCACCGGTTGATTCGATCGATCAATGACCGTCCCGGTCATGTTGATGAGCCAGTACGCCCCCGATGGAAGTTGTTCGCGGATAAAGCCGTTTGTATACTCAAGAGGATTGTCGGAAAAATAGACCAGGTCGCCGCGGAACGATTTGAGATAGGTGGTATTATCGTCATAAATGAAGTAATTACCGGCGTCGACCAATCGCAAGCGATGCGGCTGCGGTGTCACTACCCAGTGCTCACGTAGGTTCACAACGCCGTATTCTCCTTTGAACTTAACGGCAATATTGCCTTGGAATTCTTGCAGAAGTGAGTCGTGAACGCAGGCAATGATTTCATTGCCGGACGCGTTGAGGGCACCCCAGTATCCGCGACTTTTTGCGGGATAGAATTTTCCGTTGAAGGGACCGATCTGCTCATACTGCTTTTCGGTAAGCGAGTTACCCAGGGAGTCAATTATCGTCCACCGGTTCCTGCCTCCCGTATCGATGCACGCGCGATAGTACGACCCGCTGCCTTCCTGTTCCAGCGTGTGATACTGTGCGGGGATGACAACATCACCTCCGGTGGACATCACGCCGGCGCGCGCATCCTTTGTGAAGACGGCCGTGCCATGGTGGAAAACGTCGATCGAACACAATGGATCGGGGTGTAATATCTTGAGATCATTGTCTGTCAGAAAGTACTTTCCTCCCACTTCGATGGCGTAACGACTATCTGACAAGGGGCCGATGTCGTCGGCTTGCACGTGCGTAACCAGGATATTGTCGCCCTGAAGCAACGAGACATGGTGTTGCTCCCGAACAAGGACAGAACCGTCATCCTCGACTTTGATTTCGCCATAAACCGGTCTGGCTATGAACCGGCCGGCCCGATTGATGAGACCTTGCTTTTGATCCTGATACACAATTGCCAGATCGCGACGGAATGAGGAAATGCTGTCGATGGCGAAAGGGGTTACCTGGGTTCCTTCTTCCGAAAAGATCGCGGTACGGCTCTCAAAGTTTTCCACTGCATAACGCAGGCTGCCCAGGGAATAGATACGCTTGTATTGAACAGGAATAAGCATCTTGTGTGAGAGGTCGGACAGTCCGAACAGGAAGCGAGAGCCAATCCGCGACATGACGATGGCGCGCATGTTTGACAGAAAGAGCGCGTCATAGATAAAAGGTATGATCGTCTTTCCGGACGTGCTGACAACGCCGTAGGAATTTCGCTGCGATAAGGACGATGTCGTTTGTGCGACCAGGAAAGATCCTTCGCCTGGTTCAATTGCCAGGAATTGCGGCTGGGTAAGTATACGGTTCGATGTGCTGATAATTCCCCACATCCCATCCTTCTTATACCCGGTAACCTGATCGATGATCGTTAGCTGCCCATTGCTCCACCCGATTGCTTCGTACTCCGCCGGAATCAGGATCTTCCCTCCATCACTTTTCAATCCCACTTTGCCGTCTATTTCGAACAAGGCGACTTCGTAAGCGGCTCCGCTTACGACATGAGTTATGAAAAGCACCACGAATGCTAAAAAAGTAAATCGTACACGCTCCATCAATAATTGGCCTGCTGAGCCAGGTTATGCAAAAAATAGGATGCCGAACAATACAAATGTAAAGAAGTTTGGCAAACAAAAGATGTTAATTATCGCGGTCGGTCGCGGATTGTTCCAGCCTTCGGTAGAAATACAGATCGTGGTCGCGAAGCAGTTGTGGATGCCCGATCTTGATCAGATCCTTGAGGATGATGTCGGGTCGAAGGTAGCCGAGTTCGAGGTATTCATTTCCTCCGTTGGCTCCTCGCGTGCGTGCATCGTAATTGTAGACATTGTGGCTGCGATAAGCTTCGAAGTGCGTGTAGCGGATATCGGCTGTGCGAATTTCATCGAGGGATTTATATCCTCCTGTGCCGATCCAGAGGTTTGCGACGTGCGCTTTCTCATAAACTCCTTCAAACGGGATGCGCAAATATCCGTTTCCGGGGCTGTCCTTCCAGAGGTAGTCATATCCGGCATCGTCAAACAACACTGCCGCGTAGTTTTCGCCGGCCGGGAGAAACCACGCATCTCCATATACAATGCCGCTCATCACGGTCGGCTTGTCTGTCGCTTCTGACAAGACTGCCCTTGCGGTGTGATAGTTCGATTCAATCATCTGAAAAATGGAATCAGCTTCTTCGCGCCGGTCAAAGAATAGAGCCATGAACTTGAGCCATTCGGCACGACCCAGTGGATGATGTTCGAGATATTCAGCGTTGATGATCATTGGTATTCCGAGGGATTCTATCTTTCGAAATTCTCCGTAATCACCTGTCATGGTATAGGCCATGACCGCAGCAGGTTTCAACAGGGCAAGTCGTTCGAGATTCATCCCTTTGTCAATCCCCAGCTCTGTAACGTTTCCATCATCGATGCGTGTCCTCATTTTTTCGGAAGTGATATAGTCGGTAGTGGGGAATCCAACGAGCTTATCAGTTTCACCGAGGTAGTCGAGCAACGGGATATGTGTTGTGGAGGTGCACACTATGCTCTCAAGCGGTACATGGATCACGGTTGTAGTCTTGTCATGAGGTGGTGGCGTTTCTCCTGTCGGTACCAGAAGATATCGGAACCCTTCGGTGGCCCCCTGGAACGGGTGGTTCACTTCCACGAGTGTTGAATTACCCACCTTGGTCGCGGTAAATCCTTTGGCATATCGAAGTGATACACTGTCGTTGACAGGAGTTTGTTCCGATCTCCCATCCTCCTTTCTCCCGCATCCGCTGCACAGCGAGATGAATATTAGCACGATCGCGAACCTGTTTATCACACCTGAAATGTTTGTCAGTTTGTTGTCTTTTCGTCTCTGATTGCCTGGTGATATGTATCAAGCAGCTTTTGTGCCGCATCTCGTGCGAACATAGCACCAGACTGGATCTGTCCCTTGAGAACATCCTCCGCTTGTTGTATCTGGTTCAATCGAGCAGGGTCTGTGAGCAGCAGATGTTGGAAGTGCTCCGTAAACCAGGAGATGCCTTGATTTCGCCTGGTCTCTTCCAGATATCCGGATGTTGACATGTGATGGTAAAACCCGGAGATCATCGCCTCAATGTCTGTCAGTCCTGTTGACTGCAATGCCGAGCACATTACGACCTTCGGTATCCATCCTGAAGCAGCATCTTTCATTAGGTGAAGAGCGTGCTGGAATTCTGCCTGGGTGCTACGCGCTGCCGCAATGTTATCGCCATCGGCCTTGGTGATGGCGATGGCGTCCGCCATTTCGACAACTCCCTTCTTGATTCCCTGCAGTTCGTCACCCGCGCCGGGTTGAATCAGCAACAAGAAGAAGTCGACCATACCTCGAATGGTGATCTCCGACTGCCCGGTTCCGACTGTCTCCACGATGATGGTGTCGAAGCCGGCAGCTTCGCAAAGCAACATGGCTTCGCGTGTGCAGGACGCAACGCCACCCAACGCAGTGCCTGCTGGCGACGGTCGTATGAACACACGCGAATCACGGGATAGATCCAGCATGCGTGTTTTGTCACCGAGAATGCTTCCCCCTGTCAACTGACTGGTAGGATCGATTGTGAGAACGGCAAGTTTTCGCTCCGCGCTTGTGATCGCCTTTCCGAAGGCTTCAATGAAGGTGCTTTTACCTGCCCCCGGTGCGCCGGTAACTCCGATGCGTTGCGCATTTCCGGTGTGCGCAATGACAGACTTCAGAACTTCGTCGGCCAATCCTTGATCCGTGCGCAGCACGCTCTCCATCAACGTAATCGCTTTTGCGAGTACGATCCGGTTTCCTGCGAGGATTCCATTTCGGTAGTCATCTGCTGAAAGGCGTGAAGTATTCAATGGAGCATGTTAATATGAACTGAAATTTATAAATTTACTGGTTCGGCACCCCATTTTATGAGAAAGATCCGGTCATTTCTTAAAAGAGTTTTTCGGTTCATGAAGCGGTTTTGGTTGAACTGCTTCGTGGCGACTGCTACGGTTTTTGTGCTGATGTGGGCCCTGGCAGAATTGACCAGCCTGAATATGTTCGATGCCTTCGATCCCATCGGGCAAGCGCTCGCTGACTTTGAACTGACCGACTACGCGTTTTCCCAGATGCGTGATACCACTATCGTAGACGATCGGATCGTGCTGGTTAACATCGGCAATATCCCTCGTGGTGCGATCGCTGAGCAAATACGTATCATCAATAAGTACGAGCCTCGTGTCATAGGCGTCGACTGTTTCTTCTACTGCGAAGGTGGGTTGCGAGATCCTGCGAATTGCCCGCAGCTCCTCGACACCATGGGAAACTTACTGCTCGGACACGCTATTCAGGAAGCCGGTAATGTAATCCTGGTTTCGAAACTTCACCAGTCGTCAGCATTGACTCAGAGCAGTGTTGAGGATGCGTACGACTCAATAGCTTACTCGGATCCGGAGTTTCAAAGCTATGCGTCAGCGGGGTTCGCAAACTTGCCTACCGGTGCCAGATACCAGGATGACGTCAAGATCTCGCGATCATTCTTTCCCAAAATCGATGTAAACGGGGAGGATATGCTGGCGTTCTCGGTCAAACTGGCGATGGCGTATGACTCAGGCGTGACGGCAAAATTCCTCGCGAGAGGTAAGGAAGAGGAGTTGATCAACTTTCGGGGCAACTTTGAAATGGTGGATGTCCGGCAAACAGCGCTTGAGGGGCAGCACCTCGCCGCGACCAATTTCCCCTCGATGTTCTTTGCCCTTGATGTACGACAAGTCTTGACGGAGGATTTCGATCCGTCGGTTCTGCGAGACAAAATCGTTATCCTGGGTTATCTCGGTGATTCGTTCGGTGATCCTGCGTGGGAAGACAAGTTCTTTACACCGCTGAATCTCAAGATCGCGGGGCGTGCCAATCCAGACATGTTTGGAGTAGTAGTGCACGCCAATATCGTGTCGATGATTCTCAACCGCGACTACATCAATGAATTGGAAGAATGGCCTAAGTACGTGATCGCCTTTTTTCTGTGCTACTGCAACATGGCTCTGTTCTTCTATATCAATGCCAGATATCCGGTCTGGTTTGACAGTGTATCGCTTATTATTCAGGCAATTGAAATCGTCTCATTGGCCGGCTTCACGATCTGGCTGTTCTCGGAATCTGCCTTTAAGCTTGATCTTACCGTTACGATCGCCGCAGTGGCATTATCTGGCCCGACATTTGAATTCTGCGATAACATCTTGTACAGTTGGGTCAGAATTTGGAGAAGCAAGAGACTTACCAAAAGCCAGCCCCAAGTATTAACACCTCAAAACGAAGAGATTTCGTAGATTTAACTATACGACAACACAATGAGAATGCTGAAATTTTTATTACTCGCTGTCCTGTTAGCCCCGGGATCGCTTGTGCTCGCCCAGGATTACACCTTCAAGGTGTTGGCCCATAAAGGAAGTAACGAAATCAAGGCCGGGAATGAGTGGCATCCTCTGAAGACAGGTGCGACACTCCGCTCGGGAGATGAAGTCAAGCTGGGTGACAACTCGTATGTCGGGTTGGTGCATTCCAGCGGAAAGCCCGTCGAAGTGAAACAGGCTGGTGTCCATAAGGTTTCGGAGTTGGAGGAAAAGGTGCCCGCGGGTAGCAGTGTCCTCAATAAGTACACAGACTTCATTCTGAGCGCGTCCGACGATGGAGGAGGAAATCGCCTGGTCGCCACGGGGGCGGTTAAACGGGAGGCCCCGGCTGCTCCGGGCACAGTGAAGGTTTTTCTACCGGAGAACACCCCTGTCTATGGCAAGACAGTCATCGTCAACTGGGAGGAACGCGCCAACCAGGGCCCGTTCGTCGTCGTTGTCATGAACATGTTCGAGGATGTGCTCGTTCAGGCAGAGACGGCGGGGAATACGTATACGGTTGATCTATCAAATCCCAAACTGGCAGGTGAGACGGCGGTCTTGATCCAGGTCAGCGCCAAGGGTGCCGGACGGGTGATCTCAAGAAAGCACACGGTGAAAAAGATGCCTCCGGCTGATTATGAGAAGGTAGCGTCACTGCTCACGAATATCAACGGCGAAGTGAATGAACAAAGCGCAATGGACAAGGTGCTCCTCGCGGGATTCTACGAGGAGAACAATTTGCTAGCGGATGCGATCCTTGCTTTTGAGCAGGCAAATAAGATTGAGCCAGGTGCCTTTGAAGAGACATATAACGACTTCCTGATCCGACACAATCTTAAATAGGTCTGTCGCGCCACACTTGTCAGTCAACTGTGGTCCGTCGACCGCGAACCCTATGAGATACCTGATAATCGCTTTTGCGCTGCTCTTCACGGGCAGTTTGTACGGCCAGGACTACACGTTCAAGGTTTTGATCAACAAAGGACAAAACACGATAAAGGTGGGAAATGAATGGCTCCCGCTGAAGGTAGGTGTTAGTCTGGGATCTGCGGATGTCCTGAAGGTTTCGCCGAACGGATACGTTGGACTGGTACATGTCACAGGGAAACCGCTGGAGGTGAAGGAGGCGGGTTCGCATAAAGTAGCTGATCTCGCGGGGCAGGTAAAGTCGGGCACGACCGTATTGAACAAGTACACTGATTTCATCCTTAGTGTGGCGACCGAAGAGCGCACGAACCTCAACGCGACAGGTGCGGTGAGCCGTGGTGGTGTCATCAAGGTACTTCTCCCGGAGCCACGAAAGGCCGTGGTGCTTAACAACGAGATCACGATTTCATGGACGCAGTCGAGCCAAGCGCCTGGCTACGTTGTACTGTTCAGTAGCATGTTTGGCGACGAACTCAGCCGTCTTGAGGTCGCGGATACAACTGTTAACGTGGATCTTAGCGGTGCGAAATTTGCCAACGAGGATAACATCGTCTGCAGGGTCTTCGTGAAGAACAATCAGTCACTCGATTCCGATGACTTTGTGATCAAGAGGATGTCGGCAGCAGACAGGGGACGACTCCACAATGAGCTTGAAGGTGTCAAGGCGCTGGCCGCTGAAAAGACCGCGCTCAACCAATTCTATCTGGCTACGTTCTATGAGGAGAATTCACTACTCATCGACGCCGCCACTGCATATCAAAATGCAATCCGACTGGCGCCTGAGGTATCTGATTTTCGAACAGCCTTCAATCAGTTCGTCATTCGCAACGGGATGAAGCGATAGATCCAGGTATCCACAGTAGCTTCTGGTGAGTTGATCCATTCCTGGCGACTCGCGACCGGCAACTCATCCGTTTGGCCGGAACTATTATTATTCTATTTTTGTGCATCCAAAAAATTCATTTCCATGAGTGTCCTCGTCAATAAAGATTCACGCGTTATCGTTCAAGGGTTCACCGGGTCGGAGGGTTCGTTCCACGCCGGTCAGATGATAGAATACGGTACCAACGTCGTGGGCGGTGTGACGCCTGGAAAGGGAGGTACGGAGCATTTGGGTCGGCCTGTTTTCAACACCGTGAAGGAAGCCGTGGAGAAAACGGGTGCTGATGTGTCGATCATATTTGTACCCCCTGCATTCGCTGCAGACGCAATCCTCGAGTCTGCCGAGGCAGGAATCAAGGTAATCGTCGCTATAACCGAAGGTATCCCTGTAAAGGACATGACCGTCGTCAAGAAGTATATCCAGAGTAAAGGTGCCGTGCTTATCGGCCCGAACTGTCCGGGGGTAATCACTCCGGGTGAAGCAAAAGTCGGGATCATGCCCGGGTTTGTCTTCAAGAAGGGTCGGGTTGGTATCGTTTCAAAGTCGGGTACTCTGACGTACGAGGCTGCGGATCAGATCGTCAAGGCTGGGCTCGGCATTTCGACTGCCATTGGTATCGGGGGTGACCCAATCATAGGGACGCCGACCAAAGAAGCTGTCCAGATGTTGATGGAGGATCCGGAAACAGATGCAATCGTGATGATTGGCGAGATCGGCGGTAATTATGAGCCGGTCGCCGCGCGCTGGGTCAAAGAAAATGGCAACAAGAAGCCCGTGGTTGGATTTATCGCGGGCCAGACGGCTCCTCCTGGCCGTCGCATGGGCCACGCCGGAGCTATCATTGGCGGTGCGGAAGATACAGCTGCCGCCAAGATGAAGATTATGGAGGAGTGCGGAATCACCGTTGTTGACTCGCCCGCCGATATCGGCGAGACGATGGTACGGGTACTTTCAGGAAGAAAGTAGCCAGCATTCCCTTATCTGACAGGGAACGCTGATTCTCGCAAGTCCTTCTCCAAATGCCGGGTCAAATTCTGCAATCCTTCCATAACAACGACGGTCTCGGCACGTAGTGCGGGATTATCGTTTTCGTACAGGATCTCAGCGAAAAGGTTGTTGACCATGTAGAGGTAGCTCATTCGGCCCTCTCTGCTTCGAGTCCCAACAACAATACCGCGGCGTTTCATGTAGTTCGCCTGCCTGACAGCCGAAAGGCGTTTGAAGAAAAGTCGTATAATCATATCGGTTAGCATTATGCCTTACCTAAAGCGAACGACGGGCCAATGCAAAAAACCTCGAAATCAGGCCAATTTGAGAGTTGGTATGGTGTAGCGAGTCCATTTTTGGGACTTTTACTCTTGAGTTGGCACTGATAGCCTTCTCGACCTAAATACCGGCTTGAGCAGTCTACAAAAGGGAATTGGCCAAATTGGCCAATTCAGAACGCTCCCCTTTCTCCAGCGTGATATGGGCATACAACTCATGATCTTTCAGCCGGTCAATCAAGGTCGATAGCCCGTTGCTCTGCGAGTCGAGATAGGGTGTGTCAATCTGGTAGATGTCGCCAGTGAAAATGATCTTGGTGTTTTCGCCCGCTCTTGTGATGATTGTCTTTACCTCGTGTGGAGTGAGATTCTGGGCCTCATCTACAATGAAGCAGATGTTTGACAAACTCCTTCCCCTGATGTAGGCGAGTGGAGTGATTACAAGCTTCTCCTGGCTGACCATTTCTGTGATCTTGGAATATTCCTTATCAGATTCCTGGTACTGGTTCTGGATGAACTTGAGATTATCCCACAACGGTTCCATATACGGGTTGACCTTCGATTTGATATCTCCGGGAAGGAAGCCAATGTCTTTATTACTGAGGGGTACGATAGGTCTCGCCAGATAGATCTGTTTATAGGCGCGCTTTTGTTCGAGAGCAGCAGCCAGCGCGAGCAGTGTTTTCCCGGTACCAGCTACGCCCTGGATTGAGACCAGTTTGATCTCTGGTTTCAAAGCGGCGTGAATGGCGAATGTCTGCTCTGCGTTGCGTGGCTTAACGCCGTACACGGACCTCTTCTCAACATGCTCCATCATGCCATTGAGCGGATTGAAGTAAGCCAGTGCAGATTTTTTACCGCTTTTGAAAATGTAGTAATGGTTCTTCATCGGAGCAGCCTTGCCGAGTAGCTCCGCTGGTGGGCAATAACCTTTGTCGTAAAGGAGGTTTATAGTGTCGGGATCGGCATCGTCCACAATGGTCTTACCGGTATAGAGTGACGATATGTTTTGTACTTTACCGGTCGTGTAGTCCTCCGACTGCAAGCCGAGAGCCTTCGCCTTCAGTCGCAGGTTCACATCTTTGGAAACAAGGATTACGCGATGGCTCTGCTCTTCTTTCTGAAGTTGAAGCGCCGAGTTCAGAATTCGATGGTCTGGCTTCTGTTCGTTGAAGACTTGATTGGCGTCGATCACGCTGTGCATGTCCATCAACACTTTGAATTTTCCCTTCGTTTTTCCGTTCAACGGGTTCCACTGGTGTAGCATCTGGCCTTTTGCCAGCTTATCAATCAGCCGGATGAATTCGCGCGCTTCGAAATTTTTTGTGTCGTTGCCTTTCTTGAAGTTATCTAACTCCTCGAGGACCGTTATCGGGATTCCTACATCGTGTTCATCAAAGTTGAGAATGGAATTGTGTTCATAGATTATTACAGACGTGTCGAGCACGAAGATCTTCTTCTCCTTCCTGTTTTTTGACATACTTCACAAAGAACTTGGTTTACTAAATGTAAAACATTCAACGGGAAGCTTGTACTTTTTATAGTGCAATTTTTTTACTAACCTTATTGCCCGCTTGAGATCAGTCCGGGGAGCTATTATCGCGGGTTCGATATCGAAAAGATATCGCCTTTCTCATGTGGAGTGACCTTGAGTACGTTCGCCAGAACCAGCAGCACCAGTTTGCGCGAAGCATGATATCTTCGTAGACCACTCAGTTCCATAAATTGATTTAGTGTGATCGTATTCTTAGCGTCGAGGTAGCGCATCAGCGTGTGCTCATGTTCGCCGTAATGAAACCGAATGTCTTTTTTCTGCTGTGAGCGCCGAGTGATCTCTCGAACCTCCCGACTGGCTTTGATGCTTTGGTCGTTCACGCGGACGTAGGCCTCTTTCTTTTCCGCATCGACAAAGTAGTGTGGCTTGTTCTCGCTGTCTCCAATGCGATACAGGATGACGTGCCGACTGTTCCCGATAGGGATGAATAGCTCCGTCACCGGAAGTTCCGGTGAACACTTTAGGAGTGATCTCTGAATTACGTATGCGTCTTCTTCAGGATGCTTGAGGCCCGCCATCTCCCCATTGTCGGCAATACCTACCAGAAGGATCCCTCCTCCTGAATTCGCGAAGGCGATCATTTCTCTCACGATCTTGTCAGGATGGGTCGCTTTGCGTTTGAACTCAAGGGACGTCCCCTCACCTTGTGAAACAAGATGTCTGAGATGGCGAACCTGCCGCGCCTGAAAAACGGAAGTCTCTTGCGGCCTGTTCATGATCGTTAAAAATTCCCACCGATTGCTTCGTCGTCATCGTCTTCCTGATCCGGACGCGGCAATGTAAACATGCTGCTGAGAAGGTCTTTGAACTGAAGTCCGGCAGACAGATGGTGCTTGCTAAGCTGACTGAACTCAGCGAGTCCGTGTAGCGCGAATTCCATCAGGAAGAGTTTGGTCGCCGCATCCTGATGCTTGTGAAACTCATTCACGAGGTCTGCTAGGCCAGGAATGGACTTGAGCGCTTTTTCGAACTCTGACTGTGTCATCTCATGTAAGAGATCAATGCTGTTTCCATCGCCAAACCACTCGGTGATCTTGCGGTACGGACTTTTCTCCTTTTGTTTTCGGAATTTGTCGGGATCGGGAAAGTAGTTCAGGAACTGGCTCCTGATCGCTTTGCCAACAAGATTCTGCGCTACAATGTTAGGTCCTTCTTGCTCTCCTTCGTAAACGAGCTCTACTTTTCCAGTGATGGCCGGGATAACGCCGACAAAGTCCGCGATCCGTACGTATACGATCTTCTCGTTATTGATAATGCCTCTTCGCTCTGCCGCCGCGATGAGATTTTCATATGCCGAGATCGTGAGCCGCGCAGATACTCCGCTCTTCGCATCCACGTACTCGCTCTTCCGCGCTTCGAACGCGATCTGTTCGATAAGATCCCGGGCCAGCTCGTTTGCCGCAACGATTTTCTGTTCTTCTTTCAGACGTGCTTCTTGGTGCGTAATCCGTTTCCCTATTTCGAGGGTCTTTGGATAGTGGGTAATGATCTGGCTGTCGATGCGATCTTTCAAGGGAGTGACAATACTTCCACGGTTGGTGTAGTCCTCCGGGTTCGCCGTGAATACAAACTGAATGTCGAGCGGTAACCGGAGTTTGAATCCACGGATCTGGATGTCTCCTTCCTGAAGAATGTTGAACAACGAGACCTGTATGCGTGCCTGCAGATCGGGGATTTCGTTGATCACAAAGATACAGCGGTTCGACCTGGGAATCAGCCCGAAGTGGATTACTCGCTCGTCAGCGTATGACAGCTTCAGTGTTGCGGCCTTGATCGGGTCTACGTCGCCAATCAGGTCGGCGACAGATACATCGGGTGTTGCGAGCTTCTCGGTGTAGCGATCGTCTCGATGAAGCCATGTAATGGGAGTGCTGTCGCCCAGCTCCGCGACTTTGTCTTTACCGTAACGCGATAGCGGTTGAAGTGGATCGTCGTTGAGTTCTGACCCACCGATGATCGGGATGTATTCATCAAGCAGGCCGACCATTAGTCTTGCAAGCCGCGTCTTTGCCTGGCCTCTCAATCCCAACAGGTTGATATCATGTCCCGCAAGGATAGCTCTTTCAAGATCCGGGATAACGGTTTCCTCATAGCCCCAGATCCCGGTGAATACGCTCTCCTTCTTGCGCAAGCGTGCGATGAGGTTATCGCGTAATTCCTCCTTAATGGATCGGGACTTGTATCCTGATTTTCTTAATTCTCCCAGTGTCTTCTGTCGGGTCATGCTATTTTGAATGATTAAACTTATTGTGCCGTTGGTATGTGGACGACCGCCCTACAGCGTCTTGCGTCGGTTTCTCCTGAAATCTTCAAATACGAGATTTCCCAGTCCCTGGAGTGAGCTATAGTATGCATTGCCGTTGTTCGCTTTCGTAAACTCCCGCACAAACGCCTTGAGATAGGGGTCTGTTGCGATCATAAATGTAGTCACGGGAATCTTGATCTTTTTGAGTTGGGCGGCGAGGTTCAAGGTCTTACCTAATATCTTTTCATCAAGACCGAAAGCGTTCTTATAATATTTGATCCCGTGCCTGACACAGGTGGGTTTACCGTCAGTGATCATGAATATCTGCTTGTTCTGATTCTTACGGCGTCTGAGAATATCCATGGCTAATTCGAGACCAGCCACGGTATTGGTATGATAGGGACCGACTTTCAGATATGGCAAGTCCTTAATTTCAATTTGCCACGCATCATCACCGAAGACGATCACATCGAGTGTGTCTTTGGGATATTTCTTTGTGATCAATTCAGCGAGTGCCATGGCAACCTTCTTGGCCGGTGTGATGCGGTCTTCTCCGTAAAGGATCATCGAATGGGAGATGTCGATCATCAGGACGGTAGATGTTTGCGTCTTGAATTCGCTCTCCATGACTTCGAGGTCGTCTTCAGTCAACAGGAAGCTGTCGAGCCCGTGGTTGATTTGTGCATTCCGCAGTGAATCTGTGATTGAGATCTGTTCGAGCGTGTCACCAAATTCGTATTCCCTTTTTTCAGTGGTCTGCTCGTCGCCCCGTCCGCTGTTTTGCGTGTTGTGCTCGCCGGATTTCGATCTCTTTAATTTACCGAAGATCTCCTCAAGCGCTGATTGACGTAAGCGCTGCTCGGAACGCGGTTTCAACTTGAATTCGCCTTTCGGACCTTCGTCCGTGATGTACCCGTTCTTCTTTAGGTCTTCAATGAAGTCGCCGATGCCGTAATCGGAACTCGTTAGTTTGTATTGCCGGTCTACCTCGGTCAGCCATTGCAACGCTTCGGCAATGTCTCCGGACGTGATCAGGACAAGCTGCATGAAATACTTCAGCAATTTCTCAAAATCGCTACCTTCGGTGTTCGGTGGAGGCGTGAATTTAGAAAAGCGGTAACCTGACATAGGGAAGTTTCTGTTACAACCATTAATTTCGGAAATGTGTTTCAGGTTCCCTATCTATATTCCCACCAACGAATGCAAAAAGATTTGAACGGAGGGGGCGGAAGCGCGCGCGGCTCAGGAGGGCTGCGAAGCGCCTGTTCCGGACCGGTCCTTGTTCTTCGGGCGGATTGTTCCGAATATATAATCCCACAACGGGGAGGATACTCCAAAAACCGAATCTCCGTCCTTATAGTGATGGATACTATGATTGATCCACAGCACGCGAAAGAAATTCTTCGGCGGCTGATAGATATGAACGATGTAATGAATAGCGAGATACGACGCATAGCCAACGAGGAATCCCGGAAGGAATGCGAATGTAAGATCACCCATCACTAATCGAAACAATAGCAATAGAATAGTTGCTACGGTAATACTCAGGAGTGGCGGCATCGCCAGCCGGTCCTTGTCTTTCGGAAACTCGTGGTGTACGCCGTGAGCTTTATACTGAAATGTCTTTCTCCATTCGGTATGCGTACTGACGTGGTACACATATCGGTGTACGAGGTACTCAACAAATGTGAACGTCAGCAGTCCCAGGACGAAGAGTCCAAGTGTTGCCCAAAGAGAAAGCGATGTGTGTGTGACACTCCAATACAGGAGGCCGACCGAATAGGCGCCAAAAATAATCAGCGGAATCGAGATGTGGGTCCTTGACAGTCTCTCCAGAATTGGATTATTAAAGAGTTGCTTGCTCCCCTTATTCCGCGGCGAAATGTTGTTTCCGGACGCGGGTGTACGAGTGCCGCCACTGGTTTTTCCGGATTCAATATTTTCAGACATACAAAACAGATTTTTGATTATACTTTCAAGATAGACCTTTCGCAAGAGCGGCCTTGCTCGCCGTTGCTTCCATCACCTGTTCATAATACGATTCATACAACGGCAGGATGCGCGAAATGTCAAATTCTTTCGCCCGCCGGAGCGCATTCTCTTTAAATCGCGGGAGGTTAGTGGGATCCAGAACGAAAAGTGCCTTCTGCGTCATGTCCTCTATATCGCCTACTAAGCTGAGAAACCCCGTCTCCCCTTGTACATTCAACTCAGGGAGTCCGCCGGTATTGCTGGAGATCACCGGCACCTCACACGCCATCGCCTCCAGCGCTGCGAGCCCAAAGCTTTCCTTTGCCGAGGGCATAACAAAAAGATCCGCCACGGAAAGCACTTCCTCTACCGCTTCCAATTTCCCCAGGAAACGGACATCCTCTGCAATTCCCAATTCCCGGCAAAGGTTTTCGGCGTCGTCCCGCTCAGGTCCGTCGCCGATCATCAGTAGCTTTGCTGGGATCTCTCTTACGATATTATTGAATATCCGGACTACATCAAGGACACGTTTGACCTCCCGGAAGTTGGAAGTATGAACGATCAGCGATTCCCCGTTCGGACAAATAGCCTTCTTGAAGTGGTCTTTCTTTTGCTTCTTGAATTTTTCGAGATCGATAAAATTGGGGATCACTTCTATATCCCGGGTGACCTTAAACGAATTGTAGGTTTCCTTGCGAAGGTCTTCCGAAACTGCCGTCACCCCATCAGACTGATTGATGCTGAACGTAACGGCTGGTTCGTATGTCGGATCCTTTCCGACCAGTGTAATATCGGTTCCATGCAATGTGGTCACCACCGGGATGACAATGCCCTGGGACTTCAGGATCTGCTTCGCCATGTAGGCTGCCGATGCGTGAGGGATTGCATAATGAACATGAAGCAGGTCGAGGCGTTCGTTCTTGACAACGCTAACCATTTTGCTGGCAAGGGCAAGTTCATACGGGGCGTACTCAAAAAGGGGATAGGAACGCGTGTTTACCTCGTGATAAAAGAGGTTTTCGTTCAGAAAATCCAGCCGGGAGGGCTGCGAGTAGGTAATAAAATGGACTTCGTGCCCTTCCTGGGCGAGTCCTTTTCCTAACTCAGTGGCTACTACCCCGCTTCCGCCGAAAGTCGGATAGCAGACAATCCCTGTTTTTATACGATTCACTGTCCTGTCGTTTTAGTGGCGTCGACCTAAACCCTTCCTGAATGGCTGGGTCTATGGCTGGGTAAGCACGGCATCGCCCTCACTCAAATTTCACATTTTCGTTGATTTTACGAAAGTTGAAAACCGCCTCATAGATGACGTCCTGAATTCGAGAACGGATATTTGCCTGAATAAGTTTGTCACTGCGGTCGGGAAATACCCGGTTTGAAAGGAAAATATACACGAGATCAAATTCAGGGTCAACCCATAGACATGTACCTGTAAAACCTGTATGCCCAAAGGTTGAGGGGGACGCAAAAATCGAAGTTGGACTTCTCCATTCGCCCTGAACGGGTTTGTCCCACCCTAACCCGCGTCGGCTGGATTCGTAATATTTCGCCGTAAAAAGTTCGACCGTTTCAGGTTTGTAATAGCGCAATCCCCCGTAAGATCCCTTCTCCAGCAACATCTGCCCGAGTTTTGACAGATCGTTCGCGGTACCGAACAGGCCTGCGTGACCACTCACGCCGCCCAGCATGGCGGCGCGTTCGTCATGGACTGTTCCGATGAGGAGCCCTCCCCGAAATAATGTATCGAGTTCGGTTGGAGCGATCATTTTCGCCGGAAAGCGGTCGAGTGGTGTGTAGCCCAGGCTGTACGCCCCAAGTGGATCGTAGAAATTTTGCCGCAAAAAGTCTTCCATGGGTTGATTCAGTGTCCGTTCTGCCAGGTGTTTGAGCATCATAAACCCAAGATCGCTATATCGGTAGGGGTAGGGGGTCCGGGCCCGTTTGTCCATCATCTTCGAATGTGCGATCCACGACCAGACACTGTCTCTCAGAATGGGGGAGCCAAAAAGGGACGGTGCGATCTGAAGCGGATAACTGACATTTTGTTGCGAGCTGTAATAGATCGGTTTGAGCGCCGGACCTTCTAATGTGAGAGGCCAGAGCGGAACGAATGGTGCCAGTCCTGCATGGTGTGCGAGTATGTCCGCAATAATGATGTTTTTCTTGTTGGTGCCTTTCAACTCGGGAAGATAAACGGAGAGTTTCTTATGTATATCAATAGTGCCGTGCTCCTGCAGAAACATGATCGTCTGAAGTGTTGCCGCCACCTTTGTCAGAGATGCCAGATCGTAAATGGTCTCGTCGGTCACTGGTGTCGTGCGATCGTACGTCAGGTGACCGAATGCCCGGTCGTAAACGACTTTGCCTCCCTTCGCCACCACGACATAGCAACCAGGTGTGGAGCCGGACGAGATCGCTTCCTGCGCGATTCTTCCAATTCTTTCGAGTGTCGGACCATCGATGTCCGCGTCTTCGGGGAATGAATACTCCAGGCGCCGAAGATCGTCCGTCAACACGGAGGCTCCCGATCTTATACTGGCAAATGCGGTTGGCAGGACCCCTTGTCCCGGAGTGGCACCAAAGATGACCTGCGGCACGATTCCAGCCAGGTCGGGATCATCGGTATAAGCCGTGATCACGGAAGGGAATCTGGTTGCATACTGTTCGAATAAAGGGCAACCGAAGTCGGCGATGATGACCTTCTGATGTGCCGCCAGTTCCTGGAGGGCTCCCATCAGGTTTTGCATCACGGCATTTGATGTCCCTGGAAAGACCGCAGCGATAACAACATCATGGCGAGTCAGGTCTACTAGTTGAACGCCGGCACCGATGATGATGCGCTCAGCTGGTACGTACTTCCGAACATTCCGATGAAAAATATCTGCCCGTGACGCAGTATCCCCGGCGATGAGGCATACAAAGCTTTTGTTTTCGATAATGGACACCGGAAGCACGCTCGCCTGATTGCGGATGACGGTAACACTTTGCCGTAACGCACGCATTCGCAATACCTTGCTCTCCGGCCGGAGGAGATGGTGGCTGATGTATTCGGTGTCGATGGTTTGTTCTTCGGCAAGACCGGCGTCGTATTTCATTGCCAGCACCCTCCTGACTTTCTCGTCGAGGCGGTGCGCATATACCTCTTCGGAATGTATGAGCTTGCGGATCTTCCGGATCGCTTCATCGGGCTGGATGTCAGTAATCAGTAAGTCGGCGCCAGCCTGAAATGCAAACAATCCGGCATCGCCCGGCAGGAAATCTTTGGCATTGTGTTCCATCAGCCGGAGGTCGATCATGACGATGCCGTCATATCCAAGCGGAGCACGGGCCAGATCGCCGGCTTGGCGTCGTACAAGACTCTCCGCTGAAATTTTCGTGGGAAGATCCTGCGGCCTTTTGTCAAAGTACACAGGAAGCGGACTAGCGTCCGGCATCACCGCATCGAGACCATTCGCGAACAGTACACGATACGGCTTGGAGATGAGGGTGTCGTGATATAAGGTGAGGCTGGTCCCCCCTTGCGGGTCAATGACTTCAATATTTCGAAGGGGAAAGTACTTGGCGCAACTGAGAATGCCTTCGTCCCGAAGACCCTGCATATGAAGACGCGATTTTCTGGCGACGTTTTCCGGGTTGTCTCCAAAGAGATCGTTCGAACGGCGAAGTTGGGAATGTACTGGAGTCGCATTGGGACTGAGACTCATGTGTATGCCCGTGGCTTTCATCTGTCGGCCAATATCGCGGGCGATATGGTAGATAACACTATCGTCGGTGATCGCTCCCTGTGCAAGCGGGAACGGAAACGCGACTGCACTGTCACGCGGGAAACCAAGACCGGAGGATCCATCCTGCGCGATGAGCAATGGCACCGGCGAAGTTAACTGGAAACGGTTGATAAGATTGGACTGTCGGATGGGCGAGCCGGTCGTCAGGATCAGCCCTCCGAAGTCGCCCGCTGCGACTCTCTTTTCAAATCCCCGGAGGAAGTCGCTTTCGACATGGGAGGAGAATCGAATAAGGAAAAGTTGACTTATTTTTTGATTTTCACTTAATGTCTGAAAAACACTGTCGACCCACTGTTCCTTCGCCGGTTGCGCATTTGCACCTACTGAAAGGAACAGGATGAAAAAGACAAACCCGAATGCACTCTTCTTTCCAATCATATCACCATCAACGTAACGTAGTCCTCGCGGCATAAAGTGCCATCAAGTTATGAAAATCAATTCTATACCCGGTTTAATTCGTGTCTTTATGACTCGCGCTTGCGACAAATAATTTAATTTGCAGGCTGAACCGTCGTGTTTCGATGTCGGATATTATTCAACTTTTGCCGGATTCAATTGCCAACCAGATCGCCGCGGGGGAGGTGGTTCAGCGCCCTGCGTCAGCAATAAAGGAACTGATGGAGAATTCGATCGACGCCGGTGCGTCAGCGATCAAGGTTATCGTTCGGGAGGCTGGCAAGACACTCATCCAGGTTATCGACAACGGCGCGGGTATGTCTGAGACGGATGCCAGGATGAGTCTTGAGCGTCATGCGACATCGAAGATCCGGAAGGCTGAGGACCTGTTTACACTTCGGACCAAAGGTTTCCGTGGGGAAGCACTGGCGTCGATCGCAGCTGTCTCGCAAATGGAGATCCGCACGCGTATGGCGGATCAGGAGCTTGGAACCTGCATTGTCGTCGAGGGTTCGGAGGTAAAACGGCAAGAGCCCGTAGCCTGTGAGGTGGGGACGAACATCAGTGTGAAGAATCTCTTTTACAATATTCCGGCTCGCCGTAATTTCCTGAAATCGAATCCTGTTGAACTCCGGCACATCATCGACGAGTTTCAGCGGTTGGCACTCGCTCACCCCGACATAGTTTTTACCTTTATCCAAACCGATGAGGTCATTCACGATCTTCCAGCGGGGAAGCTCAGTCAGCGTATCGTTAATATCTTTGGGAAGTCTTACCAGGAGCAACTCGCGCCCTGTCAAGAGGAGACCAACGTAGTGAGGGTTCGGGGCTACGTCGGCAAACCGGAGTTCGCACGCAAGACGCGGGGGGAACAGTTCCTGTTCGTCAACAACCGATTTATCCGCAGCAATTACCTTCATCACGCGGTTATGAGCGCGTTTGAGACGCTCCTGCCGGACAATAGCTTTCCTTTTTACGTCCTGTTCATTGATATCGATCCCAAACACATCGACGTCAATGTTCATCCTACGAAGACTGAGATCAAGTTTGACGATGAACGCGCTGTCTACGCTGTGGTTCGTTCTGCGGTACGACAGGCTATCGGCTCGCATAACCTCACACCGGCGATCGATTTCAACTCGGATGTAAATATCATTTCCAAGCTGCAGTCATCCGCGCAGTCGCGCGATGTTTACTTCGACGAACGATTCTCTTCGTCGTTTCGCAGTCCAGACTCCCGGAATTGGGAGAAACTGTTCGGTCAGTCCGCAAATCCTGCTCCGGAGCCGCAGGTGTTGCGTTTTGAGAATAGCGAAACTACTTCCGCGGATGACCTGCTGGACGGCGCCACTGAGGAGAAGGCGCTGTTCCAGATCCACGGCCGCTATATCGTGAATCAGGTGAAATCGGGGCTGATGATTCTCGACCAGCAGTACGGCCATGAACGTATTCTGTATGAGAAATTCCTGGATCAGTTAAAAAACAAATCCGGTCAAAGCCAGCAGGACCTATTTCCTCAAACGGTGACCTTAAGTCCTGCGGATTTTGCACTCGTGCTGGAAATGGAGCAGGAGATTGCGGCTTTGGGTTTCCGAATCGAGGTGTTCGGGAAGAATTCCCTTTTGATAAACGGGGTTCCCGCAAGTGTGCCCGCAGCAGCTGGCAAAGCAATGTTTGAAGGTTTGATAGAACAGTTCAAGATTAATCAGACGGAGTTGTCCGTTCCTTTGAACGAGAACCTAGCGCGGGCACTTGCGAAGCGTGCGTGTATCAAGTCGGGGCAAAAGCTTGTAAAGGAAGAGATGAAGGCGCTAATAGATGGACTCTTTGCATGTTCGACCAGTAACTACACGCCGGATGGCACCCCGACTTTTTTTGTGTTTGATTTGCGGAAAATAGAAAGTTTCTTTAACCGCCAATAGAAGACCGGTAACCCGGGTAATACTTTAGCGTTCAATCCAAAACATGTTCAGACTTACACCGATCGTACGAAACCTGATCTTTATCAATGTTGTCGTATTCCTGATCTCGGCAATTATGCCTCCTGTGGAGAGTTGGCTGGCTCTCTGGAATGTGCGGAGTCCGAGTTTCCGACCCTACCAGTTGTTCACTTACATGTTTTGTCATGACAATTTTTTTCATATCTTCTTTAATATGCTGCTGCTGAGTTTCTTCGGTCCTATTCTGGAGGAATTCTGGGATCAGAAACGCTTCTTGTTGTTCTATATGGCTGCGGGGATAGGGGCCGCAGTGTTCAACATCCTGATGGACCTGGCATTCGGGATCGGCTCGTTCGGAATAATGATCGGGGCGTCGGGCGCTGTATACGGGGTCATGACCGCCTTTGGAATCATTTTTCCAAACATGGAGTTAAGATTATTGTTCCTGCCGGTCTCGTTTAAGGCGAAGTACATGGTTATGGTGATGGGTGCTCTGGCCATCATTTCAGGCTTCAGAAGTACACCCGGAGATAATACTGCCCACCTGGCTCACCTCGGGGGCATTGTGATGGCGATAATTTTGCTACAGTTTTGGATGAGAAGAAGATAGCTGGTTATGTTTGAAGAGTTCAAGAATGCCTTCCAGCGTTATAACAATGGTCACGTTCAACTGATCATTATAAACCTCGCGATATTCGTCGTGATGGGGGTGATCATGGTGATCACAAACGTCAGCGGGCTCGGCGAATTGTGGACACTTGTGCACAAGCAATTCTCCATTCCGCCCACGTTCGCGGAGTTCGTCACGCGCCCCTGGACGCTACTCACCTATATGTTTATGCACGATCTTTCGGGGATCCTGCATATTCTTTTCAACATGCTGATCATGTACTGGTTCGGCAAGTTGTTCGTCGAGTACCTGGGTAGCGACAAGTTCGTCGCAGTGTATATACTCGGAGGGATCGCTGGCGCGATTCTCTATCTGCTCGCATATAACACAGTCCCTTTTTATATCGACCGCGTTGCAGGAGTCAGTGGAATGGTCGGTGCCTCCGCCGCAGTCAACGCGATTATCGTAGCAACGGCAACGTTACTGCCGAACTATACGTTCTTTCTTCTGTTCATCGGGCCGGTCCGGATAAAATACATCGCTGCTCTGTTTGTTTTTCTTTCGTTCCTCGGGTCGGTCGGCGGAAATGCGGGTGGTAACCTCGCGCACCTCGGGGGGGCACTGATGGGGTTTGTATATATCAGGCAACTTCAGGCAGGGATCAATTGGGGTGGATGGATAACGGTGACGCTAGACTGGTTCCGGGACTTATTCAAGGACAAGCCACGCGTCAAAGTATCCTATCGAAAGGAACGAAATCCTGGTCCCAAGACCAGCACGTCCGACAAGACCTCGTATACCCAGGAGGAGATCGACCGCATACTTGACAAGATTTCCGAAGGGGGATATGAAAGTCTTACGAAAGACGAGAAGGAGAAATTGTTCAACGCATCGAAGAAGTGATCGGGATGATCACGACTTGTTCGCCAACTGCCCACACGCGGCATCAATATCTTTCCCGCGACTCTTCCGGATACGTGTCGTGATACCGTTCGATTCGAGGATGTGCATGTACATGTCCAGGACTTCTGTTCGGGCCTGTTGAAATTCGTCGTCGTCGATAGGGTTATACTCAATGAGGTTTACCTTGGATGGGATAACCTTGCAGAACTCCAACAGCGCCCGGGCGTGCTCTTCACGGTCGTTGATCCCCTTCCAAACCACGTACTCATACGTGACTTTCTTCTTTGTCTTACTATACCAATATCTCAACGCTTCGGCCAGGTCTTCGAGTGAATTCGTCTCGTTAATTGGCATAATGGATGAGCGCACGTCGTTCAATGCGGCGTGAAGGGATACCGCGAGGTTGAACTTTACCTCGTCATCGGCCATCTTCATGATCATCTTGGCAATCCCTACTGTCGATACCGTGATCCGTCGCGAGGCCATGTTGAGGCCTTTTGGGGAAGTGATCTTGTCAATAGCCGCTATGACGTTATTGTAGTTAAGCAGGGGTTCGCCCATTCCCATGAAGACAATGTTGGTTAGCGGACGGCCAAAAAAAAGCTCGCATTGCTGCTGGATCGCGACGACCTGGTCGTAGATCTCGTCCGCGTCGAGATTGCGTTGACGTTTGAGGCGCGCCGTCGCACAGAACTTGCATGCAAGGCTGCATCCTACTTGCGATGAAACACACGCGGTAATACGAGTTTCTGTTGGAATCAATACTGACTCTACCACAAGGCCATCATGGAGCGTTACTGCATTCTTAATGGTTCCGTCAGCACTTCGCTGCATGTAATCGACCCGGATAAAATTGATCACGAAATGGCTTTTTAAGAATTCCCGCGTCGCAAGTGATAAATTGGTCATTTGGTCAAAATCCTTTGCGGATTTTTTCCAAAGCCATTCATAGACTTGTTGCGCGCGAAACGGCTTGTCGCCGTGCGCCACAAAAAACGCTTTCAGTTCTTCAAGGGAAAGCTTGCGAATGTCCCGTCGGGTGATTGTCTCGACCATCTTTAGTCTGCAAAGTTAACTATTTGCCGGGCATGGCCCGTAGGGGTTAACAATTTCCCGCTGGGATCGATTCCATCGTCGGATGGGCGTTTTGACTAATCCCGGATCCTTGAGAAGATCCGGACTTCACATGGTCTCGCCGAATTGGACAGAATCAGCGAATCGCCCGACATCTTGTCCACTGTGTAGCTATTGCTGATGGTTTGTGATCGTTTGTCCAGGATCAGCAGCAGGTTGCCGTTAAATTTGTAGTGAAACCTTTTCTGATTGGACGCCGCGCTTGAGTTGAGTATTCGGGTGGATTCCCGACCGGTCGAATTTGCCTTGAAATTGACTACTCGGGCGGATGGTCCCGATTGCGAACGCATTTCCGAGCGGAGAACGCCGGTCTCAGTGTCCGACTCGTCGTTTGAGACTTCTTCCAGGCAGGTGCTTTGACGCACCAGTTGCCAGCTCCCAAGTAGGCTGGCCGTCTGCGCCCAGGTTGCGTTTACCGCTAGAGAAAAGCTTGCGAGTAAAAGAATCTTGGAAATTTTCATGGTTCCTGGTTCATGATGAAGGTTGACAGCTTGCGAAATACTGTTGCGATATGGTCGTGAAACCTTTGTTTGGCTAGATAAATATACTCAAAAGTCCGCCAGCAGGAAACCGATTTGCTGATGAAAGTAGCTGCCTCGCATGGGCGAGGAACGGATGTTGTTGATAGGTGACGATGGAATGGAGAATTGGATGATCACAAAAAAACGTCCTGCCAAATGGCAGGACGTTTAACCAAACCCCTCAAACCAACTTTCCGTCCTCGTCAGAGGACGTATACATTCCAATTATATGTTCTTTTATACAACATGATGCCAGTGAAAATGGTTCGATGGTTTTCACCTTTGAACGGTCGAATCATCGGTTGGAACGCAATTGCTTACAGGCGCTCCTCATCATGCTTTGCCGAACAGGCGAGTCAATTCAACAATGTCTCACTTTCGGCATTCTCAAAAACGAATTCCTGTCCATCCGTGACGTCGACAAAGATCACAGAATCCTTATGGATAATCCCCGCTAGTATCTGCTTTGACAGCGCGTTTAGTATTTCTCGTTGCAGAACCCGCTTCAGTGGCCGTGCTCCAAACTGCGGATCGAATCCCAACTTGGCTAGTCGCTCGCGCGCAGCATCCGACATTTCGAGTTTGACGCCAGCCTCCTCAAGTCGTTTGCGCACGAGATCTACCTGAATGTCCACGATCTTGCGAATGTCTTTTCGGCTCAGCGGCCTGAACATGATTATCTCGTCAATTCTATTCACGAATTCCGGGCGAACCGTTTTTCTCAGCAGTGCCAACACTTCGTCCTTCGTTTCTTCAATTACTTCGAAGTAGTTCTCATCTGTGAGTTTTTCGAAATTTTCCTGAATGATGTTTGACCCGATGTTCGTCGTCATGATGATGATGGTGTTCTTGAAGTTGGCGACCCTTCCTTTGTTATCGGTCAGTCGGCCATCATCCAGAACCTGCAGCAGGATATTGAAAACATCCGGATGCGCCTTCTCGATTTCGTCGAGCAATACGACGGAATAGGGTTTCCTCCTTACCGCTTCTGTCAGCTGTCCCCCTTCGTCATATCCAACGTAACCCGGAGGCGCGCCAATGAGACGACTTACGCTGTGGCGTTCCTGGTACTCACTCATATCGATACGCACCATCGCAGTCTCATCATTGAAAAGATAGTCCGCCAGTGCTTTCGAGAGCTCTGTCTTACCAACGCCGGTAGTGCCCATGAAGATAAACGAGCCGATGGGACGCTTTGGATCCTGCAAGCCCGCGCGACTTCTCCGAACAGCATCGCTCAGTAGGCGGATCGCTTCTTCCTGACCTGCCACACGCTTGCTCAATTCGTCTTCCAGATTGAGAAGTTTTTCGCGTTCGCTCTGTAACATACGAGACACCGGGATTCCTGTCCATTTTGCTACAACTTCAGCAATGTCATCGCTGTCGACTTCTTCTTTCAGCAGCGCGTGCTCCCCGGCCTGCTCTTGCATACTGCGCTTGTATTCTTCCAGTCGTTTTTCTGCCTCCACCAGTTTGCCGTAGCGGATCTCGGCCACTTTGCCGTAGTCTCCGGATTTCTCAGCCTGCTCAGCTTCGAATTTCAGCCGGTCGATGTTCTCTTTTTCTTTCTGAATTCCGTGAACAACTTCTTTTTCGCTTTCCCACTTGGCCCTGAGAATATTGCGCTGTTCGCTCAAATCCGCGATCTCCTTGGTAAGCACCGCTTCTTTGTCCTTGTCCTTTTCCCGGCGAATTGCTTCGCGTTCGATCTCCAGCTGCATGATCTTGCGATTGAGCTCGTCGAGCTCTTCCGGCAGCGAGTCCATCTCAAGTCGGAGTTTTGCGGCCGCTTCATCCATTAAGTCGATGGCTTTGTCAGGGAGGAAGCGGTCGGATATGTAACGCGTCGAAAGCTCCACCGCCGCGATAACTGCGTCGTCTTTGACGCGGACACCGTGGTGGAGCTCATACTTTTCCTTGATGCCACGCAAGATGGAGATCGAATCCTCCATACTGGGCTCGTCGACCATCACGGTTTGAAACCGGCGTTCGAGTGCTTTATCCTTCTCAATGTATTTCTGGTATTCTTTCAGCGTCGTTGCCCCGATTGCATGCAACTCACCTCTCGCCAATGCGGGTTTGAGAAGGTTGGCCGCATCCATAGCGCCCTCGCCGCCGCCTGCTCCGATCAATGTGTGGATCTCGTCGATAAAGAGAATGATCTCGCCGTTTGAGTCCGTTACTTCTTTGATGACGGATTTCAATCGCTCTTCGAATTCACCTTTGTATTTCGCGCCGGCAACCAGCAGGCCCATGTCGAGTGAGATGAGCGTCTTGGATTTTAAATTCTCCGGAACGTCTCCGTCAACGATACGTTGAGCAAGTCCCTCCACAATTGCGGTCTTACCCACTCCTGGTTCTCCCAACAGAATTGGGTTATTCTTCGTGCGGCGAGAAAGAATCTGAAGTACACGCCGGATTTCTTCGTCGCGTCCGATCACCGGGTCGATTTTTCCTTGTCGCGCCAGGTCGTTCAAGTTCTTGGAGTAACGCTCCAGAGATTTGTACTTGGCCTCAGCGTTCTGATCTGTCACCGATGATCCGCCTCTGAGTTCTTTGATTGCTTTCACCAGTGCTACCCGTTGAAACCCCGCGTCCTTCATGACGTGATCTTTCCCCGCCAGAATAGCGAGGAGAAGGTGCTCAATCGCAATGAATTCATCTTTGAACTCGCGCAATTCCTTTTCCGCTTGCTGTAACACGGTGTTTGTCGCGCTCGAGAGGTATGGTTGCTGTCCCGTTACTTTTGGGTAGCTGTTGAGCGCTTCATTGAGTTTTGTATCCAGCAACGCCCGGTTCACATTCACTTTCTTGATCAGGTAGGAAACAACGTTTTCATCCGTTTCCAGTATCGCTTTCAGGACGTGTCCTGGCTCGATTGCCTGATTGTGATTGCTCAGTGCGATCTCTGCTGATTTCTGAAGCGCTTCCTGAGACTTAATAGTGTATTTTTCAAAATTCATATCCGTTTCTTTTTGGACAGACGAACCGTCCTTTTCTACGACTCAGTGGATCAAATAATACTCCAGCAATCTAAATGCTTTTTTTTCTGAAAGTTTGGCATATAAATGAGTAGTTTTAGTTGTATCCCATCGCCAAACTGGCTTATAGTATGTCAAAACGTTCGCCCACATCTCCTGCGTTCCTTTCTCAGGCGAACCTTGTCGAGGTATCCTGGGAAGTTTGTAACCAGGTAGGTGGCATCTACACTGTCATACGGTCTAAAGTCCCTTGCGCGATGGAACATTGGGCCGGACGCTACTGCCTGGTCGGTCCGTTCGTCAATAAGAACATTCTTGCAGAACTTGATTTGATGGATGACGTGCAGGACATTTTTGGTCAGGCCGCTGCCAACCTTCGGAAGAAGGGATACCATGTGCACTATGCGGAGTGGCTGGTCACTGGCAAGCCTCGCGTTGTTTTGATTAATCCCAATGTCATCGAGAATTCCACGCTACAGGAATACAAAGAGTCCTTGTTGACAGATCACGGGATAAGTATTATGCCAAATGGGGAATTGATAAATCAAGTTGTCGCATTCGGGTACTTGACGAAACTCTTTCTGGAGGAATTAGCGGCTCTTTCCGAAGACCGGCAACTGATCGGGCATTTTCATGAATGGATGGCGAGCCTTCCAATTCTCGACATCAAACGCGAGAGTCGCCCGATAAAAACTGTTTTCACGACACATGCTACGCAGTTAGGCCGACACCTTGCGATCAACTCACCTTTTTTTTATGCTCACCTTCCGTTCTTTGACTGGCAGGAGGAAGCGCGAAAATTTGGTGTTGAAACGGAAGCAGGAATTGAGTTCGCCAGCGCACAGGCGGCAGATTACTTTACAACGGTCAGCGAGGTCACCGCCCGTGAATGCAAGCACCTCCTGAAGCGGAAGCCCGATGCGGTGTTGCCGAACGGGATCAATACGATGCGGTATGAGGCAGCACATGAAGCGCAGAATAAACACACACGCTTCAAGCGGCGGATACACCAGTTTGTGATGGCTCATTTTTTTCAATCGTATTCATTCGACCTTGATAAGACGATCTACTTTTTTACGTCAGGCCGATTTGAATATAAGAACAAGGGATTTGATCTTACCCTTGAGGCACTGGCGCACCTCAATGAGCAATTGAAACAGGAAAAAGCGGATGTCACCGTTGTGATGTTCTTCGTCAGCAAGCGCGATTATTTCAGCTTACTGCCGGAAGTACTTCACTCCAAGGCGATGATGGAGGAAATCCGTCAGACGTGCGACGCGATCGTCGAGCAAGTCGGGATGAATCTTTTTTATGAGAGTACCCGGAGAGAAGATCATCGGCTGCCCGATCTCAACGAGTTTGTCGATGACTACTGGAAACTCCGTTACCGTCGCACTATCCAGTCGTGGAAGACGGACAAGCTGCCGTCCGTTGTCACGCACCGATTGGTGGATGAGGGAAATGACCAGATATTACAATTCTTGCGTGCACGGGGTCTGAAGAATGCACCGGAAGACAAGGTCAAGTTCGTGTATCATCCGGACTTCATATCTGTGACCAATCCGTTGTTTGGAATGGAGTACTTGCAGTTCGTGCGCGGGTGCAACCTCGGCATTTTTCCAAGCTATTACGAACCGTGGGGCTATACGCCGTTGGAATGCGTCGTTTCGGGTATCCCATCCGTCACCAGCGACCTGTCGGGATTCGGGGATTACCTGCTGCGAAACATGCCCGACCACGAGAAGCATGGGATGTTCGTCGTCGAGCGCGGAAAGCGAACCTTCGATTGGAGCGCGCGTCAACTTGCTTCATTCCTGTACCAGTTTCTCGGTCAGACGCGCCGACAACGAAACCTCCAGCGTACCAATGTAGAAGGTTACGCGACTTCTTTCGGTTGGGAAAATCTGCTGAAGTATTACCAGGAGGTGTACAAGCGCGCCATACAACCACCGACTGAGGTGCTCACAACTAACGCTCACGAATGATCTATTCCACCCTCGACCGTGGACTGTCGACTGTGGACCGTTTTACATTACACCCCACAGGCCTGACCTCAGGCGTCTGCACGCGCTGATTGTTTAACATGATGTCAATGGCGTCTTGCAGATAGTGATGGCGGACGTCGCTCTCTACCTGCGGGTTGTCATCGATCGCCCCGCGATAGATCACCGTGAACTTGCCGTTGTTGTTCTTGAGCAGAAATGCTTCTGGACTCTTCCTGACGTTTAGTTTGGCGAGCAGGGACTGATTCTTGTCTGCAAGATATGGCACGTTCAGGTTCAAAGCTTTCCCTTTAGCGGCCATGGCCTCGGGGCTTTCATTAGCTTCGGTGTGTGCATTCACCAGCAGCACCGGCACCTTATCCTGGTATGTCTGAGCGAGTTGGGCGAGACGACTACGATAGTAGTCGTCGTATGGGCAGTTATTGCTGGTGAACACGATGACCATCCCCTGGCAGGACGGAAAGGAGGTGAGCGATACTGTCTCACCGTTCAATACGTTCTTCAGACTGAAATCGTCGAGGACTTGTGCAGTCGCTGTGAACGTCGACGCTATACATACGATCAACGTCAGGATATGGGGATACTTTTTCATCAGCTTGAGACAACCATTACGAAACTCTCGGAAACCTGGTACTCTAAAGGTATGGCTGTTTCGGTATCATTGACAACAATCCTGCCGATTATATGGCCGCTTTGTTGCATCGCAAACGGGGAAATCAACAGGTTGTTGGAAAAAGAGAGGTTCTTCTTTCCGTAAATCTTGATCAGGGTCTCTTTAGCGCACCAGTAAACACAATGCTTAATGATATCGTTACCCGCATTGGCGAGCTCGCCATAAGAAAGTATCCGGGGAGCAATCCGCAGCAACTTTTCAGTCGGTTGCTCAAGGTCAATACCCACATTCTTTTCGCGGTGGATGATGGCGGCCACATATGGGTAAGAATGACTCAGCGACATATGAATCGGGAGGCCGGCGAGGAACGGCTTTCCGTGAATGTCTTTAGAGACGCCCAGGAAGGTTAGCTTCCACACGTTCAAAAGCTCCCGGATAAGTATCCTTGCGGCATAGAATTCGAGCCGTTTCCGGGCATTCGAGACGGAGGGCGAAGTGTCTTTCAATTGGGCTTCCCGCTGCAGCCACGATTCGTCTTCGGTGATCTTCCACAAACCCCAACACGAATCCGGCGACGCTGATTGAATGTGGTCAAGAGGCATTCAGACCCGGATTTTTGTCAAAATTGGTGTGCGATGCAAAATATTGGTGCTGAACGGGGAGCTAAAGATCAAAATTGCTGTTATTTATAAAATTTGTGAAAGTTAGGACTTTCCGGCCAATCATCCGATGACACAGGTTCAAATCAAGCGACTGCATTCTCTGACCGGCCACCGCGATGCGGTGTATACACTTCATCCCGGTGACAAACCTTCCTCTTTCTTTTCGGGGGCGGGTGATGGCATGATCGCCCGTTGGGATCTGGATCACTCACCGGATGGTGAATTGATCGCTAAGCTGCCGAACTCGGTGTACTCACTGCATTATCTCCCGGATCGGGAGGTTTTGGTCGCTGGACACAATTACGAAGGGATACATCTGCTTGACTGGAAGAATAAAAAGGAACTCGCCTCGTTAAAGCTTACCACTGCGGCAATCTTTGATATTCAGTCGGTGGGGAACCGGCTGGTCATCGGCAGCGGAGATGGAACTCTCACGCTTGTTGATCTGGAAACGCTGTCAATCGTCAATCAGGTCAAGGCAAGTGAAAAGAGTGCCCGGACGATCGCTGTCGCCGCGTCAGGAGCAGAGATAGCGGTCGGATTCAGCGATTCTCAGATCCGTGTCTACGACGATAAGCTGCAGTTGAAACACGAGTGGGCGGCGCACGGGAATTCTGTCTTTACGTTGCGCTACACTCCCGATGGAACGCGGTTGCTCAGCGGTTCCCGCGACGCCCGGTTAAAGGCCTGGGGAGTGACTTCGAACTACCAGTTGCAGGAAGAGGTGGTGGCGCACATGTATGCAATTAATCATATTGAGTTTAGTCCGGATGGCAAACATTTTGTAACTTGTAGCATGGACAAGTCCATCAAGGTGTGGGACGCCAATGCCTTAAGACTCTTGAAGGTTATTGACCGCGCACGCCATGCTGGTCACGGCACCTCCGTCAACAAACTACTCTGGACACGATATCACGAACAACTTGTCAGCGCCAGTGATGATCGCTCAATTTCCGTTTGGCAGGTGATTTTTTAAACTTTGCATCATGAGAATAACGCCACTTGAAATACGGCAGAAGACGTTCGAAAAGAATTTTCGGGGGTACGAACGCGAGGAAGTCAACGCGTTCCTGCTTACACTTTCCCAGGAATGGGAGCGCATAGTCGATGAGAACAAGGAGCTGAAGTTCAAATACGAATCGACCGAACGGGAGATCCAGAAACTCCGGGAAGTCGAAAGCTCGCTTTACAAAACCCTCAAAACTGCGGAAGATACCGGCGCCAGCGTGATCGATCAAGCGCGCAAGGCAGCCGAGTTGCACCTGCGGGAATCCCAACTCAAAGCGGAGCAACTTATCAACGAAGCCAAGACAAAAGCAAAAGACACGATTGAGGAATCGGAAGTACGGGCCAAGCAGATTGTCGCTGAAATGGAAGAGCGTGTGAAGGGCCTCCTTGAGCACTACAAGAAGCTGGAGTCGGCTCGCGAAGATATGCTCAGCGAACTTAAACACATGGCCTCTGAAGTCCTTGAAAAAGTCGATAGGTCAAAAGCGAATGCTAAAGAATTTGATCCTGACACCCACCTCGCAACGGTACGGCGGGAGACTAAGAAAATTGCCTTTCCCAATCTTGATTATGAGAAACCCGAACGTCCTGCCCAAGCCGAAGTAGTTGAACACCACGATTCATCAGGCGAATTGCCGCGCAAAACCCAAAAATCATTTTTTGATGAAATTGGTTAGGGCGATCGCTTTATGAACGGCAAGATATCTCTTGAAGGACTTGAGTTCCATGCATTTCATGGTGTTTACCCACATGAACGCGAATCGGGGAATTGGTTTGAGGTCGATATCTCCATCGATACCGATATCCAGGAAGATACGATCTGCGATGAACTGGAGAGGACGGTGAATTACGAAGTCCTGTATGAGTATGTGAAAGACGAAATGGAGAAGCCGTCCAAGTTACTTGAGACGGTGGCCGAAAAGATTGTCCAACGTGTACTAAGGGACATGCCTGAAGTTTCACAAGTCGAGGTAAAGATTGCCAAGATAAATCCTCCGATTGGAGGGAAGTGCAGAAGTGCATCGCTTTGTATCAGCAAGAAGCGGTAATGTCCATTATCGCTTTTCCGTATTCCGGTCGATGAATGTAAATCCCCTGCCATCGCTATCGTCTACAAAATCGACCTCCTTTCCCATGAGGTACATTGTATGCTTCTTATCGACATAGACAGTAATACCGTCGACAATCCAGGACAGATCGGTATCTTTCCTTTTGTCGAAGCCGATCATCATTGCCATTCCTCCGCAACCTCCCCCGCCTTTGATGCCGACACGCAATCCGTAATCCTCAGGTATACCCTTGGTTTTCATGATGGCGTGGATCTCTTTACAGGCACGTTCGGAAATGATAACGGGTTGAATGTTGTCAAACATGTGTGTAATTGTGAAGTAAAATTATTTAATTTCAAACACTTTACGTGATTCTATGGATGCTCTTATTGAATTTGGGAAGATATTGATTCCGGCCTCGGTTGTCCTCTATGCGGCCTATTTGCTGGTGCGGTCTTTTGTTCAGAAGGATATCGACCTGAAAAAGCTAGACGTAAGGGGTAAAGCAATTGAGGCAGTGCTGCCGAGTCGGCTTCACGCGTACGAGAGAATGACTCTATTTCTGGAACGCATGTCGCCCCAGAATCTCCTGATAAGGGTTAATACGGGCAGTATCCCTGCGAAGGATTTCCATCAGATCCTTTTGTCTGAAGTTCGCAATGAGTACAATCACAATGCATCGCAGCAGGTCTACATCAGCGAGGAGGTATGGGATTTGATCAGGAATGCGAAGGAGGACCTGATTGTAACGGTCAACGAGGCGGCAAGCGAACTGGGGGAACAGGCCACAAGTCTCGATCTTTCGAAGAAAATTGTGGAAAAATCGCTCTCGAAGCCGATTGATCCACTTTCACATGCGCTGACGGAATTGAAGCGCGAAGTTCACCGAATTTTTTGATTACGGGTTGCGTTTAGGGCTTATACAGTATCATGAACCGATTTTTCAATCTGGCATTAGGAAAGGCGACCGCTGCTGTCACGCGGCGATCCCGGTTATTGGCCCTCCTTCCGCGACTGGCTATGAAACTGAAGGATACGAGTTTCTCCGGCCTGAGTGCCACAGCGGCACGCGACCGGTTTTTTGTTTTTGGCAGACTGATCAAAGCGTATGCTACCGGGCAATACCGCGAGGTTCCGTGGAAGAGTCTTTTGCTGATTGTCGCCGCGGTTATCTATTTCATCAATCCCCTCGATCTCGTGCCGGATCTGGTGCCCCTAACGGGATTGACAGACGATTTTGCCATCCTGGTGTGGGTATATGGCACTGTCAGCGATGAAATTGAAAAATTTCTGCTTTGGGAGAGAAACCGGGTTCGCGAAAAATGAGGATCGCGGTCATCGCCGGAGCCACCGGATTGGTCGGAAGTACATTGCTCGACCAGATCCTCGCTGACGAACGATACGCGCGAGTCATCGCCTTATCGCGACGAGATCTTCCTCTCTCTCACCCCAGACTGGAGAAGCGCATTGTTGCAAATTTGAAGCACCCGGATGATGCACTCGGCGGTGTGCAACCCACGGATGTGTTTTGCTGCCTCGGAACCACAATGGCTGTGGCGGGGTCGAAGGAAAAATTCTATGAGGTTGATTTCGAGTATCCACTCGCTCTTGCACGGGTAACGCTTGCCCTAGGTGCTGAACGTTATCTTCTTATTTCCTCCCTCGGTGCAGATCCGAAGTCAAAAGTATTCTATAGTCGGGTGAAGGGTGATGTCGAGCAGGCAATCAGCACTTTGGGATTTCGCGTGGTGCATATTTTTCGTCCTTCACTGCTACTCGGACCGCGCGACGAGAAGCGGACGGGGGAGAATCTGGCTAAAGCACTGTACCGGGTCTTGAATCCACTTATACCACGTAAGTATAAGGCGATCGAGGCTCATGCGGTAGCTCGCGCAATGCTGGCTGCCGGTGATGACTCCGGTGTATTTGTTCATGAGTCGGATGTGATGCAAGATCTCGCAGCAACAAAATAATAATATGCAATGATTGCCGTAATCCAGCGCGTAGCGGAAGCTTCTGTCGGAATTTCAAATGAGATCCGGGCGAGAATAGGGAAGGGACTCCTCGTGTTGGTCGGAATCGAGGATGCGGATACCAACGAAGACATTGACTGGCTCGCTGCAAAGATCGCTGCTCTTCGGATTTTTGACGACGCTGCCGGAACTATGAACATCAGCGTTCGCGATACAAATGGTGATATCATCGTCGTTAGTCAGTTTACCCTGCATGCGAGCACAAGAAAGGGCAATCGGCCGTCATACATCAAAGCCGCGAAGCCGGAGCTCGCTATTCCGATTTATAACGCGTTTGTAGGTGCCATGGAGCGCGCACTTGGCAAACCTGTTCAAACGGGTGAGTTTGGTGCCGACATGAAAGTTGCGCTGGTGAACGACGGTCCTGTCACGATCTTAATTGACACAAAACAACGCCTTTGACAATAGGGTGGGGCGGTGTATGACTACTTAATGGCAACGCATATGACTATCCAGCAAGCTCAACAGGCGGTGGACCAATGGATCTCAACGACCGGAGTACGATATTTTGATGAAATGACGAACATGGCGATACTCACCGAGGAAGTAGGGGAGGTCGCCCGTATTATGGCGAGAAGGTACGGAGAACAATCTGCTAAGGAGTCCGACAGGGACCTCGATCTCGGCGATGAGTTGGCTGATGTAATGTGGGTAGTGATCTGCCTCGCAAATCAAACCGGCGTCGATCTGACAGATGCGTTTCGCAAGAATCTCGAGAAGAAGACCGCAAGAGATGGCGACCGGCATCGCAGCAATGCGAAGTTGAAATAGGACCGAACGTCTCTGCGACGGATACGCATTTACTCCCCTGAAATGCGTTAAAACGCCCCTCGCACTATTTCTATTCCCTCCCTGATTCGCTAATTTTCGCAGGTTGCCTAAACAGGTGCAACCCTTCACTTATGGCTGAATTGCAGACCCGTTACCTTGCTCTTGACGTCTTCAGGGGCATGACTATCTGTTTCATGATTATTGTCAATTGTCCGGGCAGCTGGGACTTTGTATATGCCCCACTGCTTCACGCGGATTGGCATGGTTTCACCCCTACGGATCTGATATTCCCGTCGTTTTTGTTTGCCGTCGGCAATGCAATGGCATTTGTAATGCCCAAATACCAAAGTCAGCCCTCATCGGTGTTCTGGAGCAAGATTATCAAGCGTTCGTTCATAATCTTTGTGCTGGGGTATCTCATGTACTGGTACCCGTTCTTCCAGGAGGCAGCGGGTGGAGGACTCGAACTCCGGCCTGTTTCTGAAACGAGGATACTCGGTGTTTTGCAACGTATTGCATTGTGTTACTTTTTCGCAGCAATTATTCTCCATTACGGATCAAGGAACTTCGCACTGTGGTTTGGCATTTTGGCGCTGTTCGCCTATTGGATATTAGCCTATTTCTTTGGTGCCCCCTCTGATCCTTATAGCCTGGTGGGCAATGCCGGCCTTCGACTGGACCTGGTGCTGCTCGGTGAGAAGCATCTTTACCACGGTGAGGGTATTGCCTTTGATCCAGAGGGAATACTCAGTACCCTTCCATCTATTGTGAATGTGATCGCCGGTTATTTTGCAGGTGATTTTATCCGCCGAAAAGGAAGCTCATACGAAGTGATCGCTAAACTTATGATCGCAGGGGCTTTACTGATACTGGCGGCGTTCACATGGGACATGGCTTTCCCGATCAACAAGAAAATCTGGACGAGTTCCTTTGCGTTGTTAACTATTGGAATTGATCTGCTCCTCATCGCGATCCTGGCGTATGTCATCGATATATCCAATCGCCAGCGTTGGACGAAGTTCTTTGTGGTTTTCGGTCGCAATCCGCTTTTCATTTACCTGTTTGCGGATGTGGTTCTGACGACGATGACCCTCATTCCGGTTGGCGATGGAAATCTGCAGGAATGGCTCTATAGCGACTTCTTCGGAAGCTTTGCAGGCCCGCATTTTGCGTCCTTCTTGTTCGCGCTCTTCTATATGTTATGCAACTGGCTGGTCGGGTACTTTCTGGATCGGAAGGGAATCTATATTAAGGTGTAGGGGTGAGTAGTGAATAGTGAGTAGTGAGTAGTGAGTAGTGAGTGAGTAGAGCTCACAGGTTGTCATCAAATCGCACGTTTCCGTATCGAGGCTGAAAAAGTCAAAGTAGCAGGGAACTCACTCACCACTCACTCTTCACAATCACTCCATCGCGGATCACGGGAACCACATCGTACTGATCGGGCGTCAGGCAGAACGCGATGTCCTTTTCGATATTGAGCTTTTTCAGACGTCTGACGTGGCTGGAGTCCTTCAGGAATTCTCTGAGATTATCCTTCGCCTGTAGGTATAAATGATGTGCCATAACGGGGGCGTCGCACGCATAGTCGAATTCGTCCCTGAGACGGTCGACCAATGCTCCGGCAAAGACGGTGTCCTCCAGGTTGACTTTGCCTTTCCATCCCGAGCAGACGATAAGTATGTTTCCCTCCGTTTTGAACAAATAGCTCGCAACTGACGTGAGGTTCAGGAAAGATCCGATTACAATCTCTTTGGCTCCATCGGAACGGACGATCGCCTGTGTTCCGTTTGTGGTGGTAATGGCAATTCTTTTTCCCACGATGTCTGGATTCATATACTCGAACGGTGAATTGCCGAGATCGAATCCCTCGACTTTCTTTCCATCGCGCTCGCCCGCCGTGCAGTATCCCTGCTGTTTGAGGACGAGGCATTCCGGCAGCTGCGCGAACGCCCGAATGCCTTCAACCCCATGGGCTATCGCGGTGGTCATACAAGACGTTGCGCGAAGAATATCGACTATGACGACGGTCTGACCCTCAATCTGATACAGATGCATCAACTCGGGCGACAGACAAACATCAACTGTACGCTTCATGAGATTATGCCTGACTGATAAAAGGCGTTTTCTGAACGATTGCTTTCAAGCCACGACCTCGTACATCGATGAAGATCTCGGTGTCTACGGATGAATGATCGATGGCAACATAGCCGAGGCCGATACCAGTGTTTAGCACTGGCGATATGGTGCCGGAGGTCACTTTTCCAATGGCAGTGCCTTCGCTGTCCTTAATCAGGTACCCATGGCGGGGAATACCTTTATCGAGCATCCGGAAGCCGACCAGTTTCCTGCTGATCCCTTCTTCTTTCTGCTTCTTCAGATTTTCCGAGTTCGTAAATTCTTTTGTAAACTTCGTTATCCACGAGAGTCCTGCTTCAAGTGGTGATGTTGTATCATCAATATCGTTACCGTAAAGGCAGAATCCCATTTCCAGTCTCAGCGTGTCTCGCGCCCCGAGGCCGATCGGTTTGATGCCTATTGCCTTGCCTGCTTCAAACACGGCATCCCAGACTTTGCGAGCGGATCCTTTGTCCACGTACAGTTCAAAGCCTCCTGCCCCTGTGTATCCTGTGTTGGAAATGATGACGTTCTCTACGCCGGCGAATAATCCGACCGCAAAGTGATAGTACTTGATCGTGCCGAGGTCGATGCTGGTCAGCTTCTGCAGTACCTCGGTGGCCTTTGGGCCCTGTACTGCGAAAAGACAGATATCGTCGGATATATTCTCCATGCGGGCCCCTCCGGTGTTGAACCGGGTGAACCACTGCCAGTCCTTCCCGATATTCGAAGCATTAACTACTATGAAGTAGTCGTTCTCCTTGATACGATAGACGATCAGGTCATCTACAATTCCTCCCGTTTCGTTTGGCAAGTATGAATATTGCGCCTGGCCGTCGACGAGTTTGGAGGCATCGTTCGAAGTCACGCGCTGGATCAGATCAAGCGCAGCGGGGCCAGTGACTCGGAACTCCCCCATGTGGGAGACATCAAACACGCCTGCACCGTTGCGCACTGTCATGTGCTCTTCGATATCCGAAGAATATCTGACGGGCATGTTATAGCCCGCAAAAGGCACCATCTTCCCTCCGAGTTCCTCGTGAAGATCGTTCAGCGGAATGTATTTCAATTGTTCCATGTGGCTATTGGATGGCCACAAAGGTAAGGGATTTTTCGGGAAGTGCGGTTGTCCCCGGGTAGTATGGTCTAAGCATCTCTATTCGGAAAGTGCATTCGCTTCGAGTGCTTGCAGAATGTCGTCTCTCACCTTTTGGATTTTCACAAGCTCCGATTCCAGGTACACGCGAACACTATCCTCGCGCTCCCCTTCGGGATTGAATTGACGCATCCAAACCATCATCTGCTCACTTGCAGAATTTATTCGTGCGATCTTCTCCCTGACATTCTCCTGTTGGATACTGTCAAGCTCCTCCGTATCAAGCTGTTTTTGCAGAGCTTGCTTAGCTTTATAGAGGTCGTCCATTTTCGGCATCACTTCGTCGTGTATGCTCATCACCTCACCGTACAGTTCCTCGTTCGGATTCTGACAAGCAAATACCGACAACAGAATGAAGACCGAAGAAACTCTGAAAAGTGATTTCATAGAAGGTGTGATCCGAATCACGACAATTTGATCAGATTATTTGCTCAACACCGGTAGTTGTCCGATCAGCGCGATCAGATCTTCATTATCAACCTGCTTCTTCTCATCAGCAAGGACAAGGAAATGCTGATAGACCTGATCCAGTTCCGGTTTTGTCGGTTGATATCCCAGTAGTTCGAGGCGATGCTTGAGAGCTGCTCTTCCACTGCGCGCAGTCAGCACGATTGAGGAACTGGGAACACCCACATCCTCCGGATTGATGATCTCATAGTTTTCGGAATTCTTCAGGAACCCATCCTGGTGGATTCCCGAGGAATGCGCGAACGCGTTTGCTCCGACGATTGCCTTGTTGGGCTGCACCGGCATTCGCATCATTTCCGACACCATGTTACTGATGGCGTATATTTTTTCCGACTTGATGTTTGTATGGAGGCCGAGGTCCTTATGTGTCTTGATGATCATGGCAATCTCTTCAAGAGAGGTGTTACCTGCGCGTTCGCCAATACCGTTGATCGTGACTTCCGCCTGTCGCGCTCCGTTGATCAATCCGGAAATCGTGTTTGCAGTGGCCATACCGAGATCGTTATGGCAGTGTACCGAGATCGTCGCCTTGTGGATGTTCTTGACATTTTCACAAAGGTACTGGATCCGTTTTCCGTACAGGTGAGGCAGACAGTATCCTGTGGTATCCGGGATATTGACGACGTCAGCACCTGCCTCAATAACGGCTTCGACCATTTGGGCCAGGAAGGCGAGGTCCGCACGACCAGCGTCCTCTGCGAAGAATTCCACTTCTACCCCTTTCGATTTAGCGTAACTCACTGCCCAGACACCTTGTTCGAGGACTTTCTCCCGGCTGGTATTGAACTTGTGTTTGATATGAATATCGGATGAGCCAATCCCGGTGTGTATCCTGCCTTGTTTCGCATAGCGAAGAGCTTCGGCGGCGACATCTATATCGTCCTTCTTGGACCGCGTCAGGGCGCATACTTTCACACCTGTTACTGCTTTCGATATCTCGATAACCGAGAGGAAATCTCCAGGGCTGGAAATCGGGAAGCCGGCCTCGATGACATCGACTCCCAGCGCTTCGAGTTCACGAGCAATGACAACCTTCTCGTCAGTGGAAAGCTGACATCCGGGCACTTGTTCTCCATCGCGAAGCGTTGTGTCGAAGATCTCAATTTTTTGGCTCATGATATTGTGTTTGGATGTTAGTTGTTGGCAGCCACCGTAGCCACCATCCTGACCTGATTGCAAATGACGTTGCCCATCACCTCTGTGCCGAGTATTTTCTCATGGGGCGTGTTCGCGTCTGCTATATCTTTCGTGCGATAGCCTTCCTGTAATGTTTTCTCCACTGCGCGGATCACGGCATTTGACTCGTCTTTCAAACCGAAGGAAATATCCAACATCAGTGCCGCGGAAAGGATCGAAGCCAATGGATTGGCTATTCCCTTTCCGGTAATGTCATGTGCGCTTCCGTGTATGGGTTCATACAGACCCACTGTATCGCCTATGGATGCTGAAGCCAGCATACCCATCGAACCGGCGATCTGTGACGCTTCGTCAGTCAGAATATCACCAAAGAGGTTGCCGGTCACCACCACGTCAAAACTCTTCGGATTCTGAATGAGTTTCATTGCTGCAGCGTCGACGAACATGTGTTCGATCGTTACGTCGGGATATTGTTTGGCGACTTCCTGCACCACTGACCTCCACAAGCGCGAGCTTTCAAGTACGTTTGCTTTGTCAACAGATGTCACCTTTTTATCGCGTGTCTGTGCCGCTACAAAGGCTTTATGCGCAATGCGTTCAACTTCGAATTTTGAATAGATCATCGTGTCGTACGCAGTATCATTGTCGTTCGTGCGGCCGCGTTCGCCGAAATAAACGTCTCCTGTGAGTTCGCGGAAGAAAAGGATATCGGCACCTCTCAGGATCTCAGGTTTGATGCTCGATGCTTCAAGCAGTTCGTCAAAGAGTTTGATCGGCCTGAGGTTCGCATAGAGCCCTAGCTCCTTGCGCATCTTCAAAAGCCCTTGTTCCGGCCGTACCGGAAGTGAGGGGTCATTGTCGTATTTGGGATGTCCTACCGCTCCGAATAAAATGGCATCCGAATTTTTCATTTTTTCCAGCGTCTCGTCTGGCAAAGGATTGCCAGTGGCCTCAATCGCCTCGTGGCCGATCAGTGCGTAATCGAATACAAACTCGTGACCGAAACATTCAGCTACCTGTTCCAGTACTTTCTTGCCACACGCTGTCACTTCTTTTCCAATGCCGTCGCCAGGCAGGATGGTAATTCTTTTCTTCATTGTGGTTGCTCCTAGTGGGTCAGTTCAAATTGTTTAATCTCTTCACGCAAGTTCAGTAGGTAGTCGATGTCGTCATATCCGTTAACGAGACATGTCTTCTTGTATGGATTGATGTCGAAGCTTTCACTGCTCCCATCCTCGAGCGAAACCTTTTGCTCCGTCAGATTGACGGTGATGACCGTCGCGGGATTCGCTTCGACTGCATCGAGTACTTTTTTGAGAAAGGTATCGGTGACCTGGACTGGCAGAAGTGCGTTGTTCAATGCGTTGTTCTTGAAAATATCGGCGAAAAAGCTTGATATCACAACGCGGAATCCACCGTCGAAGATGGCCCATGCTGCGTGCTCGCGGCTGCTGCCACAGCCGAAGTTTTTGCCGGCGACGAGGATCTTGCCGGAATACCTGGAGTCGTTCAGGACAAAATCCTTCGGACTTCCCTCGGCATCGTATTTCCAATCGCGGAAAAGATTCTCGCCAAAACCCTCACGGGTTGTGGCTTTGAGAAATCGCGCAGGAATGATCTGGTCGGTATCAATATTCTCAATTGGCAGGGGAACTGCCGTGCTTTTCAAGGTGGTGAATTTTTCTTTGCTCATGGTTCAACTGGTTCGTATGTCAGAAATCGCGGACATCTGTGACTTTTCCGGTGATCGCCGCGGCTGCAGCGCTCAACGGACTCGCCAGGAAGGTCCTTGATTTAGGGCCTTGCCGCCCCTCAAAGTTCCGGTTAGAGGTGGAGATACAGTATTTGCCTGCAGGTATCTTATCTTCATTCATCGCCAGACATGCGGAGCAGCCGGGCTCGCGAAGTTCGAAGCCGGCAGCTTCAAAGATCTTGTCCAGACCCTCCCTTCGGGCCTGCTCTTCCACTTGTTTCGATCCGGGGACTACCCAAACTTCAACGTTGGGTGCTTTTGTCTTGCCTTTTACCATTTCCGCGACAAGACGCAAGTCCTCGATACGAGCGTTCGTACAACTTCCGATGAATACATAATCAACTGATTTTCCCAGTAACTGACTGCCGGGCTCGAGTCCCATGTATTCCAGTGACTTCGTGAACGAAGTTTGTTCGCTTATATCACGTAACTCTGTCAGCGTAGGGATGCGATCGGTGACCCTGATGCCCATACCGGGATTTGTGCCGTACGTGATCATCGGACCAATATCGTTCGCGTCAAAACGAAGGACTTCGTCGTATTCCGCACCGGGGTCAGACTGAAGGTTTCTCCACTGTTCAACCAGTCGTTCAAACTGCTCACCCTGAGGAGCAAACTTGCGACCGCGGATATAGTTGAAGGTCGTCTCGTCGGGCGCGATCAATCCGCCGCGAGCTCCCATCTCGATGCTCATGTTACAGATCGTCATGCGTGCTTCCATAGAAAGTCCGCGAATCGTGTCGCCGGCGTATTCTACGAAATATCCCGTTGCACCGCTGGCGGATATACGGGAGATGATGTAAAGGATGATGTCTTTCGCGACGACGCCTTTACCAAGTTTGCCGTTGATCTCGATCTTCATCCTTTTGGGCTTGTATTGAAGGATACACTGCGTTGCAAGAACTTGTTCGACCTCGGAAGTTCCGATACCGAACGCGATGTTGCCAAACGCACCGTGTGTTGACGTGTGACTATCGCCACAAACGATCGTCATACCGGGAAGTGTAAGTCCGAGTTCGGGGCCGATAATATGAACAATTCCCTGGTACGGATGTCCCAGGTCATACAGGCTGATGCCGAATTCCTCGCAGTTTTTCCGCAGTGTCTCCACCTGGTGGCGAGACAACGCTTCCCGGATGGGAAGATGTTGATCTTTGGTCGGCACGTTATGGTCAGGCGTAGCAGTGGTTCTCGCTGCGTTGAACACAGGGACCCCTCTCTTGCGAAGGCCATCGAATGCCTGGGGGCTGGTCACTTCGTGAATGAAGTGTCTGTCGATGAACAATACGTTTGGGTGTCCTTCACTGCTTTTTACAACGTGGGCATCCCAGATCTTGTCAAATAAGGTTTTCGGTGACTGGCTCATGGCTCCTCTTAGTGTCTATTCTTTACAACTGTTAGTTTGGGTGGTCCTGAAACGAAAACCGCCCCTTCCGGGATTAGCCGGAAGAGGCGGGTTTTCAAGTTTATAAACTACAACGTTTGCTGACCGTATTCTCTTTAACTGAATTTCAAACCCCTAATATCCCAAAAAACACTCCGCGGGTCAAAGAAATTCCCGAAAAAATTAATCCGTCAGACGTCGTGTTTCGGAAACCAGTGCGACCGTGACCTACACAAACGAGTGATACGCTTAAGCGGCCGTCTTACACGAGGTACTCAAAGAGATTTTCGTTCTGATTGACGAGTGTGTAGTTGAGTTTAAACTCATCCATGCGCTTTATCAGCGCATCGAAGTCGTCGCGTGTTTTTACTTCGATACCGATCAGGGCCGGCCCGGTTTCTTTGTTATGTTTCTGAATGAATTCAAACCGGACGATGTCGTCGTCGGGCCCGAGGATATGATTGACAAACTCTTTTAGTGCTCCTGGACGTTGGGCAAACCGGACGATGAAATAATGCTTGAGACCTTCATACAGGAGCGAGCGTTCCATGATCTCCTGCATCCGGTCAATGTCGTTGTTCCCTCCGCTGAGAACGCACACTACTTTCTTTCCGCGAATTCTGCTGGCGTATTGATCCAATCCTGCAATTGACAACGCCCCTGCGGGTTCTGCGACTATAGCGTCTTCGTTGTAAAGTTGAAGTATTGTCGAGCTCACTTTGCCTTCAGGTACGAGGAGGATATCACTTATCAGGTCCTTGCAAATACCAAAGGTGATCTCGCCGACCCTTTGAACTGATGCACCATCAACGAAATGGTCGATGTGTTCCAGTTTCACCGGCTTACCGGCGAGCAGAGCTTCTTTCATTGAAGGGGCTCCAGACGGCTCAACGCCAATGATCTTTGTTTCAGGAGAATGGATTTTGAAGTAGGTTCCGACGCCGGCGCAAAGCCCGCCGCCGCCGATGGGAATGAAGATGTAGTCGATATCGCGGAGGTCGTCATTGATCTCTTTTCCCACCGTTCCTTGTCCTTCGATCACCTTCACATGATCGAAGGGTGGTATGAATAACTTGTCATTCTCACGTGCGAATGCAAGGGCGTGAGTCTGGCATTCATCGAACGTGTCGCCAGTGAGGACGATCTCGATGTTGTCGCCACCGAACATCCGGACCTGGTTGATCTTCTGTTTCGGTGTTATAGCTGGCATGTAGATCACGCCGCTGATGTCGAGTTGCCTGCATGAGTAGGCCACTCCTTGTGCGTGATTACCGGCGCTGGCACAGACTACTCCGCGCGCACGCTCTGCTGATGTTAAACTCTGTATGAGGTTGAACGCCCCGCGGAGCTTGTACGACCTCACCACCTGCAGATCTTCGCGCTTGATATAAATCTCAGCACCGAATTTCTCCGATAGCTTGCGGTGCCGCTGCAGAGGCGTTTTCAATACCACCGATTTCAGCGTCTCGTAAGCGCCGTCGATATCCGGAAGAGTTTGTATAGAGTTTCCCATTTGAAAAGAGTCCACGGTCGACTATTACATCAACCGTGGAC
>CAYTMU010000001.1:55894-96160 GCA_964438975.1 uncultured Roseivirgaceae bacterium | reverse complement strand
GACTAATTAATCATACTCGCTTCCACCTGCTGTTTCTCCGGACGCAGCTTTCTCACTGCAGCCCCAGCCTGCCACAACTCACTTTCGCGGAGTTCTTTCAACTCTTCGGCAAGTTTTTCACGGTAGTCGGGTTTGCTACAGGTGTCGATCGTGCGTTTCGCTTCAGCACCGGTGGCTACACTCTGGTAGAGTTCTTTGAACACCGGAAGCGTAGCTTCTTTGAAGCGCTTCTTCCAGTCAAGCGCGCCGCGCTGCGCTGTGGTAGAGCAGTTGGCATACATCCAGTCCATGCCGTTCTCCGCGACGAGCGGCATCAGGCTTTGCGTCAGCTCCTCGACTGTTTCGTTGAAGGCTTCAGAAGGTGAGTGGCCATTAGCGCGCAGTACTTCGTATTGCGCTTCGAAGATACCGGCGATAGCACCCATCAGCGTACCGCGCTCCCCTGCGAGGTCAGAATACACTTCATTTTTGAAGTTCGTTTCAAAGAGGTATCCGGATCCAACACCAATTCCCAGCGCATGGGCTTTCACTTTCGCTTTGCCGGTAGCATCCTGGAAGATCGCATAGCTCGAATTGATACCTTTACCCTGAAGGAACAACCTTCGGACGGAGGTGCCTGAGCCCTTCGGTGCAACGAGGATGACGTCAACGTCGGCAGGTGGGATGATTCCGGTCTGCTCCTTGAACGTGATACCAAAGCCGTGTGAGAAGTACAACGTCTTGCCGCTCGTAAGATGCGGTTTAATAGACGGCCATAGAGCAATCTGTCCTGCATCCGACAGGAGGTATTGCAGGATAGTTCCGCGTTTGGTAGCTTCTTCCAGGTCGAAAAGCGTTTCGCCTTCTACCCATCCGTGTTCAACGGCCTTGTCCCATGTCTTGGAACCCTTGCGCTGACCGACAATCACTTTGAATCCGTTGTCGCGAAGATTCAACGCCTGTGCAGGACCTTGTACACCATATCCGAGAATTGCAATGACTTCGTCCTTCAGAACCTCACGGGCTTTTTCCATCGGGAATTCTTCCCTGGTTAAAACTTCCTCAACGACGCCGCCAAAATTGATTTTTGCCATAGATTTTGATTTAATGTTTCGAGTTTAAGGTTGATTTGAATTCGTCAGGCAATTTGCCTGTTATTTTTTTCGTACAGGGCGTAGTAGCGCGCGCTACCATCAGAATAGTTGGCATGCTCTACCTCAATAAGCTTCTCAATCTGGTATTTAACCTTTTCCATGAGATCCGCTGTGGTATACACGAGGAGGATCGCACTACCTCGCGTAAAGTCCTCGGCATTCTCATGCGCGATCAATTTCTTAATACGCACCCGACGTCTGTTCAATACGTTGACAATCCTGTTCAGGATCGAGAAGTTGTTGTCGGATACTATTTCAAGGGTGAACTCCTGTTTCATAGTCGTGAATCGTGAATCGTGAGTGGGACGGATTTCGTTGTCCGCTTTCCTCATCTCTCACATTATTTAGTTCATTCAGATCAATAATTTAAGCACTTGTGGGTGGTTCAAGCATACAATCCGTAACACAGCCCCCTGCGGGAACCATGGGGAATACGTTGTCTTCTTTTCCTACGATCACTTCCACAAAGAATGATGTTGTCGCGTCCAGCATCGTTTTCAAGGTTGGCAGGAGGTCTTCCCGCGTCGCTACCTTTACTGCCGGGATATTATACGCCTTTGCAATACCGATGAAATCCGGGTTGACCATCTCCGTTGCGGAATAGCGTTTATCGTGGAAGAGTTGCTGCCACTGTCTGACCATGCCCAGGAAACTGTTGTTGAGAATCACTACTTTGACCGGAATTTCGTACTGCATGATCGTCCCGAGTTCCTGGAGTGTCATCTGGAATCCTCCGTCTCCGATGACCGCAATGACTTGTTTATGAGGCATTGCGAGTTTGGCTCCGAGCGCCGCCGGTAATGCGAATCCCATCGTTCCTGCACCGCCGGAAGTGACATTGGTACGCGGCTGTTTGTACTTATAGTACCGCGATGTGGTCATTTGATGTTGGCCGACGTCAGTTACAACGATAGCCTCGCCGTTAGTGAGTTTGGAGAGGTGATTGATAACTTCTCCCATCTTGAGCTCGTTCTGAGGATGATTCAGTTCGCGATGCGTAACCTTTTCGTACTCTACCTGATTCAGCCTGTGGAAGGATTGTCGCCAGGCTTCATGATCGTTTGGCTTGCAATATCCGATCAATGCCTCCAGTGCCTCTTTGGCATCGGCGTGCACCGCGACATCCGCCTTTACGATTTTGTTGATTTCCGCTTTGTCGATATCGATGTGGATAATCTTCGCTTGTTTCGCGTAACGATTGACGTTCCCTGTCACACGATCATCGAAACGCATACCGATCCCGATAAGCACATCACACTCGTTCGTGTTCAGGTTCGGTCCGTAGTTCCCGTGCATACCGAGGAAGCCCACGTAGTTCGGGTGGTCAGAGGGGAACGCTCCAAGCCCCAGAAGCGTGGACGCAACGGGAATTCCCGTTTTTTCAATGAACGCGATCAGTTCCTTGCTTGCATCAGAAAGAAGAACACCCTGTCCCACCAGGACGTAAGGACGCTGTGCGTTGTTGATCAATTCGGCCGCGGCTTCTACCTGGTCGTGTTGCAATACAGGCCTTGGCTTATAAGTGCGCACCGACGTACACGCTCTGTATTCCGCCTCATCGATCATCTCGTTCTGAGCGTTCTTGGTGATATCAATGAGTACCGGGCCCGGTCTGCCAGTTGAAGCGATATAGAACGCTTTTGCAACGGCAGCTGCTATGTCTTTAGCTTCGGTAACCTGAACATTCCACTTTGTCACCGGAATGGTTGTGTTTACGACATCCGTTTCCTGGAACGCATCCGTTCCCAGCAAGTGTGCAAACACCTGGCCGGTAATACAGACCACGGGTGTTGAGTCGATCAGTGCATCCGCGAGACCAGTCACCAGGTTTGTAGCACCCGGACCTGAAGTCGCGAACACGACACCGGGCCTGCCGGACACTCGGGCGTAACCCTGGGCCGCATGTATAGACCCCTGTTCGTGGCGCACAAGGATATGATTGAGTTCTTTTTGGAAATGGTAGAGCGCATCGTACACAGGCATGATCGCACCACCGGGATATCCAAAAATAGTGTCTACATTCTCGGCAATCAGGGACCGCAATAAGATCTCCGCTCCGGACATCTGATTGGCAGCTTTCTTTTCACCCTGAGGCTTTGTTTCAGTCTTCGTCAGTAACGCACCCATCGGCAGCAGTTTTTACTTGTTTAGCATACTTGAACAGAATTCCATTTTTCGCATTAGGCTGAGGAGTTTTCCAGGCAGCGCGGCGTTTTGTGAGCGTTTGCTCGTCAACGAGAAGGTTGATCTTGTGATTGCGAACGTCGATCTCGATGACATCCTCGTCTTCCACCAGGGCGATCAATCCTCCTTCATAGGCTTCGGGTGTGATATGGCCGACCACGAAGCCGTGGGTACCGCCGGAAAAACGTCCGTCGGTAATAAGAGCGACGGTCTTGCCTAAACCGGTTCCCATAATGGCGGAAGTGGGTTTCAACATCTCCGGCATGCCGGGGGCACCGCGGGGACCTACGTAGCGAATGACTACAACGTCGCCTGCGTGTACCTTTCCGCTCTCGATCCCCGTCACAAGTTCGAACTCGCCGTTGAAGACACGGGCAGGTCCCGTAAATTTCTCACCTTCTTTACCAGTGATCTTAGCTACCGACCCATTTTCCGCCAGGTTGCCATAAAGGATCTGAAGGTGTCCGGTTGCCTTGATCGGATTCTCCAATTGCATGATCACATCTTGTGCCTGGAAGTCAAGTGCTTTTACGCTTTCCAGATTCTCCTTGATGGTCTTTCCGGTTACAGTCAGACAATCGCCGTGGAGAAATCCCTTCTCAAGCAGATATTTCATCACTGCAGGCACACCACCGATCCGGTGCAATTCCTCCATCAGGTATTTTCCGCTCGGTTTGAGATCGGCGATCAACGGAGTCTTGTCTGATATCTTCTGGAAATCGTCTTGTGAGAGTTCGATCCCCGCGGATCTCGCCATCGCCAAAAGGTGCAAGACCGCATTGGTAGATCCGCCCAACGCCATGACAATGGTGATCGCGTTCTCGAACGCTTTCCGCGTCATGATATCCCGCGGTTTGATGTCTTTCTCCAGGAGGTGATAAATCGCTTTTCCCGCCTGACCACATTCTTCGGATTTTTCTTTGCTGACGGCCGGATTCGAGGACGAGTACGGCAACGCCATGCCCATTGCCTCGATGGCGGAAGCCATGGTATTTGCGGTATACATTCCACCACAAGCGCCGGCGCCCGGGCAAGAGTTCTTCACGATGCCCTTGAAATCCTCCGGCGTGATCTTTCCAGCGATCTTTTCGCCCAGCGCTTCAAACGCTGATATAATATTGAGTTCCTTTCCTTTCCAGTTACCACCGGCGATCGTGCCACCATAGACCATGATCGCAGGGCGGTTGAGTCTGGCCATTGCCATCAGCGCCCCGGGCATATTCTTGTCACACCCGACAACGGCGATCAAACCGTCATAGTACTGCGCACCACAGACTGTCTCGATCGAGTCTGCAATGATCTCCCTGCTGACGAGCGAATATCGCATTCCTTCTGTGCCATTGCTCATTCCGTCACTGACACCTATCGTGTGAAAGATCAGACCCACAAGATCGCTATCCCAAACGGCGGTCTTTACTTCCTGCGCGAGCTGGTTGAGATGCATGTTGCATGTGTTGCCATCATAACCAGTGCTGACAATTCCGACCTGTGCTTTTGCCAGATCGGCATCTGTCAGTCCTATTCCGTATAACATAGCTTGCGCCGCTGGCAGGGAAGGATCTTGTGTTAGAGTTCTACTGTACTTGTTCATTGTTTTATATTGGGTCGCCCCGGTTCACGTACCACTTATTGTGGACCGCGGACCGTCGACAGTGGACTATATTATTACATAACTAAACGAGCGGTCAAGTACCTGGCATCGGTATGCCTGTTGTACAATTGCGCCCAGGCTATCCTTCCATTCTTTTGCAAAAGCGTTGGCATCGATGGATTCGATCCCGGCGATGTCGACCGCAGTGCCGCAAAGGAACGCGCTGTCTGCCGAAGCCAGTTCATGCGGTGTAATATTCCTTTCGACAACAGGGATGTCCAGCGCGCGGCAAATATTCAGTACTACCTGGCGTGTGATCCCAGGAAATATGCTTCCCAGTGGTGCGGTGTACAGTACTCCGTCCTTTTCGAGGAAGAAGTTTCCGGCTGTACCCGCGGCAACATTACCCTGACCATCCAACATCAATGCATCGTCGTAGCCACGTGATTTTGCTTCCGTCGTCGCCAGAATATTGGTGACGTAATGACCGGTGATCTTGCCTTCAATCTTGAACGCCGGGCGTGTGTAAGATGAAACGCAAAGCTTGAGCAATTTCTCGCCGTGGTACTTCGCCCATTTCCATGTTCCGATCATGAGGTGCATCTCGTGCGTCTTTGTCAGACGCATGTTCGGACCACAAAATACCAGTGGCCGGAGGTAGGCGTCTGTCAAATTGTTCTTTTCAAGCAGCTGGTATGCCACCTGCGTGAGCTCGCCTGCGTCGTAAGCGAACGGAATGCCGAGTTGAGAGCAGCTATTTTTCAGGCGCTCAAAATGCTCCTGCGCCTTAAACACCTTGACGCCGTTTAGCGTGTTATAAGACCGAATTCCCTCGTACGCTCCAAAGCCATAGTGCAGCGACTGGCTGAATGGATCGATGTGTGCATCAGCAGCCTTGATGAACTTCCCATCCAAAAACAGGACTGTGTCCCGCGTGTAGTACATATTATTTACAACTGTTAGTTTGTTACGACCTTTATAAAACAAAACCGCCCCGGATTTCTCAGGGGCGGTTAGTTATGATTCAATTAATTTCTATACCACAGCAGCCCCCGAGGGTTTACAAATACCCACAAGCACGATAAGGAGTACTAAAATCAGATTTCCCACGTTTGCGGCGCGGGTAAAAAGGCTAGTCATATCGTTGGCGGTGTTCATTTTCTTTTGTATGTCTACAATTTTCAAAAATATTCGAATAGAATTCAAGGGAAACACAGAAAATATTTTTGTACTTAACGAATGTTAGGTAATTGTGACTTGATTTGCTCTGGAATAATTCGAATTTGTCAAAATTCTATTGCCGGCCTCTCGAGTTATCGTTTCCCGGTTCGGTAACATTGCGCTTGTTGATCTGCTGAAGGTTTTCCAATCCTTTAATATCCATTCTCTTTCCGATGCGTGCGATTTGCTTGAGGTCGATGTCACCGATGACACTGAGGATCATGAATTCATTGGGGCTCCCTACCACCATTAGCAACTCGGATATCTTGCCGCCACTTTCCTGCACCATGAACTTCACATCCTTTTCCTTCTCACGCAAAGAAAGGAGTTCTTCGAAACTCACAGGAATGACTGAAAGAGCTTCTCTATAGAGTTCATGAGAGTTCGCTGCATTCTCTTTTGCGAGGATTTTGAGCCCTTTTAGTTTGCTGATCGCGTCAAGCACTTCCTGGTCCTCCGGATCAGCAACTTCCATTTGCATGAAAAGGCTGAACATCTTGCTGGAGATATTCACATTTGTAAAGGAGTCATCGTTTTGGTATTTCGAGAGAAACCGGGAGATCACATCCTGGCTCTGCGCGGAGGTCAGCGTTACCATTAATACCATTGCGGTTATTAGCGTTTTCATATTGTGTTTATTCTTTAATGGACAAATGTTTTATAGTTGTGGTTTTTCATTTTGGGTTCGGACTTCCTCCTGTGCTTCGTTGAAGACATTGATCTTCGCCGCGTGTTGCCCTGCGGCGTTGAAACTCCTTGAGATCATCATTAACGCCCGCTTGGTTTCTTCGAACGCCCTATCCGGATCGTCAAACGTGTCTTCATCTCCTGCGGGTCTTACTTCAATACGCACAAGCCAGATTGCGAGTGCGAGAACCGTGATCCCGGCCGCGATGCGCATAGTCTTGTTGAAGAAGTTGGTGCTCAGCCGCCGACGTCGGGTGATCCCAGCCATAACCTTTGTGTTGAAGGTCTCGTCGCGTAGAGAAATTGCGCGTTCGCGATTCAGCGACTTGAACCATACCGCGGTCTCTTTTAGAGAAGGTGGAATGTCTGCGGATGAAAAATAGTGCCGTAGTTCTTTTTCCTCTTCCACAGTTGTTTGCCCGTCCCAGTATTTCTCCAGCAATACGTCTCTTTTCTCAGAGGCCATAGGCATTTATTTTTGTGATCAGGTTTTTTATAGTGCTTCTTGCACGGAACAGGTTCACTTTGACCTGGTTGATGTCGATCTCCAGGATGTCGGCTATCTCTTGATAGCTGTATCCTTCTACGTCCCGGAGATGAATCACGTGACGCTGCTTGTCCGGCAGGGTTGAGATCGCCTCCGAGATTCGTATGATACTCTCCGCCATTTCCGCCGATTCCTCGGGAGTGCTGCCTGCGTGCCTGCCTTCGAAACCCGGTTCGAGGCTCTGCGTCTGCCTGCGGTCAACCTGGCGTACGCGGTCGATCGAGAGATTCCGGGTCAGCCGCATGCACCAAGCTTCCCAATTCCGAATCTTATCCGCCTTCTCCCGACTATTCCAAACGCGGGTGAACACCTCCTGGACGATATCCTTGGCTTCCTCTTCGCTGCCGAGAAGCCGCAAAGCGAAACGGAAAAGCTTATTCCTGACCGGCAATACCCTTTTTTCGAAAGCTTCGAGATCCATTTATCGGGTTTCAGTTCCAAGACGCTAAAGTACGGACGATGTTACAGATGGAAGGAGGTTTTTTTTCAGTCCCAGACCCGCAGTTGCGAATTTTATTTTGGCGCATATGTAACGACCGACGTGCACAGCTCTCCGACTTCTGTATTTCTTTTTTTAGATTTGTACAATTTACAACACTATGGGAAAACCGATCGTCGGAATCATGGGTCCGGGGGAGAGCGCGAATCCGGAAGAGAATGAAATGGCCTTCGCATTGGGCAAAGCCATCGCGCAGGAGGGTTGGATTGTCCTCACGGGTGGCCGGAGTTTCGGGATTATGGAAGCGGCGATGAAGGGTGCTCATGAAGCTAACGGACTGACTATTGGCATTCTGCCGACAGGCTCGGCACTCAATTCATCTGAGGATGCCGATATCCGGATTGTGACCGGGATGGGCAGTGGTCGGAATATCATCAACGTGCTTTCCAGTCACATCCTCGTGGTAATCGGCATGGCCGCCGGCACAGCTTCTGAAGTATCACTGGCCTTGAAAGAAAACAAGAAGGTCATTCTTCTGTGTCAGGATGAGATCACTGTAAGATTTTTCAAGAACCTCGGAACATATAAGGTGCTTCTTGCAAACACGGTCGATGAAACGATCGCGATCATACGCGATTATATCCACGTGACTCCCTTTCACACTCCCAAACACAGAACTACATCGGCGTCTGACGAATCCGACGACTGATCACTTCTTCATGACCGTGAACTCGACCCGGCGGTTGTTGGCTCTGCCATCGTCGGTGTCGTTGGTGTCTATCGGTTTGGACTCTCCGTATCCTTGTGCGGCGAGGCGATAGTTATCGATTCCCTGGCTGACGATGTAGGCTACCACCGCTTCTGACCTTCCCTGGGATAGCGTGAGGTTATAGTCGTCAGACCCTTTGCTATCGGTGTGCCCGGAAAGTTCGATCTCAACCGAAGGGTTCTGTTTGAGAAAGTCCACGACCTTATTAAGCTCGGGAAACGATTCATTTTTTAGGGTCGTCTTGTCAAAATCGAAGTAGATGTTCTTTAGTCGAACCGTCACCCCGATCTCGATGGGTTGAAGCATAATATCTTTCGTGATAGGAGTCACTTCCCGGTCATTGATCCACACGCTGTCAACGGCGTTCAGGTATCCTTCAGCTGATGCAGTGATGACATACCAGCCCAAGTCTTCGATCGGCTGACTGTACGAGCCATTTGTCGCGGTCAGCTTGCGGGTTTGACGGGGTTTTTCGCGGAGGAGCATTTCAAGATTGGCGGATACGCGCTTGTTGCTCTTCAGATCAAAGACGCTCCCCTGTAGTACCAGTTCCTTCGCGATCGGTTCAAGGGCAACGTCAACATAGATCGTCGTGTCACTGTAAATAAGTGGAAGTGAAGCCGAGGTAGATCCTGGCAGGTACCCCTCGAGGCTGGCCGAAAGCGCGTAGCCACTAACTTCCGAAAACTTTGATTCGAACTTTCCCGAGGCATCCGAGCGCAAAGCCAATGCGTCGCGGTCCGCAAGTCGGATCTCCACATCGGCCTGAAGCGGATCGCTGGTCTTTTTGTTGTAGACGTTTCCGGCTAACGTGATGGAAAAGGTCTTCGGAATGAGCATGTATAGGTCAAGTTGGGCGCCTTCAAGCGCTTTGTTTGCCCGGCTGGTGAAGATGTTACCTTGGTTGTCGATGGTAAAGTAGAAATCGAGCGCGGCAGTGTTGATGGGTTTTCCGAGGTTGATCGGTTCGGACCATTTCGTCCATGTGTCGTCTAAGCGTTGGGACTTGTAAATGTCGACACCCCCCTGCCGGCCAGGTGCCATGCGCCCGCTACCGAAGTAGAGGGTGTTTTGATCCGGACCGATGAACGGACCGACTTCGTCCATGTTGGTACTGAGAGCGAGTTTCACCGGGCGCGAATACGTGCCATCGCCTTCAAGATGACTGGCATATAAGTCGCTGACGGCACTATTTTCACGTTCGCTGAAGTAGATGATAATGTGCTTTTTATCGGACGACATGCTCGCGCCGTAAAACCTCCCTTTGTTCATCTTCCCGAAATCTTTCACTTCAAGTTCCAGGTGCTGGCGCGAGGGTGTAATGATCGAGAATCCTTTTGCTCCCTTGCGCTTTTCGCCCTTGATGAAGAGGCTTCCGTCGGGCAGTACAGTAAAAACCTGGTTTGAAGGATGGATGTTGAAAGGTGAGGTGAGATGTTCGGCGGGAGACCATGCGCCGTTTTCGTCTTTCTTCGAAACCCAGATATCCTGAGTATCATTCTTGCCAAAGGTATTTTCCGGGTGATTCTGGACGAAGAAGTAAAGCGTGTTCCCATCGGGTGAAACTACAGGTGCGGCTTCGTGGCGGAAGGTATTCACTGTCTTATCCATTTTGACGAGCTCGTACCGGGCCGAAACCTCCTGGGCGTATGCGACAATGGTAAACAGACCGGAGATCAACGTGAGAAACGGTCTCATAGGACGAGGTTTAGATAAAAAATAGTTCTTACAGTATGATATATCCCGCGAACAGCGGGTCTGTAACTACAGCTTATCGAACTTATCAGCGGAATAGTAGGAAATCCCGTCCACTGATGGATATCGCAACTATGATGATCACTAGCGCGATGAGGTTGAAAAGAAACATTCTCCTGTGCTTGGCTCTGGCCTCAGTCATTTTCTTGGAGGTCGTCCGGGCGATCGTGATGAATATGATCGCGATGAGCATCGCTGTGTTGTGCTCGACAAGCCAGTATCTCGTTTCGGGGTTTTTCATCGCCTCTCCTGAAAACTGAACTACCGGGCTCACGAAGAACAGAATCAACCCGAGGAGTAGTTGCAAGTGCGTGCCAATGAAAAGGAAAAGACCAAGCTTATTGTCTGTTGACGTATATGGCTTTCTGCCGAGGAGACCGGCGAGTGAAGCGATGATTACGACCACCAGAAGGATGAGGATGATGTAACGAAGATATGAATGCGTAAATAATAGCCCGTTATACATAGTCTGGATTTCGGGTTGAAGTTAACACGGTAATCGCAAACTTCCGAGAAAATATCTAACTTTCAGCCGTTTAAAACTGAATCTACATGAATAAGCTGCGCCCTTTACTACTATTACTTACATGCTGTATGATCGCTTGCTCCGACAAGGAGAACTCCGAACCGCCTTACACGGGCGAAACCTTTGAGTCTGAGAAGCTGACGTTCGGGCTCGACACGCTGGCGAATGATCTCAAAAATCCCTGGGGAATCGCCTTCCTCCCCGACGGTCGAATGTTGGTTACGGAGAGGGAAGGTAAGGTGCTCATCTTTCAAGATGGCAAACAGCTGCCGGAGGTGATTGAGATCCCTGATGTATACCTCAACGGGCAGGGGGGTCTGCTCGACATTGCTCTTCATCCGGATTATAAGAAGAACGGATGGATCTATCTCAGCTATTCAAAGAAAGGTGAAGGTGGCGGCGGAACAGTGATAGCCCGAACCAAGATGGAAGGCAATCAATTTGCTCCGCTTGAAGAACTCTTTGCAGCGAAGCCATTGGTGGATTCACGTGTCCATTTCGGTTCGCGAATTGTGTTCGACAAAAAGGGATATATGTTCTTTTCCTCGGGCGAACGTGGTACAAAAGAAAATGCCCAGAACCTCGGTAACCATCTTGGCAAAGTGCTCCGTCTCCACGACGATGGCCGAGTGCCAAGTGACAACCCATTCGTCAACACTGATGGTGCGATGCCGGAGATATGGAGCTATGGTCACCGGAATCCACAGGGCCTCATCTATGATCACGACACGGACATATTATGGGATATCGAACACGGTCCAAAGGGTGGCGATGAACTGAATAAGGTGGAGAAGGGAAAGAACTATGGCTGGCCACTGATTACCTACGGGATCAACTACGATGGTACGCCTATCACGGATAAGACGGAGCAGGAAGGACTTGAGCAACCCGTGAATTACTGGGTGCCTTCAATCGCTCCTTGCGGTGCAGTACAGGTCAAAGGCGACCGATATCCAGAATGGAAGAATAATATCCTCATCGGCGCACTGGCGCTTCAGCATGTCGCCCGCGTTGAGCTGAATGGTGACAAATACGTCGGTCAGGAAAAATTGCTCGATAAAGTAGGACGCGTTCGCGCAGTAGTACAAAGCCCTGACGGATATCTCTACGTCGCGACCGAAAGCCCCGGACTGCTGCTGAAAATCAGGAACGTGGGGAAGTAGGAGCGTGAGTGTGAGTAGTGAGTAGTGAGTAGTGAGTGCGACTTCTCGGTGCTGTTCTTCGAGCTGGACGTGATGTTTTGTATTGCCTTCTCTTTTTAGGTACGGGTGATGTAACAGATAAAAATATTATAGAGCGAAAGACCCTTGAGACGCAGGCACCCACTCACCACTCACTATTCACGCCTCACTGTCCCATCATCACAAACGCTCCCCAGTAATACGGGTCTTTGTATTTCGCCATGAGTTGGAGTTGGGCTTGTTTGAAAGCCTTCCGTTTGTCTCGGAGTTTAACCCAGTTAGCGTAGAAGTTCTTCATCAGTTGCTGGGTGGCGTTGTCGTCTACTTTCCAGAGGCTCATGATCAGCGCCTCGGCGCCTGCGACGAGAAAGGCGCGTTGTAATCCGTAAACTCCTTCACCTGCCTTGACGTCGCCTAGCCCGGTTTCACATGCGCTGAGTACGACGAGTTGCGTTCCTTCCAGGTTCATGTTCATCGCTTCGTACGCCGTCAGTATGCCGTTGTCATTAGCGGATAGATTCGGTGTGCTTGAACTGCTGGCCGTTTCCGCGGCACCGGCGAGCATTAGCCCGGAACGCAAGAGGGGATTATCGCTCGCATTTTCGAGATTCACGCCGAACGCGGAGCCCGCACTTTCGACGTCCTCAAGGAAGTATCCATGCGTGGCGATATGAAGTAGCTCGGGGCCTTTGGCCGCTTTCAGTGCTGATTCTGTCGCCTGGGACTGAGTCAGGACTTGTAGTTTGTATCCCGAGGCTTTCAGAACACTTGCGATTCCTTCAACCTCCGCTTTTGTGCCTGGAAGAGCGTCGATCGACGGTCCTCCGTAGTCGGGAAAGCCAAGGAGGATAGCGTTCTTGGTGGGTGCTGCCGCTTTCTTCTTCTTGAGGGTGACCAGGTCTTTCGAGTTGCCTAGAATGGTAATGTCGTATCGGCTGATGAGGTAGTCGTTCGTATTCGGGCGTCTGAGGGTGTTGAGATTCAGTTGGTTGAAGACACCGTCAGGCGAGAAGTAGATCGTCCTCTTTCCTTCCAATTCAGGTTCGATCGTAGCCCAGTACTGGTCGTATGAGTAATCGTCCGCTATGCGCTGCTGGACTGCATTCCGATAGTACTTGGCGTAGCGCGTTTCCAGTTGTTGTCCATTGTCCAGGATCTTTAGTGCGGGAGTAGTGCTGCCCTTGCGAAGGATCAGTGCGACATATCGCGCCTCGCCTGTGAACGAGTGGTTGAATTTCCTGAGCCGGATTATTTCGACAACGGCTTCGGTATCTGAGAGGAGGTCGCGCACATGTGTAAACCGGATTCCGGATGTAGCATATCCTTCTGAAAAATCTTTCGATCTTTCGGAAAGGCTCTTCTCCATTGCATTCGCGGCATTTTCAATCGAGTCGAGGTTGATCTGTTGGTCGCTGAGTTCCGCCTTGGAATACGCGTAGAGTCTGGCAAGTTGTTCCTTCTGGTCGACCCACGTCAGGTAATCGCGGATCAACAGACCGTCTTTGCTTGCGAAGATGTTTTGTTTGACCTTGTTTGTCGAATTGAGCAGTAGGGCCTTCGTTGTAATCTGGTAGTCCAGGATGTCGTTGACAATTTCCGGAAGATATGGGCTGGCTTCGACGGCGAAGTTGTAAAACCGCTGGAACCGCGGCGACAGCACATCCCAATACTTGGTTTTCTCTGCCTCGCTCATCGGCGGAAAGTACCGGTTAACGAATTCCAGAGAACTCTGCATAACATCGCGATAAAGGGTGTAGGCCTGGTCGAGCGCCTGGTTCCGCCAATGAAGGATGGCCAGATCTTCCTGCGACTGCACGTAGTGGGGATGATTTGTGCCCAGGGTTTTCTCCCGGATGACGGCCGCCCGTTCTAATAGGGGCAGGGCCTCACTATACCTTTCGCTGATGCGGTAGAAATTTCCGAGTTCGCTCGTAACGCGGGCATACGCGGGGTTCTCTTCGCCAAAATTGCTCTTGTAGATGCTGGCTGCCGTTCGCAACAGGTCTTCTACCTTATCCTGTTTGCCCATGAGCATGTACAGCGACGCCTGGTTGCTCAGCATGCTCGCGTAATCGGGATTTGTTTTTCCGAGTCGTCGCTCCATGCCAAGATATATTTCTTCCGCCTCATTGTATTTGCCCATTTGTTGATAGAGCAGCGCGAGGTTGGAAAGAAACTTAAGGTGGTTCTTCGATTTTTTACTCTGCAATCGTTCTGCGATGGAGATAGCTTGTTTTAGCGCGACTTCGGCCTCGTCAAACCTTCCGATCGCCTGAAAGAGGATTGCCTGGTTATTCAGGACGATCGCGTATTGCATGGATGATAGAAGGTGATTGGCGGTGACGATATTTACTGCGCTGGCCAGTGTCTTCTCAGCTTCGTTGTAGCGTCCCAGGTTGTAATGCAATACGCCATAGTTGTTGAAGGACGAGGCGATGGAAATATGGTCGTCTCCGAACTTCTCTTTGCGAATGTCGAGCGCTCCGGCAGTGAAACCTTCCGCCTGCGTATAGCGACCCATCGTGGCGTACAACAATCCCTGGCTTGACAGCGTCTTCATGTAGCCGAGATCCTGGGTCAGGTCGGCCTCCTCGTAAATCGTTTTCGCCGCACTGAATCTTCGTTCGGCCCCCGCAAAGTTCCCCGCTCCGTATGCAAGTTCGCCGGTTTGTCGTAGGAGACGTGCTCGTTCTTCGTCCGTCAGCTCGGTATTGTTGTAATATGTAGTACCAAGAGTGATCAACGATGAAGCCCGTGCTAGGCGTTCGCCTTTCTCCTTAATGTCGAACAACCCCGCGTCATCGCTAATAAGGATAGCGTAGTCGAAATCGGTAGAGTCGAATTCCGCTCGGGCATTTTCCATGCGCTTGAGCATGGAGTTGGCGGCTTTGTCGAGGTTTTCCTTAGTGGCAAGGGCCTGGACCTTTTTGTTGGCTGCGTTCTTCAGGTCCTTCAGAAACTGCGCGTCGGCCGGAGTGGTCATGATCGCCGCTGCTACGAAGCAAAGGGTTTGCGTCCACTTCCAAAACGTCCGGCTAGTATTCTGATATTCCATAGACTTCGACGAACTGTCCTTACTGGACGTCGCATTCACGGTATGCCTTGATCAACGCAAGCTCTCCTTCTTTGCCAGGTTTTGCGTTTCCATGTTCCATACCCCAAATTCCGTGATATCCTTTATTGTGGACGTGCTGGAAAAGATTTTTGTAGTTGATCTCGCCGGTTGTCGGTTCCTTTCTTCCCGGGTTGTCACCAATCTGGAAGTAGGCAATTTCGTCCCAGCACTTATCTATATTGGGGAGCAGGTTGCCCTCGTTGCGCTGCATGTGATATACATCGTAAAGGATCTTACAGGCGGGACTGTTGACTGCCTTGCACAGTGCGAAGGTCTGATCAGAGAAACGCATGAACAGCTCCGGGGTATCACTTAATGGTTCGAGTACCATGACGAGTCCGTGTGGCTCGAAGATCTCTGCTCCGTAACGCAGAACTTCCACCACGTTGGCTGTCTGAATCCCCATTGGCAAATTTCGTTCGAAAAAACCCGGAACGACGGTCATCCACTTTGCGTTGACGCGCTTCGCTGCTTCGACACTGGTCTTACAGGTCGCAATAAAATTGTCTTTGAATTCCTGTTTTCCGGTTGTGAATGATACCTTCCAGTTGTCTCCGCCATCAACGACGAACACACCCATCGTCATACCCAGACGAGCAAGTTCTTTGCCGATCTTTTCCTGCATATCGACTGGACGTTTCAGTAATCCGTTGTCCTCGATCGAGCGAAAACCCTGATCGTGCATGAACTTGATCTGGTCGATAAAATCTTTGCCGGCGTGACCGGCGAACATGCCGGCGTGCGGAGCAAAGTCGCATTTAAAGGGTTTTTGTGCGGACGAGTCAGCGCTTCCTTTGGCAAAGGACTGAGTTAACGGGAGGACGGACGCGGAGGCTGTTACCGCACTGGCAATAAAGTTTCTTCTTTTCATGGACGACTGTTGTTTACGGATTATCAGGTTGTGAAGTTATGACAATTCGGTCACAAGGCCATAAGGACGAGGTTAAGATTCTTTGTCTCCCCTTGTCTTCGTAGCTGGCAAAAAATCCGCACCTTTACCGCTATGAAGTTACACCGCAGTACCTCGGAAGCAGTTGTGGAAGCATTGAAACAGATCTTTGAGGAGAAGCGCTATGCCGATAAGGTGATCGAAAAAGTATTGAAACAGAATCCGCGCTGGGGCGCACGCGACCGCCGTTTTATCGCTGAAACCACGTACGACATCGTGCGGTGGTATCGCTGGTTCCGCGAACTCGGGCAAAGCAAAGGAAATGATTTCTGGAGGCTTCTCGGTGTATGGTGTGCACTGAGCAAGGTGGATCTTCCGTCATGGGAGGAGTTTGGAAAGTTTTCGGCGAAGGAGGTTCTCGATCGATCCAGACAATCGGGTTATAGCCGAAAGACACGCGAGTCAATTCCCGACTGGCTGGATGAAACCGGCGAGCGCGAACTCGGTCGCGAGGTTTGGGAACGGGAGTTGGCGGCGCTGAATGAGATGGCTCCGGTGGTGTTGCGCGCGAACAAATTGAAAACTACTCGAGCAGGGTTGCAGGAAACTCTTCGGGAAGAGGGTGTCACTACCACGGCGCTTGCGGGTTATCCCGATGCTCTGGTGTTGGATGAAAGACAGAATATCTTTGGATCCCCGAGTTTCAAGTCAGGTCTGTTCGAGGTGCAGGATGCAGGATCTCAGGCGATTTCACCCTTCCTCCGGGTGGAGCCAGGTATGCGAGTCATCGATGCTTGTGCTGGTGCTGGTGGAAAAAGCCTTCACCTCGCTGCCTTAATGAAGAACAAAGGCAGAATTGTCGCGATGGATACTGAGCAGTGGAAACTCGATGAGCTTCAGAAACGCGCGAGTCGCGCGGGAGTTAGCAATCTTCAGTCGAAGCTGATCGAGTCGGGAAAGATGATCAAGCGCCTTGCCGATTCGGCTGACCGACTCTTGCTCGATGTCCCGTGTTCGGGAATTGGTGTCCTCAAGCGGAACCCTGATGCGAAATGGAAGCTGTCGCCCGACTTTCTCGAGAAGGTGAGAGAACTTCAGCGACATATCCTCCGTGACTATTGCGATATGTTGAAGGCGGGCGGACTTATGGTCTATTCAACGTGCAGTATACTTCCTTCTGAAAATGAGGATCAGGTACGGCACTTCCTCTCGGAGAGGCCCGGGTTCGAGTTACTGCAGGAAAAGCACGTCCTCCCGTCGGAAGGGTTTGACGGATTTTACATGGCCCTCATTAAGAAGAAACAGGACTGACCCCGCCCATACAACACTCAGGACGATCCTAAACGTCTATGGAATCATAGACAAGTACCTTCGACCACAAGTGCGAACAATCTTCAATGAATTTCTTATGGATCGGATGTACCTGGTAAACATCCTGGCCAGCAAGGTCGTCAAAGAAAATCAATTCGGAAGCGCTGTAGCTGTCGTCGATGACGGGGCGCTTTTCGGTTTTTGCAGGTATTCCGATATGAAGACCTCTGACTGATTCAATGTTTGCAAGTGTTCTTAACCCTGCGAGAAGTTTGTTGAGGTCGTCGGTCGATTCGGGATTCTTCAGCCAGAAGAAGACATGATGTGCGAGTAGTTTCTTTTGTTCCATTTGCAAGTATAATGACAAAGCGGAAAATGCACCAGCTTTTTTGACTCGCTGCTAAGTTTGACGCAGTGTGGCAGAAGAGTTTCTGCAGGGGATAATTACGAGACCTTTAACAGGATCTTACCAAACTGATTCGCGCTTCGCATGTGCGCGATCGCTCCTGCTATGTCCGATAGGGGGAAGGTCCGATCGATCACCGGTTTGATGTTACGTGATACCAGGAAGTGAAGCATCGACAGGAATTCATCCCGGGTGCCCATTGTCGATCCGAGAATTGAGATCTGTTTCCAGTAAAATAATCGGGTGGCGAGATTCGTTATATTTCCTGCTGTCCGGCCGAAGTTTACGATTCGCCCTCCGGGGACGACTAACTCAATAAACTTTCCAAATTCAGAGCCGCCGGCGCTATCTATGACAATGTCGAAACCACCAGCTTCCTTACTCGCCCGTGTATGCCAGTCCGGATCGCGGTAGTTGAAGCCTCCGATGGCACCGAGTTGTTTTGCCCGCTCGATCTTTTCATTGGAGCTTGAAGTGACATAGACGCGCGCTTTGTATGCGGCAGCAAATTGGAATGCCCACAAGGCCGCGCCACCACCGATCCCGGTGATGAGCACCTTTTCATTTGCGCGCAGTCTTGCTTTCGTAAACAACGCACGATACGCCGTGAGTGCAGACAAAGGCACGGCAGCCGCTTCTTCTAATGACAAGTGCTCCGGCTTGTCGAAGACCTGGTCTTTCGATACGGTGACATACTCGGCAAAGGTTCCATTGTCAGGAATCCCGAGAATGCGGAACGCCTCGCCTTGCACCGCTGGATTGTCGCCCCAGTCAAGACTGGGATTGATCACGACCTCTTTTCCGATTAGCAGGGAATCGGTTCCTGTTCCGACAGCCTCGACGACTCCGCAGCCATCGGAGCCGAGAATAACACCATCCGGAAAACTTGGTGCGTCCTCCATCAGCCACAAATCCCGGTGATTCAGTGCGGCATAATGGATTTTGATCAGTGCCTGGTTTTTTTGAGGCTCCGGTTTTTTGTATTCCCCGATTACGACGGGGCCTTTCAAGATCGCTGCTTTCATCTGCATCAGGATAGTCTGTCGCGGACGAAGCAATACTCGAACTGCTTCATTCCGATCTTCGGATAATAGCTGATGGCCTTAGGCGCAGAGAGCAGGATAAGTTGGGTTTCGCCGCCGGCAGTCTGGTGCGTCAGGCGGACGAGCTCGCGCCCGATTCCCTGATGCTGAAAACTTGAGTCCACCGCGAGGTCGGACAAATAACAGCAAAAAGAAAAATCGGTTACGGCACGTGATACACCGACGAGCTTGTCGCCCGCCCATGCAGTCACGAGCACGTTGGCGTTGTCGAGCATCCGTTGGATACGGACTGCATCATCCACTGGTCTGCGCTCCCCCAGTGTGGAGCGTTGCAGTAAGTCGATAAAATCCGCAGCAGTGATCCCTCGATCGCAGCTATAGGTTATCGTCAGGTTCTGTGATTCCAACGATACGGACACGGTCAGATCTTAACTATGTAATTCCAATTGAACTGATCGGGTTCGATACCCAACCGCATGTTACTCAGTTTCTCTTTCACACGGAGTTGAAAGCTGGTCGGACCGGCAGCGGGTATCTGGTAATCCACACCGTCGATGTGAATGACGGCGATCGGTGCGACGACTGCTGCGGTGCCGGTACCAAAGGCTTCTGTCAGTGTTCCCTTCTCGAAACCCTCCTTGATCTCATCCATTGAGATCCGTCTTTCCTCTACCGGATAGATGGCCATTTCACGGGCCAGTGTGAGGATAGTATCGCGCGTCACGCCGTCGAGGATCGCGGAGTTCAGTTTGGGTGTGACGAGCTTTCCACCGAGGACGAACATGACGTTCATCATTCCCACCTCGTCGATATATTTGTGTTCCTTGTGATCAGTCCACAGGATCTGGTCGAAACCTTCTGCCCGCGCAATATTGGTCGGGTAGAATGCGCCGCCGTAATTCCCGGCACACTTGGCAAAGCCTGTGCCGCCTTCTGCTGTGCGTACATAGTGCGTCTCAACTTTGAGGCGGTATGGTTTGCTCTGATAAGGTCCGACTGGCGAGGTCATGATGATCAGCTTGTACTGATCTGCAACTTTTACACCGAGCCGGGCTTCGGTAGCGAAGACCAGGGGGCGGATGTATAACGTACCGTCTTCAGCCCGTGGCACCCACTGGTGGTCGGCTTCGATTAGGGTCTGCAGACCGGCGAGGAAAATATCTTCGGGTATGGCCGGCATGACCATTCGTTCAAGTGAGCGATTCAACCGCGCCAGGTGTTTCTGTGGTCGAAAGATGTTGATATCACCTGCATGTGTTCTGAATGCCTTCATGCCTTCAAAGACGGATTGTCCATAATGAAGCGATAGGATCGCTGGTGACACGCGAATATCCGCGAACGGCACTATTTTCGGGTTTTGCCATTGACCATTGTCATAGTCGACGACAAGCATATGATCTGACAGGTGGTTTCCAAACTCCAGGTTCTTGAAGTCAACTTCACTGATTTTCGATTCTTTCGCACGCTCTATGGCTATGCGGGACGCAACGGTTGTCATAACTGAAATATTAAGCTGTGAATTTCATGAATATATTCTATATCTGAAAGCCTGTATGAGTTATCGATTCGCACGCCGGATCGATTTCGCATCAAGCGGAGTATGTACTCGGCTCATGGTTGACGGGGAAGTTCACGGACCGGGCGATAAAACACATCCTGTTGGCCTGGCTATGCAGAGACGCGGCCCGTTCTACCATCGATCTTTCGGAGACGGTGACCTCTGGTCGAAGGGTGACGAGCGTGAACTGTCCGCTTCCATCCCCATTCTCCGCCATTTCCCCTTCTGCGTTGTCGACATAGCGGCTGACCACAACGCCATTTATCGTGCAAAGGTGGAGGTACCAAAGCATGTGGCAGGCGGAAAGCGATGACACGAGCAGGTCTTCAGGGGTATACCGGGTCAGGTCGCCTCTGAAAGAGGCATCAGAGGAGCCCTGGAGAACGGGTTTTCCCGGGACCAAGATCTCGTGGTTACGCGAATAGGCTTTGTAATCTACGGTTCCTTCACCGGCGTTTCCAGTCCAGGTTACAGTTGCTTTATACGAATGTGTTCTAACCATTTATTCATCAAATTGTCTTTTTTTGTGCTGCAGTTGGTCAAACGTCTTTTATAACGGCAGTTTTGAGTATGTACGAGATCCGACCAGTTGCAGTTTCGATAATTTTTGACCACATCGGTGAAGGGTGAAGTATTTTAATTTTTTCGCTGCAGCTATTTTTCTTGCCGTCTATGCGATGGGGGAGATTCCTCCTTCCGAGCGATTCAATCTCTGGCTGGTACCGTTTGCGATACCGTTCGCGTTGATTCTGAATATTGTGTTGTTCGTGGCAGCATGCTTGATGCGCCAAACCACGTCACTATTTCTGCTCGTGGCCTTGGTATTTGGTCGCAGCTACTTATTCAGCACCATTGCGATCAAGCCGATCTTCCATGCACGTCCGGCTGATGCCGAAACTTTTTCTGTTCTGAGCTATAATGTTGGAGACTTCAACACAGGTTTTTTTGTCGGAATGACCCCGAGAGAGGAATCAAGGGCTGACAGCATTCAGAAACGTATGATCCGGTGGATGATGGAAGCCGAGGCAGACATACAGTGTTATCAGGAGTTCCCTCGCCTGCTCCATCAAAGCGACGTAGATCTTATCGAACCGTTCAGATCACGTGGATACTACACGTACTTCTCCGGTGCAGACGAAACACATTGGGCTAATATCGGTACGCTAATCGTTTCGAGATTCCCGATCGTGTCCTTTGGCGACGTGCTTGCGAGTGACAATGGATTCAACCGCATCTCATATATCGACACCCAGGTTGGCAGTGATACCGTGCGAGTTGTGAACGTCCATCTGGAGTCGATGCAACTGAAGAGTTTCAACCCCCGATACGCCGAGGATTTCGAATCGCAAAGACGTGATGTCAAGATGATCTATCGCCGCCTCAAAATAGGTGTATTCGAACGAAGTCGACAAATCGAAGAGTTGGTAGCGTTTATAAAGAAGTCGCCCTATCCGGTGATTTGCGCAGGCGATTTTAATGAACTCCCGTATTCGCATTCGTACGGTGTCCTCCGCAGTCAATTGCGCAACGCCTTTGAAGAGGCGGGAAAGGGCTTTGGCTTTACATATAATGGAAATACGCTAAGTATGCTTCGGATCGATAACCAGTTCTATTCTACAAGGTTGAGGTGTATGGCGTTGGAGACGATGCATTCTGTTCCGTACAGCGATCATTTTCCACTACAGGGCCGATATAGCCTGGGCAATCACTCGCGAAAGTAACAACAGTTGCTTCACGCTATGAGGAAGTTGCAACCCCGGTTACAATTGGCCGTATACGGCATTAACCAAACCGACAGTTTAAAGATCTTTGATTTTTTGGAAAAAAGGTCTTCCCCTGGTGAGTAACGTACCCGTGTGCATGAGATGTAAGGAAACTCACAAAAAAACACGTTTTTTTAGAAACTTTGGTTACTTGTCGACCGCTAATGCAATTAACAGGTGTTTTCCGGTTGTTGGCCTGCTTTTTTTTGAGTAGGATTTATCACCTTTCCGGAAGTTATTAGTATTTTAGTTGTCTACTGGTTTGGCTTTGATTGAACCCGGATTATCCAGGGGCCTTCGAAGTTGCACTTTTAAACCAACTTAAAATTGCGAGCCTATGAAGAAGATTTTGCTTATCGAAGATGACGCTCCGCTGAGCTGGTTACTTGGGAAAATCCTGCAGAGCCGGTACGAGGTGACCACTACCCGCCATGATATGGATGCCTGGTCCTGGTTATCCGAAGGAAATCGCGCCGATATCATTATTTATGACCTCAACAGTCCAACGGCGGATAAATTAGAGTTTCTGGACAACATCCAACTAAGTGGATTCTATAATGACATTCCGGTGATTGTGCTCTCGAGCAAGCAGGATGACGAAGAGCGGCAGGAATGCCTTGAGCATGGTGCGCTTGCGTATTTTGCAAAACCATTCGAACCTCAATCCTTATTATCAGCTATCAAGAACGGTCTGCTCCGGAAGAATGAGGTTGTATTGACCAATTGATTATGGAATCTGCACTGACTGATACCGGCGATCAGGCTCCGCACAGCCTGGCGGAGGTGAGTGTATTCTCAAAGCGGATATTGCGGATCGATGGTGCTCCTCATCCCGGAGAGGACAACTATTTGTACGAGACTACTTTGTTTACGTATATCACGTTGGAACACGCAATTCAGTCTCTCAAAAAAAACGAAGTTGTCCACGCAATTTTGTTGCAGAGTGTTGCGGTTAATGCACAGTTGCAAATGCTCGTGGAAATAGCCTCAGAGAAGGCGATTCCACTGATCTGGTATACACCTAAGTTTCAGGCCTCAGCCAAGAAACTGGCTCTTGAGCAGCAGGTGGACGACTATCACTACGGTGCGATCACGCCAATATTTCTTAAACGGATTGAGGCGCTTCGGAAACTCAAGGCTTATAAGCGGTCGCGGGGAGACAAGCCGTATGACACATTCACCGAAGACGCCCCACGTATGCACCAATGGGCAATCAAGCGAGCGCTTGACATTGCGATTTCGGCAACGCTCCTGTTATTGCTTTCGCCCTTCCTTTTACTGATCGCCATTGTTATCAAACTTGAGTCAGCCGGGCCCATCTTCTACATTTCCAAGCGGGCGGGTTCGGGTTATCGGATTTTCGATTTCTACAAGTTTCGTTCGATGCGCGCCGGCGCCGATAAGGAACTGCGCAAACTGGCACATATCAATCAGTATGCCGAGACATCCAACAGCATCTTCTTCAAGATCAAGAATGACCCGAGGGTAACGCGCTTCGGTGCTTTCCTTCGTCGCACCAGTCTCGACGAAATTCCTCAGTTGTTCAACGTACTCGTCGGCGACATGTCGCTGGTTGGAAACCGACCACTCCCGCTATACGAGGCGGCTCAACTTACGAACAACCGGATTGCATGGCGATTCCTTGCTCCGGCGGGCATCACCGGGTTGTGGCAAGTGCAGAAAAGAGGAAAGGACAACATGTCTGCGGAAGAACGCATAGCGCTAGACGTAGAATATGCCATGAACTGGTCGGTGCTTCTCGATATCAAAATCATGATCTCCACTTTACCGGCTCTGCTGCAGAAAGAGAAAGTCTGATTGCCGCAAAGCTTGTCTCTGGTCTGCTTACTTCGATTATCCTCCGACTTCTTTTTTCATTAGCCAATCGGTCTGAGCATCCTCACCTAACATGAATGTGTGTTCACCGAAACGCTCGAAGCCGTGTTGCTGATAGAAGCTCACCGCGCGGTGGTTGTGTTCCCAAACGCCCAACCACAAGATACCTGCTCCTTTCTTGCGTACATGACTCAGGCATGTCTGGAGCAAAAGGTGGCCGACGCGCTTTCCTTTGTAATCTCGTTGCACGTAAAGTCGTTCGAGTTCGAGGGCACTGATATCTCCAAGTTCACCCGGTGTGTGTGATGACCTGATCTTGGCGTACCCTACAGGCTTTCTTCCGTCCTGTGCCAGAAAATACACGGTCCCGGGTTGCTTGATCTCGTGGTCAATGACCTTCTTCGTGAAGTTGTCATTGATATACCGGATCATGTTATGCGCGTCGTTATATTCGTCGAATGTATCTCGAAATGTCTTGATTCCCAGAGCGACGAGGGTCTCAACATCCTTCGCGTTGCATGTCCTGACGGAGATGCCTTCGTTCATGAGCGTCAACTTCATAAGCTCGGTAATAGGTCCAGCTGGTTGTGGAATATAGTGATTTTTTTCTGAAGTGTGACGGGCGGCTGGTAGCCAGTTCAAAGTTTTGGATTCGTGATAGCCAGTTTTTGCCGCATCTGATCGCCTTTGTTTACGATGTAAATGCCCGCGATAGTAAGAATCATGGCAAACCAGATCTTTGCGTTTAGAGCTTCATCTAATACCCACCAGCCGAGAATGACTGCCACGAGTGGGTTGATGTAGGCGTAGAGCGACACAATCGTCATCGGAAGCTCCCGGAGTGCATAGACATAACATGCGTAGGCCAGGAGAGATCCAAAGACAACGAGGTATAGCAGTGACCATACCACTTCGCCCGACCACACAACGGCCCCGAAGCTGTCGAAGGCAAGGCTGAAAGGGATTAACCACAGTCCCCCAAAGACCATCTGCAAGCCTGCGGCGACAAAGGGATCGTCGCGTGATTTACTTCGTTTTATCCAGATACTCGCACCCGCCCAGGCCAGGCACGCGAGGAACGTGGCAAAAATACCGAGGATGTACACCATTTCCGAAAACGCCGAGAGGTGCTCACTGAATATCAGAACGATACCGATCAGTCCGAGTGCAACACCTCCCAGAATTGTTGCGTTGGGCTTTTCTTCTTTATGTATGGTGACGTTCAGGACAATAACGATTACTGGTACCAGGGAGCAAATGATCGCGGCCACGCCGCTGGGAATGTACACTTCCCCCCAAGCCACCAAGCCATTTCCAAGGCTGATCATAAAGAACCCTGCGATTGCCTGACGCCATAAGACTTCTTTCGAGGGCGCGCTCCGTTTTGACAACGCGAACAGGAGAGCTAACAGGATTACACCAGCGGCCACTTGTCGGATAGCCGTAAAGAGAAAAGGAGGGAAGCTGACAACGGCGATTCGCAAGGCAAGGTACGTTGTACCCCAGATAAGGCATACAACCGCTAAAGCGAAGTAAGCAAGTGCAGATGACCGAGTCATGGCCATAGTTACTGCTTGTTCGGCTGTCGTGCAAATGGTGGCTTGGAAATAGTTTGTAGCCGTGGTGATGGCGGTCAGACTCCGAGATCACCTCCGTCCGCAATGATCAACAATAGCTCTTTCACTTCTTCCGCTTTGTCGTGGTCACCCATCTTATCGAATGACATGATCAGGTTTCGCAAAACCCTTCTGACAATGTCGAGGTTCGAACATGGCTCGAAGAAGGAGTTTTGTGGAGTGAGATGCAGCTCGCTGATGTAGTTTTCAATGTCCTGGCGAGAAAAGATCAGCCCTTTGTTGAATGCATTGATATAGAATTGAGTATGCCTCTCGTCTTTGTAGGTCAGTACAAAAAGGTTCGGAAGGTTCACTCCATATACCGGGAGCTTTAGTTTCTGCGCCACGAGCATATAGATTACGCAAAGGGTAATAGGATTTCCTTTACGGGTCTCCAGCACGATATTGAGCATCGAGTTTCCGGGACTGTGGAAATTCTTGGTATTAGCGCCGAACTTGAGCTTGTTGAACAAGACACTGTTAATGACCTTGATCTGATCGTACGGGTATAAGTCGGGCTTGAACTCCAGCCAGGTTTCGTAATACAACTGTTCCAGTTCCTGTCGCAGTTTGATCTGCTCGATGTCGGGATATTGATAAGTTGCGACGAGCCACATACCGGTGAGTAGATCGTGCTCGCCGGCGTCGTACCACTCCCTCAGCCGTTCCTTGAGAAGTTCGTACTGCAGCGTGTGGATAAGATCCTCTATCCGCCGTTGAACTTCGGAGTTGAAATTGCTTTCCCACTCCTGCTCGAGGAACGGTATGATCTGTGTACCGAGGGATAGAATCTTTTCCTGTACATGCGTTACGATTTGATCATCGTCGTCGTCCAGGAGAGATATTAGTGCTTTAAATTCTTTTGGTTCCATTTCACGTCTGTATCACCCCAACATTAAACTGCCCGACCGGGGCGTGATCCGCCGCTTGAATTCCCGTCGAAATTACCTTTCTGGTATCCAGCGGATCGATTATCCCGTCAACCCACAAGCGCGAGGCCGCGTAATACGGACTGAGTTGCTCGTTGTACTGGTCTGTAATTTCCGCAAGCAACGTGTCTTCTTCTTCCTTTGTCAGCTTTTGGCCGTTCGCTTTCAATGCACTGATACGTATCTGGAGTAAGGTCTTGGCTGCGGAAGCACCACTCATGACGGCAATCTGAGCTGTCGGCCAGGCGAAGATCAGGCGCGGATCGTATGCTTTTCCGCACATCGCATAGTTTCCGGCGCCGTATGAGTTGCCAATAACGATGGTGAATTTCGGTACTGTGGAGTTTGCCATAGCATTGACCATTTTCGCGCCATCCTTGATTATGCCGCCGTGCTCAGCTTTGCTGCCAACCATAAACCCGCTGACGTCCTGAAGAAACAGAAGTGGGATTTTCCGCTGGTTGCAGTTCATGATGAATCGGGCTGCCTTATCAGCCGAGTCTGAATAGATCACTCCACCCATTTGCATCTCGCCCTTTCCGGTTTTTACGACTTTTCGCTGGTTGGCCACGATGCCAATAGCCCATCCGTCGATTCGGGCTGTACCACAAAGGAGGGTCTTGCCATAGAGGGCTTTGTACTCATCAAACTCGGAGTTGTCAACCAGCCGGCGGATAATTTCCAGTGTATCATATGGTTTCACCCGGTCCGCGGGTAGTAATCCGTACAGTTCTGCAGCATCCTGTTTCGGGGGCGCTGGCGTTGCCCGGTCGAATCCTGTTGTCGGTTGTTTTCCCATGCGCGAGAAAAGCGATCGGATATAATCCAGGCAAGCTGCGTCGTTGGGGAACTTGTTGTCGGTAACTCCCGAGATCTCACAATGTGTCGTCGCACCGCCAAGAGTTTCGTTATCTATCTCTTCTCCGATAGCGGCCTTGACAAGATAGGAACCGGCGAGGAATATGGATCCGGTTTTGTCCACGATGAGTGCTTCGTCAGACATGATAGGGAGGTAAGCGCCGCCGGCCACGCAACTCCCCATGATGGCAGCGATCTGAACGATTCCCATCGACGACATAATCGCATTGTTGCGGAATTGCCGGCCGAAATGTTCTTTGTCGGGAAAGATTTCGTCCTGCATCGGTAGAAAGACACCGGCGCTGTCAACCAGGTAAACTACCGGGAGTCGATTATCCATGGCGATTTCCTGTGCCCGGAGATTCTTTTTCGCCGTAATCGGAAACCATGCTCCTGCCTTGACCGTGGCGTCATTGGCGACGATAACGCATGCCCGGCCATGGATATAGCCGATACCCGCTACAACACCGCCAGCAGGGCACCCGCCGACATCTTCATACATCCCATCGCCAGCGAATAGCCCGATTTCAACGAATGACGAGCCTTTGTCGATCAAGTGATCGATTCGTTCACGTGCTGTCAATTTGCCCCGGCGATGTTGTTCGGCGATCTTCTTCTCACCACCGCCTAAGCGAGTTGCTTCCGCTTTCGAATGAAGGTTTCGGATGAGATCTCTCATCTTGGCTTCGTTGCTGGTGAAGTCTGCTGCTTTGGTCATAGAAGGGCGATTTAACGACCACAAGGCACATGGTCGATCTTTGGTCACTAAGTCGCACAGTCTTTTTTGACAGTACGTCTTTGTGTGCCTGCTGTTGCGAAACTTACTCCGGTTTTCGCTGCCTTTCTAACTCGCGCTGTATTTTCTTCTTGCTCTTGCCTAGTGGGGCCATGAAGTGGCGCGGGTTCTCGTTGAAGTGAGTAGCGAGGGAGTCCAGGCTTTGCAGCAGACTGTTGAGATTATTGTAGAGAGAATCTTCCGTTATCAGTTTGCTGGCAGTATTGTCTCCACGGCCCAACGCATCAAGTGTTTGATTTAATTTTGCCAGCGATTGCTGTGCCTTATCAATCGTGCCGTTTAGCTGTAATCGTTTGAGTGAGTCGGACAACACCCTGAAGTTCTCGAGCGTAGGCTTCAGGTTAGTCAGGGTGGAATTCAGATTATGTCCCACCTCGTTATAAGTCACCGAGATCTGGCTTACCTTTCCATTGAGATTGGAAATTGTGCTATTGATACGTTCCGGTGTCGACTGAAAACCGACGAGCATGCTGTTGACAAGTGCTGTGCTGCGGTGTAGTGTGTCGAGCATGCTGTTAAGCTTCTTGAGTGTACTCTGGAGACTCGCGGCCACCGGCTCTGCGCTTTCGGCGATGAAGTCGGCGATACCTTTGGATACATCGGATTGGATGGTGTCTTTGGGTTCCAGACGGCGCCCGGATTTGCCGACGACAAGTTGAATGAACCTGCCCCCGAGGAGATCGCCGTTTAGCATAGCGACTGACGTTTCAGTGATCTCAATCTCCGAATCGATCGATAACTCAACCAGTACCCGATCCTTTCGCTGCTCTATTATAATGTCGCTGACCCGGCCAACAGCATACCCGTTCAGGTAGACTTGGTTGGATTCGGTTAGTTTATCGACATTCTGATAGATTGCGTAGTACTTGTAGTCGGAAGAGAAAAAATCGATCCCTTTCAGAAAGTTAAAACCAAAGTACAACAGTACAATGGCACCTATCATGAACAGGCCGACCTTTATTTCTTTCGAGAATTTCATTCGTCAGTCAGGGTTTGGGGAATCGGTTTGGCGGTCAATTTATGGATTCTACTTCAGATTTGTACTCTTTGAACGCCCGATAAATGCCTGAGGCGATCAGATCTTGCCCCCTCTCTTCTGATAAGAACCGTTCTTCCGTAGGATGCGAAAGGAATCCGGTCTCGATGAGAACACTGGGCATTGTCGTGCGCCACAGGACGACAAACCCGGCTTGTTTCACCCCACGGCTATGCCTTCCGGCTCTGTATTTGAACTGATCCTCCACCCTTTGGGCGAACAGGAGGCTGCTTTCCTGATGGGCGCTTTGTGTCAGGGAGAAGAGTATGTACGATTCCGGGCTATCGGGGTCGAACCCTTCGTAGCGTTCTTCGTAGTTTTCGTCCATAAGGATCACGGAATTTTCCCGTTTCGCTACATCAAAATTACTTTGGTCTTTATGTAGCCCCATGACATAAGTTTCGGTACCAATGGCTTTCCCGCCCGGCATTGAATTCGCGTGGATACATATGAACAGATCGGCATTCGCGCGGTTGGCTATCTTGGCTCGTTCATCCAGGGAAATATAGGTATCGTTCTTTCGGGTATAGATCACCTTCACGCCGGGGACATTCTTTTCTATGTAGTTGCCAACTTTCAGAGCGATTTTCAGAGCGACATCCTTTTCAAGGATCTTTTCCCCCCGCGTTCCTGAATCCTTTCCCCCATGTCCCGCATCGATGACCACAACGTCAACCTTGAATTCGGGGATGATCTGGCTGCTGGACGAGTTTAGCAGGGTTATTGCTACCAAAATCGCCGTAATTCCAATATTCCTCAAGGGCCGTACGATGTTAAATGTATTTCCGATACCTTTGCCCAAAATTGTAAATTTTTCAGTAAAACGTAAAGATTTTACTACCAATTCGGGGATTGTGCGCCATTCCTTCATCTTCATCGCAATATTTCTTGGTATAGCGTTCACTACAGTCGCTCAAGTTGAAACACCTGTAAAAAACCCTGCCGGAACGCTGCCTGTAAAGGCGGACTCCACAGAGTCTGCCCAAGATACAACGCTGATCTTACAAGATTCAGTCGCCGTTTCACCGGACTCGCTGGCTGTTCAGCAGGACACTGTTCCCCGGCAAACCGGGGATATTGAAACTACTATCAACTATAACGCCAGAGATTCTATCCGGGTGAGCGTTGATGGCAAGCTTGTCATGTTGTACGGGGAGGCCCGGATCACATACGGCGAAATTGAACTCGAAGCTGAGGAGATCACTATCGACTACGGGAACAACACGATGACTGCCCACGGGGTTCGCGATTCCCTGGGAAACCGGGTCGGCTACCCGGTATTCAAGAATGGCAGCGAACTCTACGAAACCAAGGACATTGTTTACAACTTCAAGACAGGGCGGGCGCGGATCACTGAAGTGGTCACGCAACAGGGTGAGCAGATCCTCCACGGCGAGACCGTTTTTAAGAACGAAAAGGATGAACTGCTCAGTATTCATAACAGGTTCACTACCTGTAACCTGGAACACCCTCACTTTGCGATTATCTCAACGAAAACCAAGGCCATTCCTGACGATAAGATTGTTTCCGGCCCGTTTTACGTCGAGTTCAACGATATCCCTATTCCCGCCGGCTTTCTCTTTGGAATGTTTCCCGCCCAGCGCGAGAGCAAGTCGGGAATCATATTTCCGAGCTACGGCGAGGAGCGGGCCCGGGGCTTTAACCTGCGCAACGGCGGCTACTTCTTTGATATCAGTGACTATATCAAACTGGCTTTGACTGGCGATATCTACTCCAAAGGAGGACATGCTGTGTATGCGAATTCGTCATACATGAAGCGTTACCAGTACAACGGCAACTTTAATTTCAGTTACTCCAAGAACAGGCTCGGTGAGAACATCGAGACACAAAATGTTTCGAACGACTTCAGGTTAACGTGGAGCCACTCGCCGCAAACGAAAGGGACGAGCAGGTTTGCAGCTTCTGTCAACGCGGCCACGGCTACATTCAACCGCAACAATAACCTCATGTATGGAAGCATCAATGAACTGTCTTCCAATACTATCAGCAATATAAGTACCAAGTTGAGTTCCAATGTGTCGTACAACAAGCGCTTTGCCGGCACACCGTTTTCACTGGGTGTCAATCTCAGTCACAGCCAGGATCTCCAGACACGGCTTGTAGACCTTCCGTTGCCGAACGTTACATTGAATATGACCAATCTCTATCCGTTTCAGCGGAGAGGAAAGACTTCCATCTTGGACAACTTTTCGCTTGGATACAGTATGGCGGGAACCAATCGTATCACAAACAACCTTGGACGTCTCACACCGGAGGCACAACGTGACAGCATCGCGGAATTTAACTTCGATAACCTCCCGCTGTTCTTCCGGAATGGTCGCAAAGGTATCCGGCATAATATTCCACTTTCATACTCCTTCAAACTGTTGCGATTCTTTACAGTGTCGCCGTCTGTCAACTACGAGGAACGATGGTATTTTGAGAAACTCAACTGGAGATATGAACAAGATCCGCGCACGCAGAATTTTGTCGCTGTCGCAGATACGATCCGCGGCTTTAACCGGATTGCAAATTACAGCATGAGCGTCGGGATGAACACCCGGATTTACGGCATGTACTTCTTTCAAAAGGGTAACGTTAAGGCTATTCGGCATGTGATCAATCCAAGTATTTCCTTTGGCCTGACACCTGACTTCTCCCAGAACCCTGAGTATTTTCAGGTGCTCCAGCGACCAGGAGGACCGGGACTGCCTTACGAGCCTAAGCAACAATATCTCTCGCGACATCAAGGCTTTGTCTACGGTGGCTCGTCAATGGGAAGGGCTGGGTCGATCGGATTTGGACTCGGTAACAACGTCGAGATGAAGGTGAGAACGGCAAAGGATACGGTGGACAGAAAGGTGATGTTGCTCAATAATCTCTCCCTGAGTTCGAGCTATAACCTGATGGCGGACTCGTTTAAGCTTGCTCCGATCAGCTTGTCGGCCAATACCAATATTATGGATAATACGATCAACGTGAATTTGTCTGCGTCGCTGGATCCTTATACGTACTTAAGCGGCACCAATGAAAGTGGCCGGTTCTTCGAACGCAGGATCGATTCATATTCGTGGAAGTCTGGTTCGCTGGGACGAATCACTAACGCGACGTTGGCATTGAGCACGAACCTTAATCCGGATATGCGAAAGCGGGAAAATACCACTCGCGAGAAAGTCGCACAGTCGGATATTCCGGAGGAAGATAAGCAGCATATTCTGCAAAACCCCAATGCGTATGTCGACTTCGATATCCCGTGGAGCGTCAACCTGGGATATAACCTCAGTTATCGCCGGCCGATTTCGCAACCTGTCGCTCAGGTCACTCAGACGTTACAGCTTTCGGGGGATCTTTCGCTTTCAGAAAAGTGGAAGATCACTTATAACACGGGTTATCATTTCGAGACCGCGGAGTTTACGCAAACTAATATCGGTATCTCCCGCGACCTTCACTGCTGGCAGATGAATTTCACATGGGTACCCTTCGGCAGGTTTCAATCGTACAACTTTACTATCGCAGTAAAGGCGTCGGTGTTGCAAGATCTGAAACTGGAGAGAAGGAGACCATTCCTGGATAATTTGTAGACTGCGCCATCCTGTGCGTGCCTCCCTTATATGACGGGAGTTGCGGTGCCTGTTTTTACCCTTCCATATACCTATTTCAAGTGAAACCCTGTGACGTAAGCTTGCGGGTAGCGATTCCGTCTCCTTGAAAAATCAGCCTTCCCGCGTGTTTTAGCGACGAGAACGTCAAGATACTTTTCGTATCGAAACGAGTCCCGATATGAAAACGCTTCAATGCGCTGTTGTTGCAATCACCATCTTCTTGTCACCCGCTACCAGCATATTTGCTTCCCACCCCACATCGGGGTTCTCTCTTCCTGACTCGATTGGATCTGTTTCACTGCATTACCGACTCGTCAGAGGTCTTGTGGTGCTACCTGTAACGATCAATGACTCGATTGAGGTGAATCTGATCCTCGATACGGGATGCAACAACCTTGTCCTTTTTGGAAAGCGTTTTCAGCAACTCTTCGATTTCCCTTCGCCACGAGACGTCGTTTTCTCCGGACTTGGAGAGGGCGAGCCGGTCACGGGAAAGCTCGCAATCGGAAACAAGGTAAGTATCAACCAGGTGCTTGGACATCAGATCCCGGTTGTCGTCGTTGGTTCGCAGGATATCTTTTCACCTCAGCATCGAATTGATGGTATTATAGGCTACGATATCTTTCTGAGGTTTGAAGTCAAAATGGATCCGCGTTCGCGGACAATTACCTTTCGACCTGCACATAAGTCATTCGCTCCGCAGGGTGTTACGCGGGTGCCGCTGGCGATCACAGATGCAAGGCCGATCGTGAAGTCGACGGTCTACCTGCGCAAGGGCGCACCTCGGAAGGTCGAGCTCATGATTGATACCGGTTCGTCTTTCGGACTATTGCTGAAGACGACTAACATGGATGAGTTCGGAGACCAGGATCAGGAACGGATCCTCGGACGCGGGTTGAACGGGCCTCTTTCCGGCTATCGCATAGTTTCGCCAAAACTCTCGATTCACAGTCTTGAGATCGAAAAGGTTTCTACCGGTATCGTATCTTCCAGGTGGCACAACAACGCCTCTATCGGAATGGACGTTCTGAAAGACTACATAGTCATTCTTAACTACCAAAAGGAGTATGCGTGCTTCATATCCATTGAAGACGCTACGTATTCACAAATTCTTTGATCACCTCTACGATCCACTGAGGATAGACACCGACCCAAATCAGCAGGCCTACGAGAATAGTGAGTGTTACTCCGCTGACCATGTAGGAAATCGGGTTCAGCATTCCCTGAGGGTGTGACTTGTGTTCGACGCGCTCGAACATTACAGCAATAATGCGGATATAGTAGTAGAGTCCCAGTGCGCTGTTTGCGGCGAGCATCACGACCAACAGCCATAGATTCGTATTGATGCCGGCGGCGACAACGTAGAATTTGCCCACGAAGCCTGCAGTCAGGGGAATTCCTGCGAGAGACAAGAGCATAGCTGCCAAGGCGGCGGCGGTCCAAGGTCGCCGCCACATCAGACCCTGGTAGTCGTCCAACAGTTCGGCGTCGCGGTCTTTGTCAGAAAGCATTGCCACGATCCCGAAAGCACCGATGGTCGTGATGAAGTAGGCGACGAGATAGAAGCTCACAGCCTCGACGCCGATCTCTCTTCCGGCCAGGAATGCAACAAGCAGGTAACCCATGTGCGCAATCGACGAGTAGGCGAGTATGCGCTTGACGTTTCGTTGGCGCAATGCGAGGAAGTTTCCGATAAACATCGACGCAATGGCGATCACCGTAAACATCAGGACAACGGAGTCGTGCTTGAATCCATCGATTTGAAGGAAGAACCGTACCAGGAGGGCTACCATTCCTCCCTTTGATATCGTGGCTATGAATGCGGTAACGGGGGCAGGAGCTCCTTCGTACACATCAGCGGCCCACATATGAAAGGGTACGACGCTGAGTTTGAATCCGACTCCCACGACCATTAAACCAAGCCCCGTCATAATGACGAGCGAAAGATCATCAGTGCCTGACATAAATTGTGCAAGGGTGCCAAACTCCATCGTACCGGTCTTGGCATACACGAGTGCCATTCCGAAAAGCAGGAAGGCGGAAGAGAAGGCCGCCATAATGAGATATTTGATGCCAGCTTCATCGGATCGTTCGCGACGTCGCAAATAAGCAATCATTGAGTAGAGCGAAACACTTAGTATTTCCAATCCGAGGAACAGGGATACGAAGTGTTTGCTGATCACTAATGTGCAGGCTCCTAGTGTAGCGAGGATGAGAAGAATGTAGTACTCTTCCTTTCGCTCCTCGCGCTGCTCGAAATAGGCGTAGGATATCATTGTTACCGCCACAGCCGTCAATAGGATCAAGCCCATATTAAAAATGCCGAACCCATCGAATACGAAAAGTGGTTCAATGATCCACTTGACCCGCGCATTGTATAGGGCAATGTAGATGAAGTCGCCGATGAGGGAGGCTGCGGTGATAATATAGATCAGTTTATGATCCCGTTTGATGGAAATCGAGAACATGATGAGTATTGCGGAACTCGTCAGTATAAACAGCGGTATGACACTGAGAAAATCAGTCTGATTCATAAGGACCTCCTTTCAGGCTTACGTTCTTCTTTGCTGAGTGACCGATGTCTTCTACCTGTGCCTGTTCATTTGTGTTAAGCACGTTGTTGACGACCGGCGCAGTTGAATCGAGTATGGGCTGCGGGAAGAAGCCCAGCCAGATGATCACCACAATAAGGGGCATCACCGCGATCTTTTCGCGAAGGTTGAAATCGGTAATTGAATTGGTTCGTGGACCGAAAAATATTTTTCGCATGATCCGCAGTGAGTACGCGGCAGCCACAACAAGTCCGACTGCGGCAAAGACGGTGAGGAATGGACTGCTCCTCCAGGCCCCGATGAGTGTTAGGAATTCAGCTACGAAATTGCCAAGTCCGGGAAGGCCCAACGATGCCATTGAGAATACCAGCGTTACAGTGCCCATGAACGGAGCATCTTTCCAATAGCCCCCCATTTGTTCGATGTCTCGGGTGTGTAGTCGTTCGTACAATGATCCCGCGATCAGAAACAACGCTCCTGTGCTGACGCCGTGTGTAACAATTTGCATAACAACGCCCTGCCACGCGAGGTCGTTAAAGGAGAAGACACCAAGCATCACGAATCCCATGTGGCTCACGCTTGTATAGGCGACGAGTCTTTTGAAGTCCGTCTGGGAGTATGCGAGCATAGCACCGTAAATGATGCCGATGACGCCGAGGGTCATGGCGATAGGGGCGATCTCTCTGGCAGCATTCGGAAAGAGTGGTACGACAAATCGCAGCAGACCATACGCGCCTGTTTTCAACAACAGACCGGCAAGGATGAGACTGCCCGCGGTTGGCGCTTCTGAGTGGGCATCGGGAAGCCAGTTATGAAAAGGAACGACAGGAAGCTTGACGATAAATGCCGCCAGGAACCCCAGCATTAGCCAACGCTCAGTGCCTCGTGGGAGCGACGAGCCGAGGAGTTCGAAGTAACTGAACGTGTATATGCCTGTAGCCGATCCGTTGATGAAATAGAGTCCGAGAATCGCCAGCAGCATTAGCAGTCCGCTTGCCTGTGTAAAGATGAAGAACTTCAGCGCGGCATATTGACGGTTTTCGTGACCCCAGATGCCGATCAGGAAATACATAGGGATGAGCATGACTTCCCAAAAAAAATAGAACAGGAAGAGGTCCATCGTTACGAAGACGCCGGTAATTCCCGCAAGTACCCAGAGGAGGTTGAAGTGGAAGAATCCTGGCCTGAACTGTACTTCTTTCCATGAGATAATCACACCCACGGCACCAAGCAGGAAAGTGAGCATGAGTAAAACCACACTCAGACCGTCCATCGCCAGTGAAAAGCTGACACCGAAGGCGGGAATCCATTCTGCGGAGTAGCTAGAGATCCAGATCGTTTCGAGTGGCGCTGATGGACGGAGGTCAGCCCAAAGGATCACGGACAGCACCAGGTTCACTACGATGGAAGCCAGCGAGATCCACCGGCACAATACGACTGACCATCTCGAGATGATCCACGCAACGATGCCACCGGCCATCAGGATGAGAATGAAGCAGAGAAGGATCATATGTTCTTGTTTAGTCAACAGACGACGGATGGCGTCACACTGCCATACCGTTTGCTGCCGGTGTTACCACTCGCCGTATGCCAGCAGTCCTAAAGACAATATCAGCACGGCACCTATCACAATGCCCATGATATACCATCGCATGATTCCGCTTTGAGTCCAGGCAAGGAGCCGGTGAAAGAACTCGGCTACTCCTACCATACCGCTATAGATCTTGTCAAGTGCGTCATGCTTGTTGACACGACACAAATAGACATATGGCTTTATAATAATGGTGTTATACAGATGGTCGAATCCCCAACCGTTGTACCAGAACCGGTTGAGCTCGTACGTTGCTCCTTTGATCTCAGCACGGAGGTCTTCGCGTTTCATGTAGAAGTAGTATGCTGTACCGATGCCAAGGAGGCAGAGCACGGCGGCGACTCCTTGCATTAGCCACTCATATGCGTCGACACCGGGTCTTGTCTCGACGGAAGGGAGCACCCCGGAGAGGAAGTCGGAGAACAGCGAGACGTGCCCCATGTTGTGGGGCAGTTCGATAAACCCTCCCGCAACAGAGAGAATGGCCAGTATAATGAGCGGTATTGTCATGAGACCTCCGGGACGATGATCGATATGTGTTTTCGCTTCGCCGAAGAAGGTGAGAAACACCATGCGAAACGTGTAGATCGCCGTGACTAACGCACCGATGAGAGCAGCCAGATAGAACCAGACGTTCCCCTTTTCACCCGCCCATGCAAGCCAGAGGATCTGGTCTTTGCTGTAGAAGCCGGCGGTAATGAGCGGCACCGCGGCGAGTGAAGCAGAACCGATGAGGAAGGTCCAGTAGATGACCGGAAGCCGGTCTTTCAATCCGCCCATCTTGAACATATCCTGCTCGTGGTGCAGTGCGTAGATGACGGCACCCGCGCCGAGGAAGAGAAGTGCTTTGAAGAACGCATGGATCATGAAGTGAAAAATGGCGGATGACCACGCACCGATGCCCAGTGCGAGGAACATGTAGCCGATCTGGCTGATAGTAGAATATGCGAGCACACGCTTCAGGTCATTTTGTGTCAGAGCACTAAAGCCTGCTATCAGCAATGTTAACGCGCCAATGATCCCTACCCAAAGCTGGGCGACCGGCGCTAACTCGTAGATTACATGCATTCGGGCGATGAGATATACACCCGCGGTAACCATGGTGGCTGCGTGGATAAGTGCGCTTACCGGAGAAGGACCTGCCATAGCATCGGGCAGCCATGTCTGCAACGGCAGCTGTGCGGATTTTCCGACGGCACCGCCCAGTAACAGAAAGGCGACCGCGACCGCAGTGCCCGATCCGACATGCCAGGTCTGGGGAGCGATAGCGGCGATCTCCTGGATATGGAGTGTGCCCAGGGAGGCGAATAGTACAAACAATCCAATAGCCATTGCGGTATCGCCGACGCGTGTGATGATAAAGGCTTTGCGGGCCGCGTATCCATTCTTTTCTTCTTCGTACCAGAATCCGATCAACAGATAGCTGCAGAGCCCGACACCTTCCCATCCAAGGTAAAGCAGCACGAGGTTGTCGGCCAGGACGAGGATCAGCATCGAACACACAAAAAGATTGAGGTACGCAAAGAAGCGAGCGAAGCCTGCGTCACCCGCCATATATCCCAATGAATAGATGTGGATCAGGAATCCGACGAATGTGATGACGAATAGAAAGACGACGGTCATGGAATCGATATAGAATGCGAATCCCGATGAAAAGCTTCCGACCTTCATCCATGTCCAGATCGATTGCTGCACGGATTGGTGTCCGCCAGAGATGAAGTCTGTCGCTACCAACACCGTCACCAGGGCTGCGGCGCCAACGCTTCCCGATCCGATCAGGCCGGCGACGCTTCGCGGCAAAGTTCCTTTTGTCAGGATCAATATAAGAGCTCCTGCGAAAGGCAGCGCTGGAATTAGCCATATGAGCTCACTCATAGTTCATTGGTTATTCTGGTCGTGTCTCTTCTTTTACACAAGAATCCCGATAGCAATGTCGCAGCCGACTCATCCCTTCATCCGATTTGCGGCATCACCGTCAAGCGTTCTCAACTGATGATGGATCTGCAGGATCAGCGCCAATCCGACTGACACTTCGGCGGCAGCCATAGTGATAATAAAAATAAACATCACCTGTCCGTCAGGCTGTGCCCAATGTGCACCTGCGACGATAAATGCCAGCCCTGCGGCGTTAAGCATGATCTCAACGGAGATCAGCATAAAAATCACGTTGCGCCTGATCAGGACACTGATCAAACCCAGCATAAACAGTACTCCGGCGAGTATCAGGCCGGCTTCCATTGGTATTCCACTCATAGCTCAACTTTTTCCAAAAATCGATGCACAACTTTCTTTTTCTTACGGCCGAGGTGATACGCACCCACAATTCCCGACATCAGCAATATGCCGCTGAGCTCCACTCCGATCACGTAAGGCCTGTATAGCGACATTCCCACTTCCTTTGGGTCAATGATCTTGTTCTCAATGCCGCCGAGTGATTCCATATTCACTACGATGTAGATCAATTCTGCAAGAAGGATTGCTGATAGTATTGACGGAAAGATCAGTATCCTGGGCGTTAGCCACGCCTTCTCCTGCCGGACGGTTTCATCGCGGAGGTTAAGCATCATGATCACGAAAATGACAAGCACCACGATGGCACCTGCGTAGATGATGACTTCCAATGCCGCGATGAATGGCGCCCCCAATACATAGAACACAACTGCGATCGCCAGGAATGAAACGATCAGGTAGATCAGCGCATGGATCATGTTGTAACTGGTGATCACCATGAACGTAGACAGTACGGCTACTCCTGCCGCTATATAGAACATTGCTTCCATCAGGGTAACAGACTTTTCAGGTCCACAGGAGGATTCTCGTTTTTCGCTTCCCCTTTTCCTTTCCCGCCAATCGCGAGGCCGGCTACTTTGTAGTAATTGTAGCCGTGGTATTTACCTTCTCCATTGATCAGGAGGTCACGCTTCTCGTAGACGAGGTTTTGCCGATCGTATTCTGCCATTTCGAAGTCCGGGATCAGTTGAATTGCATACGTCGGACATGCTTCTTCGCAATATCCACAGAAGATACATCGGGAGAAGTTGATGCGGAAGAACTCAGGATATCGCCTGCCGGTGGAGTCTTCCGTTGCTTGCAGCGAGATGCAGTCGACAGGGCACGCGGCTGCGCACAAATAGCACGCTACGCACCGCTCGCCCATATCCGGATCTCTCGTCAGTACAATTCGCCCGCGCCATCGCGTCGTCAGCTTTGGCTTCTCTTCCGGGTATAGAATGGTGTCACGCTTGTGAAAGGCGTGCAGAAACGTGATCCACATACTTCTGACAATACTGAACATAATTCCTCCTTTCTGGTGTTGTTGCCTGTCTATCCTG
>CAYTMU010000001.1:38658-55794 GCA_964438975.1 uncultured Roseivirgaceae bacterium | reverse complement strand
ACGGTGAGACTTGAGATCAGGATAATGCCAACATATTCACCGACAAAGAACATCCCGAACTTCATCGCGGAATATTCGGAGTGAAATCCTGCGATAATTTCACTCTCCGATTCGGGGATATCGAACGGGAGGCGGTGTGTTTCTGCGATACCGGCAATCAGGAAGATGGCGAATCCTGCGAATTGCGGAATGACGTACCACATCCCGGCTTGAGATTCGACAATGGTTTGAAGACTGAATGAGCCAGACAGCATCACAACGCCCATGATCGACAGCCCCATGAACACTTCATATGAGATCATTTGCGCTGCCCCCCGCATGGCGCCTAACAAGGCGTACTTGTTATTGGAAGCCCATCCGCCTAGTATGATGCTGTATGCTCCCATGGACGACGCTGCCAGGAAGAACAGTATTCCGATGTTGATATCGGATACGATAAAGCCCGGTGCAAACGGGATGATCACGAATCCCATCAATGCGGAGATCATTACGATTGCAGGTGCAATAACGAATACCTTCCGGTCAGCGAAGGGTGGGATCCAGTCTTCTTTGAAGAAAAGTTTGAGTGTGTCGGCAAGCACGATGAGCAAGCCAAAGGGACCCGCGCGATTAGGTCCATAGCGATCTTGCCACAGCGCAAGCATACGTCTTTCCAGCCAAATGAGGCCGGGTGCCACAGCCATCACGCCGCCCAAGACTACAGCTACTATCAGCATAGGGTGAGTAGGTTCATCCATGATCGACGGTTTTTAGAATTGCCCACGATGGGAGATCGACAAATGGCAAACCTGGCAGCCCATACGGCATCCCGGCAATACCTCTGGGGATCGAGGGATTCGTTTGCACCGGTAGCTGGTATGGTTGTCTGTTGATTTCAAACATCAGCATGCTACCGGCGGTGAGTTGGAGTCCGATCGCATCTTCTGTGTTGAGAAGTACATAAGGCGCAGGTACCTGGGTGGCGATGGCGTTACCGCGTGCGCTTAATTCTTCCGAGCCGTAGATATGATGCAACGCGACCATCCAGAGATGGTCCTGGAGCGGGATAAATACTTCAGGCAAGTCTATGAAATAATTGGCAACTGCGTTCGGACCAGGTTCAAGTAAGCGCAGCCCAGGGTCCCCTCCGTGCAACGGTCCGTTTATGCGTTCTTGATATTTGTTGATCGCTTGTGGAGAGTTCCAGCCGGGAGCCCAGAAGAACGGGATCAGCGATGACGGGGGTATTCCACGGAAACCTTCCATCGTATAGCTCAACGGGGAGTCGGGGTCTTCCGGTGGTTTCTCTTCGCTTACGTTTACATGTGCGTGCATTGCCGTGCGTCCACTGTAGCGATGTGGCGCTCGTGGAATTTTTTGCCCCGCAATGCGGAACCCGGGTGGTGGAGTAATGGATTCCACTCCGGTTAGCAGTGGTTCTTTGTTTGACAACGCGATGGTGACATCCTGGAAATTATACCAGTGTTGCATGGCGCTATGACCGAGTGCGTGACCAGTACGCAATAGCCATCGCCAGCTCTCCTGAATCAGGGGCGAGCATTCGTGCACTTGGAAAAATCGCTGGGCCCGGCCTTCGTTGTTGACCAGCGTTCCGTCCGATTCGGCAAATGTGCCTGCGGGGATGAGTACGCTTGCCTTGGCGCTCGTGGCATGTTGCGTATGATCAATAACAACAACATGTTTGCACCTTTCCAGGAATTTATCGACTACGGATGTAGCGGCGTGCCTGTACAGATCATTTTCGAGGATGATAACTGTGTCTGCGTGGTCGTTAATGACTGCGTTGAATGCGGAGTTCAGGCGGTGGCCGCCCATCATGGCCAGCCCCATCGAGTTGCACTCCGGCAGCGTGAAGACCATGCCTGTTTTCGGGTTGCTCTTATGAAGAGCCCATGCTACGTTCGCAGCAGCCTTGATCACAGTCGCACAGTCGCATGACATTCCCGAGATTATCACAGGGCGACGGGCATTCCGAAGCGCGTTGGCTGCGTGTCGTGCAAATTCTTCCGCTTCCGGCAGCAACCGTGTCACAGCAGGAAAGGTGGGATCGAGTAAGTGTGCGATCGCGTAACCGACGCGGGCAATATCGTCAGGTGCCGCGTGGAACGTGCCAGTAGCGATTTCATGGAGCTTGGTTGCACTGACTGTTGCGATGAACAACGGACCTTTTGTTTCCTGGACCATCTCGCGCGCGGCGGCATCATGCCAGGGAGGAATTGATGCCTGGGTGATCTCTTCCAGCGGTTGCTGTCGGACTGATTGCCGAACAGCTAAAGCCATCATTGGTGCTGTGTTCGTAAGATCTTCTCCGAGGATGAGAACCGAATCAGCCTGTTCTACATCTCGCATCGATGGTGTCCGGACCGGCCCTTCTTTCAGTATCCTGATCACAAGGTCTGCGAGATTATGCTCATCAACCGATACTCCGTGATAGAAGTTGTCTGCTCCTACCAGTGTTTTTAGTGCGAAGTTGGATTGCAGAGATGCGCGAGGTGAGCCGATGCCGATCACGCGGCTGTTTTGTACGATGTCGGCAACCTGCCTGATAATTTTCTCTGCACCCGTCGCAGCCTGCTGAGACATAGGCTGCCGGATGCGATCTGGCGCGTTGGTAAACTCGTATCCGAACCGGCCGCGGTCGCACAGGAAATATCCGTTGACTTCACCGTGGTATCGGGTCGTGATGGCGCGGAGTTCGCCGTAGCGCTCCCCTGCGATAGTATTGCATCCAAGACTGCAATGCTGGCAGATCGATGGAGCGGTCGTCAGGTCCCACTTTCGAGTGTAATGTTGTTTGAGTGTTTTGTCGGTAAATACACCGGTCGGACAGACCTCGGCGAGATTTCCACTGAACTCGCTCTCAAGCGTGCCGTTTTCGTGACGCCCGAAATAGACATGATTCTTGGAGGCGAATACGTCGAGGTCATGTCCGCCAGCGTAGTCTTTGTAAAATCTCACACAACGGTAGCACTGGATACATCGATTCATTTCGTGGTTCACGAACGGTCCAAGATCCTGATTGTGGTAGGTTCGCTTGTTGAACTGAAAACGTCGATAGGCATGACCCGTCATGACGGTCATATCTTGCAGATGGCACGATCCTCCTTCATCACACACCGCGCAGTCGTGTGGATGATTGGTCATCAGCCATTCGATTACACCGGAGCGAAAGGTGGATGCTTCGCTATCGGCAATCGATATGCGCTGATTGTCCGTGACCGGCTCCATGCACGACATGATGAGCCTTCCCGTAGTATCGCCTTCGTTTCTGTAGATCTTGACAGCGCATTGCCGACAGGCGCCGACAGAACCAAGCGAAGGATGCCAGCAGAAGTATGGCAGATCGAATCCCAGGGAAAGGCACGTCTCCAGGATATTCTTTCCCGTTTCCACTTCGTAGGGCTTGTTATCAATGTATAAGGTTGCCATAGTTAGCCGGTCAACGTTTCGGTATCTATTTCCAAGGGCACTTCCCCTCGTGTACATGTTTTTCAAAGTCTTCGCGAAAATGCCGGAGCGCACTTTGCAGCGGCTCCATTGCCCCCGGTGCCAATGCGCAAAACGTGTTTCCGGGGCCGAGATAATGGGTGTGGTACTCCAGCAGGCGTAGGTCTTCTTCTCTTCCCAAGCCCTCATCCAACGAGGAAAGTATTTTGGCTACCCAGGGAAGACCCTCGCGACAGGGTGTACAGAATCCGCAAGACTCCTGCGCAAAGAACTGTTCAAGATTCTGTACAAATCCGACGGGGCAGGTCTGGTCGTCGAGGATAACCAGCGTTCCTGTACCGAGACGGCTACCTGCAGCAGCGACATGAGTGTAGTCGAGCGGAACATCGAGGTGTTCTTCCACCAGGAAATCTGTTGAGGCACCGCCCGGCAACGCACCTTTGAACTTAAGTCCCTCCGCCATGCCACCGCCGTATTCTTCAATCAACTCGCGCATGGTCGTACCCATGGGCAACTCCCACAGCCCTGTTTTTTTTACTTTGCCACTAATACCGTACAGTTTGGTGCCCGCGTCGTTCGTGAGGCTCAGCTTCTGAAACCATTCTGCCCCCTTGTTGATGATGTGGGGGATGTTGCACAACGTCTCAACGTTGTTGACAATCGTAGGCTTCCCAAAGAGACCGCTGACCTGGGGAAACGGTGGCTTCGCGCGGGGCGTCGCGCGTTTGCCTTCTAGTGAATTAAGAAGCGCAGTTTCCTCTCCGCACATATAGCGACCGACGCCGGTATGCAAATGCATGTCGAGATCGAAACCTGATCCAAGAATATTTTTTCCGAGGTAGCCTGCCGCGTAAGCTTCATGGATCGCTTCCTCGATTGCATGTGCCGCGGTGTGATAAGCCCAGCGCAGGAATACGAACGACTGATCTGCCTGGATGGCGTATGCTGAGAGGATCATGCCCTCGATCAATTGATGAGGCGAGGACTCCAGTAGGATGCGATCCTTGAATGTGCCGGGTTCCATTTCATCGGCATTTGCAATGAGGTACTTCGGTTTCGGTGTATTGGCCGGCACGAAGCTCCACTTCAATCCTGTTGAAAATCCCGCGCCGCCTCTCCCCCGGAGATTGGACTCCTTCACTAATTCGACCAACGCTCCTGGAGACATCCCCTTCAATACGTTGCGCACGGTCTCATAGCCTCCGACTTGCTCGTGTTCCTTTAACGTGAGTGGTCGGAGGTCTGGACGAATATGTTGGGTGAGCGGCTTCTCCATATATATGGTGCTATTCAACTTTCACACTACGGGTACTTGGCAAGTATTTCGTCAAGCTGATCAATTGTTACATTCCTGTACAGGTCGCGGTCGATCATCAACGCGGGCGCCGTATCGCAGGTGCCGAGGCAACAGTTTGGCAGGAGCGTGAAGCGATCGTCAGATGTCGTTTCGCCGTATTGTATAGCGAGTATGCGAATCAGGTGCTCCTTTATCTTTTCGTATCCCATGACCCAACAGCTGATGCTGTCGCAAACAAGGATGACGTGCCGTCCAACGGGTTTTCGAAAAAGCAGGTTGTAGAATGTCGCCACGGAATCAAGCTCCTCCGCTGACATATCCATGTAGGCTGCTACATCTTTCAGGCTTTCGTCCGAAATCCAGCGACGATGGTGCTGCACGACCTTGAGCGCTTCAATGCATGCTGATTTTCGCACGGGCATCTGGCTGATGGCTTGTTCGATCTCTTGTTTTTCTTCCGAGGTCAACATATTACTGCTTTTGTTTTTCACCGGTCGATATCCGCTAGTACATAATCCATAGCTCCCAGGATACTCAGGACATCTGCTACCGAGTAGCCACGACTGATATAAGGCATCATCTGCATGTGAGGGAAGGAAGGCGTTCGCACGCGCATGCGGTATGGCGATGTGTTTCCGTCGCTGATGGCATAGTAGCTGTACGCGCCTTTCGTTCCTTCGATGCAACTCATTGCTTCTCCAGACGGGATGACGGGACCCCAGCTGACACTCAGAAAGTGGGTGATCAGTGTCTCGATGTCATGCATAGTATGTTTCTTGACGGGCGGGGTAGTCAGCGGATGGTCCGCTTTATAGTCGCCCGCCGGCATGTTCGTCAGGCATTGTTCAATGATGCGAAGACTTTGCCTCATTTCGGAGACCCGCACAACCGCCCTGTCATAGCAGTCTCCATTTTGTGCAGTAGGAATATCGAATTCAAATTGCTCGTATCCCGAGTAGGGTTGTTTTGTTCGGAAGTCCCATTCGACCCCACACGCGCGCAGGGCGGGGCCGGTAACACCCCACTCGATCGCTTCTTCCGCCGTGAAAATTCCAATCCCTACGGTTCTCGCCTTAAAAATTGAATTCTTCATGACCAGGCTGTCGTATTCCTTAAGCCGCTTGGGGAAGTAGTCGATAAAGGATTGTACGAGCGTTTCCCATCCGTTCGGAAGATCCTGGGCCACACCGCCGATCCGAAACCAGTTGGGATGCATGCGCCCTCCACAGACAGCTTCGATGACATCGAATACCTTCTCCCGGTCGGAGAACATATAGAAGACGGGAGATAATTGTCCGACATCTTGCGCGAACGTTCCGTACCAGACGAGGTGACTTGCTATCCGGAAGAACTCGCACAACATCACGCGGATCACCTGTGCGCGATGAGGGACCTGAATACCTGCGAGCTTTTCAACGGCGAGGAGGTAGGCCAGGTTGTTTGTTACTCCGCCGAGGTAGTCAATACGATCTGTGTAGGGGATGTAGGTATGCCACGATTGGCGCTCGGCCATCTTCTCAGCTCCGCGGTGGTGAAAGCCGATATCCGGAACAATATCGACGATGTCTTCACCATCGAGTTGCAGGATCAGTCGTAAGACGCCGTGTGTACCGGGATGCTGGGGGCCGATGTTCAAGAACATGAAGTCGGACTCTTCACTTTGCCGAACCATTCCCCACTCTTCGGGTTTGAACTGCAGAGCGACCTGTTCGCGGTCGATCTTTTCGTCGTACAACCGAAACGGACCCATTTCCGTTGCTCGGGCCGGATGCTCCTTTCGCAGGGGGTGACCTTCCCACGTAAGCGGCATCAATATCCGTCGGAGATTGGGGTGACCGTCGAACCGGATGCCGAACATGTCAAAGACTTCTCGTTCATACCAGTTTGCGTTTGCCCAAAGGCTTGCGATGCTTGGAGCGGATGGATAGTCGCCGGTGAGTTCGCACTTTAGACGGATGAAGCTGTTGCGGTCGAATGAGTAAAGGTGGTATACGAGTGTGAAGTTTCGGGAAGGATATCCGTTGTGCAGCTGCCGCGAGCGTTCATCTATAGCACTAAGATCATACAGCAACAGGTAAGGATGGGAGATTTCACGCTTTAGGTAGTTGAGTACGTCTTTTAATTTGTCCAACGGGAGCCATAGTGTGAGGATTTCGTCGGTGGTCACCTGCTCAAGGAAGGTGCCGTCGCCGAATTTTGACCTCAATTGCTCTGTTGGACTTGTTGTTTTCTCCATCGTGAGTCGTAAGCCGTCACCTGTGAGTCGTCACTCGTGAGCGGGTTGCGTTAGTTGTTGACTGATTGTACTCCCAGGGTAATTCTTTGTCATGTTTTGGTGTTGTTCTCCGTTATTATTCGTGGTGTGATGGTGTTAAAGTTTTGGTCAGATCTCGTCGGGGGACCGGAACGTTGTCATCTGCTGGCGATGTTCGAACCGGCGTTCCTTGACCGCGATCTTTTCGGGCATGACAACGCCTTGATCTCCGATTACCCAGCTTAGTGGTCTCTTTTCTTTTCCTACCGATTCTGTGAGTAGGATAAGGCCATCCATAAATGCGTCAGGACGGGGGGGACATCCGGGAACGTAGACGTCAACTGGAAGGAACTTGTCCACGCCTTGGACGACGCTATAGATATCGTACATGCCGCCGGAGTTCGCACAAGAGCCCATCGAGATTACCCAACGTGGCTCCATCATTTGTTCGTGTAACCGTTTGATGATCGGTGCCATTTTTATGAATACTGTCCCCGCGATGATCATGACGTCAGCTTCGCGGGGTGTGCCCCGGATAACTTCGGCCCCGAAGCGCGCAAGGTCGTACTTGGGTGTCATGCTGGTCGCCATTTCGACAAAGCAACAGGAGAGTCCGAAATGAAAGGGCCATATCGAATTCTTTCTCCCCCATGCCAGCAGATCCTGAACAGTTGTGAGTAGGATACTTTGCTGCATGGTCTTTTCCATGGAGCTGTTTCCCCGTACCGTTTGTTCGTTGGTTTTACTCATCCACCAGTTCATGCGCGATCGTTTTGGGTGTCAACTTTTTTTTCTATGGGGTTCTTACTAGTTAGTCTCTTATAGGCTTTCAGGATCTGACGGCCGTCAGGTCCGAAGTCAAGCGCGCCGTTTCGCCACTCATAGATCAGCACGACGAAAAGGAGAATGACGAAGATCAATACGCCGAAGTAGCCATACCAGCCGAGCTCGGGAAAAGCGATAGCCCAGCTGACGATGAAGATGGTCTCGACGTCGAAGATGACGAAGAGCATCGCGATAAGATAGAATTGGGATGAAAAGCGAAGCCGCGCAGAACCCTCGCTCAGGATGCCTCCTTCGTATGGTTCACCTGTAGCCCGCTCGTTGTGTCGTTGCCCTAATACAAAAGAAAGGCCTAGCATCAGACATACCAGGCTTAGAACAATTGCACCATACGCGAGTATGGGCCAGAGCATTTCGGTTTTTTCTAAGCTTTCCAAAACTGTTTGCCTCCGGCAAACCGATTCAGTTCCTTAAGAAACTACACCTACTGTACTACTTGTTCGTCTGCGCGTGCTTCAATAAAGCATGGGCGAGTACAGTGCATTCAATGCTGAATGTACTGTTCCAGGTTCTCAATAATAAACTTCTGCTCTTCGAGCATATATCTGACCACATCCCCCATGGAGACGAGGCCTTTGATTCTTTCGCTCTCCACCACGGGAAGATGGCGGATTTTTTTTGCCGACATGATCTTCATGCAATCCTCAATGCTGGTATCGCCGGTCACAGTGACGGGACCTTCGGTCATCAATTCGCCCACCGGCGTTTCCTTGGAGGATTTTCCACGAAGTACGAGCTTACGGGCATAATGTCGTTCAGTGAAAATCCCACGGAATTTCCCATCATCGATTACCAACAAAGCCCCGATATTTTTCTCGAACATGAGCTCGAGCGCCTGATACACCGTTACTGCGGAGGAAACAGAGTAGATCGCATTCCCCTTCGCCTGAATGATATTCCTGACTTTTCCCATAGCGCAGGTGTTTTAAAGGGTGATGAATGAAGGTAAACTATTTCCCGGAAAAAACAAACGTTTTTGCTATCATTTCGCCGGCAACCGCTACAGAGTGTCGGTATAGGCAATGATTGCGTTAGTCTACGATCGCCTGATATGTCAATACGCGGAATTTTTCGTGGATCGATTCATTTTCGCTTTCATATATATTAGTGTAGCTCACACCGATAACCCGTTCTTTCGGATCGGCCCAGTATTGTGTGCTGAATGCACCTCCCCACGAGAACGTACCGATAGTCGATGGTGACCGATAATCGTTCTTCTCGGTTTCGACTGCAAAGCCGAGCCCGAACTCATTGGGGAAATCCGGGAGCTGATCAGTGAGCACGAGTTCAACTGTTTTTCGACTTAACAGACGCACGCCGTTGAATTCACCGGCGTTCAGGAACAGTTGCAGAAATTTGGCGTAATCCTCAACGGTAGACGAAAGTCCTGCTCCTCCCGAGAAGTAGGTGCCATTGAGTTTCGGGTAATCGACGTCGATGGCATCATAGGCTGCATTCTTAAGTTTGTAGACTTTTCCGTCACGATCGCCGTGAAGGGCTACCAGCCGATTGTGCTTGTTCCGGGGAAGATAGAAATAAGTGTCTTTCATCCCGAGTGGGTCGAAGATCCGTGTTTTCAGGAATTGATCCAATGGCATGCCTGACCAGACTTCAACGAGATATCCGAGTACATCGGTATTGAGTCCGTACGTCCAGCGTTCGCCCGGCTGGTGTGCCAATGGGAGCGCCCCCAGTTTTTTCATTCTGTCGCCGATCTGTTGCTGATCATTTCCGATGCCGCTGGGAATCCCGGCTTTCGCATAGATAGCTGTGAAGTCCTTGCGTCCGATCACCGCATAGCCGATCCCCGACGAATGCGTCAGGAGATGTCGAACGGTAATCTCGCGTGTGGCCGGTTCCGTTGTGTAGGTTGTGTCGCTTGCGTTGAACGTCTTAAGTATCTGAGGATTTCGGAATTCCGGGATGTATTTCGAGATGCGATCATCAAGCAGGAACTTACCTTCTTCCCACAGCATCATGACCGCCAGACTTGTTATGGCTTTGGACTGTGATGCAATGCGGAAGATATCATCTCGTCGAAGCGCGGTCTTTTTTTCAATGTCACTATAGCCGAACGCCTTGTGATAGATGACTTTCCCATCGCGGATGATGAGGCCTACCGCGCCTGGGATCTGCTGATCTTTGACGCTCTTCTGCAACATGTCGTCAATTCGCTTGAGACGAACAGCGGAGAACCCGGCGTCTTCTGGTTTCGCTTCGGTAAAGGATTGGACTGACTGGGAAAACAACGGCTGGGCTGTACATAACAGCAGCACGAGGGACAGAATTCTAAGCATAGGATGTTTTGACTTCTAAACTGTTACGTGTGACCAGTTTTCGCCGGTTTTGATACGGTGGATTTGCATATCGGAAACCTTGAACTGCTTGGCCAGCGCCTTCAAGGTAGGTTGTTTTTTTGATTGAAGCGCCCGTTTTATCTGTTTTACTTTCGCAGCATTCAATTTTGGTCCCTCTTCGGGGTTCTGACGAACCAGGACGTTCGGATCTTTCAAAGCGTGCTCGATTTGTGTTTCGTGCCTCACCCACCTGAGGTTTTCGGATCGGTTGTTTTCCTTGACATGATCGCCATGGATAACAAACCGGTGTTTCGGACTTGCCTGTTTGACGAAGTATTCCGCGACGAGGCGATGGAGGTAGTAATTTTGCCGGTTGGCTTCCCGTCCGATTGTGACGCTTGGGTAACCTTGCGTGAGTCTCGGCCGGAGTACATAGCCGTCTTCAATGGTGGTCTTGAAGCTTACAATACGTCCGCGGTTCGAGATTGCGTACCGCTTGGTCGTAACGCCTTTCTTCAGATCAAGTTCTTTCCAGCGCTCGCCGGCAAGTGACTTGACTTTGCTTTTTTTGGATGCCTTTGCCATGATCGGTTTGATTTTTCTTAGTATGAGGTTATTAGTTCTGTCTGAGACTTGGCTTTCGCCTTCCGTCGATTTTGTCACGGATTAATTTCCCACGGTACTCAGTTGCAAAGACCCGGCACTAGCTTTCTCCGAGCGAACCAGTGATGTTCGCGTTCTTCGGATCGACTTCGCAACATATAGCGACACTCCCTTGGAGGGAGCAAATGAACACTCAAATACTAATCCTGGTCTGTGACCACAAGTGATGCCAGGGCAAGGAGAAGGTGCGTATGGTAAAAGTAACGACTATTTCCTGGAATGATCAAGTCTTTTGTTGAAGTTTTTCCGGTGGAGGTACGATTTTACGCACAGCATCGACCCTTTGCCGGGGCGGCCCAGGTGGCGTTTCGGGATGCCGATCAAGCGGGAGTTGCGGCGCATGTACCCTCCGTTGGAGCTACCTCCCGAGCGTTGCAGGACGCAGGTTGTTCGGCTGTCTTAATGGGAGTTCCGGGTCACTAACAAAATCACGCTGTTGTCAAGGGGCAGATACCCTTGCTCGTAACAGTAGTAACAATGGGATCCCTGACCCGTACGGCAGGCACTTGTGAAGTAGTTGAAGTCGAATCCGCGTGCCTTCAGTCGTTCGTAACTGACAGTACTTCTTCCGGTAGTGTTCATGCTTTTCAGGATTCTCCGGTTCCTCCGCAGAATATTGTTGATATCTCTCACGTAGCGGGTGTCGTCGCTGTTCAGACGGTTGTTGAAAGCTGTACGGCAGAAGTCCGAACAGAATTTCTTATCAGTCCTTCCCTTGAATGGCTCGCCGCACTCAAGGCATGATCTTGATATTTGAGAGGGCATCTTGCTATTTGTTTCGCGAACTTATACAAACGAATATACTCGATTATACGCGGGTAACATACGACTGCCGGTATTTTGATTCGCATCTTTCGCCTACAGTCAGATTTTCCTGACACAAATTATCATGTTTAACTATTAATGTTCACGCTCATGAAAAGCTTACGCAACAGTGTCCTGCTCATCGGCCGGCTGGGCAAGGACCCCGAGGTAAAAATTTTTAACGAAAAGAAGAAGGCAAGCTTCTCTATCGCTACCTCCGATTCGTATAAGAATCAGAAGGGAGAGAAAGTCGAAGAGACACAGTGGCACAATGTTGTCATCTGGGGTAAACTGGCAGGGATAGCTGAGAAATACCTCCGCAAAGGCAACGAGGTGGCTATTGAGGGAAGGCTCGTACACCGCGTGTATGAAGCGAACGGGGAAAAGCGCTTCTACACGGAGGTAAGTGTGAATGACATGGTGCTGCTAGGCGGCAGCAACAAGTCCAGCTAATAGCTTGTGCGTGGGCTGCTGTGTCCGCCAGAGGATGTCCGGCGGCACACTGCCCACCGGAATCGACCGCCTGACTGCGGGTAGGGGCGGTCATGGTGTTCCCGCCAATCTCAGCGACACCACAATGGAATGGAGAATGGGTTTTTTCTTAGTTTTGCCCCGATGACGTTCCTGTATCCTTCATTCTTGTGGGCACTGCTCACCCTTCTGATACCGGTCGTTATCCATCTTTTCAATTTTCGGAGAACGACGCGTATCTTTTTCTCAAATACCCGGTTCCTTCGGGAAATCAGGGAAATTACTACGGCACGTCGTCGTCTGAAACATTACCTGATCCTCGCGTCGCGCCTCCTCTTTTTACTGTTCCTCGTACTAACTTTTGCACAACCTATAATCCCGGCAAAAGAGCAACTCGACGCAAGCCGCAGCATCGTACTCTATATCGACAACTCGCAGAGCATGTCGGCACAGATGCCTGATAAAACACCTGCCCTTGATGCTGCGCTCAGTTTCTCGCGTGGAATCGTCGATCTTTTTCCCGCAGATACTCGCTACCGCATTCTCACGAACGATTTTGCACCGTTCTCAAATACGTTCAAGACCAAAACAGAAGCCGTCGATATTCTCGCCCAGGTACGGGCATCGCCGGTCTCTCGTACGATGGAGGAGATCCGCAATCGACTCACGCAGCAAGAGGGTCGGTCGCATGAATATTTTTTGATTTCTGATTTTCAGAAATCAACACTAGGTGCGATTCCGAGTGCGTGGGACAGCGCGTCGCGATGGCATCTTGTCCCGATCACTTTTATCTCGGAGCCGAACGTCTTTGTCGACTCCGCTTATCTCGAAAATCCCTTCGCGGCCGGGGGAGAAAGGAATGTCCTTACCGTCATCGTCAGAAATGATGGCAACGAGGAGGTGAATCAACTCAATCTCAAGCTCGCTATCAATGATATCCAGGCGGGTACGGCAACGGTCAATATACCGGCGGGAGGACAGGCGGAGACTCATTTTGACCTCACGACGGGATTGTCGGGATTCAATCGCGCCAAAGTCTCTTTCAATGACTTTCCCGTGAGTTTCGATAATGAATTTTATCTCACGCTTAATTTTGCAAGCAAGATTTCAGTGATCGAGATCAAGGCTGCGTCAGAAGTTACACCTATTGAGCGTGTATTCGGCAACAGACAGGTATTCCAGTTTAGAAGTTATACGGTTGAGAATTTCAATTACAGCTTGCTGGATCAGGCAGATCTCGTTGTTGTGAACGGAATCAACCAGCCCCCTGCTGCTCTTAATCTTTCGCTGCGGAACTATCACGACAACGGTGGTGCATTACTTCTGGTGCCAGGCTCCAATCCCGATACCGAAGCGCTACGGCAGTTGACGGGCAATCCGAACGTGACGGTGAGTGCGGCGGGAACTGAACTGCAGATACTCGATCGCCCGGATTATAATAACCCTTTCTTCGAAAATGTCTTTGAGGAACGGTCTGTATCTATCGCCATGCCACGTGCCCGCCAGCTAGTGAGGTGGGGGCATGACCGATCCGCGATTCTGCGATTTGCGAACGAGCAACCTTTTCTGTCCAGCCTCGCTCCGTCGGGCAAACTGTTCCTCCTCTCCACTCCGCTGGAGCAGTCATTTACGGATTTTCACCAGCACGCGCTTTTTGTGCCTGTGATGTACCGTATCGCCGGCAGCAGCCGCAAGAATGAAGGGCGATTGTATCACACTTTGCAGGAGAACTTCATCACCATGAGGGTTGACAGCCTGCTCCCGGACGTGCTTTTGCGCCTCAGGGGTGCTCAGGAGGTTGTCCCCGGTCAGCGAATCGTCAACGAACAGATCTTCCTGGAGTTACCGAAGTTCTCGATCTCACAGGGTTTTTACGACGTCATGGCAGGCGATGACACCGTAGGCCTGATCGCCTTCAACCTTGACAAGGCCGAGTCGCTACTGGATCAGTTCACGGGCGCAGAGATGAAGGCGCAGATGGGCGGGGCTGGCAGTATCAGTATTTTTGAGGCGACTTCCGCCGAAGCTTTCAGTAACGAAATAAAAGAAAGATATTTGGGCACACCTCTTTGGAAGTATGCATTGATGGTGGCGCTGCTATTTCTTCTCGTCGAGGTACTTCTCGTCCGTTTTCTAAAATAGAGATTGATGAAAATATTGATCCAATCAGCTGAAATTCTCGATTCCACCTCCCCCTTTCATCAAAAAGAAAAAAATGTATTGATTCAGAATGGACGTATTTCGGCCATTGGAGATAAGAATTTTGCGGCTGACAAGGTTGTCAAGGCGGATGGTATGAAGCTTTCGACGGGGTGGTTCGACCTTGGTACGTTCATTGGAGACCCCGGACTTGAGCATAAAGAAGACCTCGACTCGGGCACGAGGACTGCTGCGGCGGGGGGATTCACAGGGTTGGCGATTTACCCCAACACTAATCCTTGCGTGCAAACCAAGAATGAGATCAGCTATATCACCCGGGGAAATCCCGGCCGGCTTGTGCAAGTGCATCCAATGGCTGCCGTGACGTTGAACAACAAGGGTGAGGAACTTACGGAGATGATCGACCTTCACACGGCGGGAGCGGTTGCATTTACCGAGGGATTGAAACCGCTGTGGCACACGGATATTTTTCTAAAGGCACTTCAGTATTTGCAGAAGTTTGACGGTGTTCTTGTGGATCACCCCGAAGACTACTGGCTTAATCTTTTCGGTCAAATGCATGAGGGTGTTAGCAGCACCCGCCTCGGCTTAAAGGGGATGCCGCGTATCGCCGAGGAAATTGCGATCGGGAAGAACCTTGAACTGCTCCAATATGCCGGAGGTCGTCTGCACATCGCCCGAATTTCAACGCCCCGATCGATCGAACTTATCAAAGCTGCGAAGCGCAGACACAAGGTGACGTGCGACGTCGCTGTGTACCAGATGCTGCTCGACGATTCTGCTCTGGCAGGTTTCGATACCAACTACAAGGTAAATCCTCCACTGCGCGAACGCCCGGACAACGAAAGTCTTCTCAAAGGTCTGCGCGACAATACCATTGACGTATTGTGCTCCGGGCACATGCCTCAGGACGAAGAGAGCAAAAATCTGGAGTTCGATCGTGCCGAATTCGGGATTATTACGCTCCAGACATTCGGCGCTCACCTGACATCGCTTTCGAAATCTGTAGATTGGGAAGTTTTGATCGAGAAGGTGACACGTGGTCCGAGGGAAATACTCCAACTGGCACATCCCCGGATTGAAGAGGGTGTCGAGGCTAACCTGACGCTGTTTGACCCGAACCATAAATGGGTACTGGATGATGACACGAATGTGTCGAAGTCGAAAAATTCGCCCTGGTATGGACAGGAGTTGACGGGAAAAGCTGTTGCCGTCTTTAACAACGGAAAACACTGGCTTGGTAGCTAAAATGAATCTACTCGTAAAAGTTGCCGTCCGGTACGGCGCGATGGCGGGGATCATCGGATCGGGATTGCTCATTGCGTTGTACTACCTGGGTAAGCATCCATTGTGGATTCCACCGTATGCTGACTTCACTATCATTTTGTTCGGAGTATTCATCTTCTTTGCGCTCCGCGAGATACGCGACTACTATCAGCGCGGAGTTTTGTATTTCTGGCAAGGCTTGATCGGGAGTTTTCTTGTGACAGTTTGTTACGCAGTGATTACCGCCGTGGCGATGGCATTGTTTGCCTACTGGGAACCGGGTTTCGTCTCCAGTTATATTGCGATCGGACTGGACTACCTCCGTTCGTTGCCAGCGGAAGAGGCAGAACGAATAGGGATGGAAGAGATTCAACGCAATATCGAATCGCTACCGGGGACAACTGCAGGTCAATTTATCATGACGTACTGTGTAAGGAGCTTTGCTATCAGCTTTTTCATTAGCATCATTTTATCAGTAACTTTAAGAAGAGAACCCAAACCCTAACCCCTACAACTATGGAATCAAAAAACACACCGGCCGTCACGACCAGGTCCGTCGGCGTAAAATGGGGCCTTATCTCGGCACTCATTTCGATTGTGTTCTTCCTTGTACTTGTTATCTCCGGCCAAAATGCATTTGATAACAAATGGAATTGGATCGGACTTATCCTTTCAGTGATACTTGTATTCCTGGCGCACAAGGAATACAAAGACACCGGCGACGGCTACATGTCTTACGGACAGGGCGTCGCAATAGGTTTCTGGATTGCACTGGTGTCGCTGGTATTGAGTTTTCTCGTGACGTACATGTACGTGAGTTTTATTGATACCGGCGCTATGGATTTGTTTTACGATGCCCAGATCGAGCAGATGTCCAAACAAGGGATGCCGGATGATCAGATTGACGTGGCTGTCAGTTGGACGAGGAAACTTTTCTGGCCGATCTATTTGTTTTTTGGTTTACTGTTTGGCGTTCTTGTTGGTGTTGTGATCAGCATTTTCACCCAAAAGAAGAATCCGCAACCAGTATTCTGATACATGAGAAAACCGGATATTTCTGTCGTTATTCCGGCACAGGATGAGGGGGAGTCGATACCCGAACTTTGCCAATGGATTGGGCGCGTAATGGCGTCGCATGACTTCTCATTTGAAGTCATCATCATCGATGACGGCAGTACCGACTCGACATGGCAGAAGATCCTGGAAGAAAGTGAGCGTGATTCCCGGTTCAAGGGAATCCGCTTCAATCGGAATTTTGGAAAGTCGGCGGCGTTGCAAACCGGCTTTCGTGCGGCAACAGGTGCAGTGGTGATTACAATGGACGCCGACTTGCAAGATAGCCCCGACGAAATTCCCGAACTGTATGCGATGATCCGCGACCAGGGTTATCACCTCGTGTCGGGCTGGAAGCGGAAACGGTTTGATCCGCTTTCGAAAACAATTCCGTCCAAGTTCTTTAACTACGTAACTCGCAAGCTGTCGGGTATTGAACTCCACGACTTTAATTGCGGGCTGAAGGCGTATGACCTTGCGGTTGTTCGCAACATCAACGTCTATGGCGAGATGCACCGCTATATTCCGCTCATCGCAAAGTGGGCTGGATTTACACGTATCGGCGAAAAGCCTGTCGAGCA
>CAYTMU010000001.1:9124-38558 GCA_964438975.1 uncultured Roseivirgaceae bacterium | reverse complement strand
CTGACGAAGCGCGATTATCTTGTCATCGACAGGATCGGCTTCGATGGTGAAACTTCGGAGGTCAGGGATCCTCGAACGCCAGTTCCTACCCGTGTGTAGTGTTTTGCATTTCGTTCCCAATCAGGTCCTATGCCATCGTCTCCAATCGCGCCAAAGTACTCCGTGATCATTCCGGTCTATAACCGGCCGGATGAGATCCGCGATCTGCTGACGAGTCTCGCTGCGCAAAATCGGAAGGATTTTGAGGTGATCGTGGTCGAGGACGGATCGTCGATTTCGTCGGAACAGGTAGTGAATAGCTTCCGGGACGATCTTGTGATACACTATTATTATAAGCCGAACGCAGGGCCGGGGCCTGCGCGTAACTTCGGATATGCTCATGCAAAAGGGCAGTATTACATTGTGTTCGATAGTGACTGCATTGTTCCTCCGACATACTTCGAAGCCGTCGAACACGCCTTGGTGACCGAACAGCCCGACGCCTGGGGTGGTCCCGATCGCGCTCACGAAAACTTCACTGCTCTCCAACGAGCCATGGCTTATACAATGTCGTCATTTCTTACAACGGGTGGCATACGCGGGGGGCGTCGTCGTATCGGATGGTTTCAGCCGCGGAGTTTCAATATGGGGATATCAAGGTCTGTTTATGAGAGAACGAAAGGATTTTCCTTTGATCGCTTCGCTGAGGACATCGAGTTCAGCATCCGGATGAGAAAGGCGGGCTTTCGGACGACTCTGATCCCGGATGCGTTTGTCTTTCACAAGCGCCGAACAGATTTCGCGCAATTCTTTCGCCAGGTGTTTAACTTTGGTATGGGGCGGGCGATGATCGCTCGTGTGCACCCCGAGGAGGTCAAACTGACGCACTGGTTTCCCGCAGCCTTTCTGATTGGGACGCTTGCACTGCCTTTTCTGTGGTTTGCTTCGGCCCCATTGTTCGCAGTTGCCTCTGGCGTCGTGTTGTTCTATCTGGCGATTATCTTGTTGCATTCCCTGTTCCTCAATCGCCACCTCGGTGTTGCTGTATTGTCCGTTATCTCGGCAGTTGTCCAACTGTGGGGATATGGTTTGGGCTTTCTTACGGGGATGTTTCCCCGGGTGAAAGCCGGCCGGGGAACTGCTGCAGGATGACACTATTACGGGAGATTGATAGATTTGTTAATTTTTTTTAATCTTTGCTCTCTAAACCCTGCCTATGAAACGAGTGTTGAAAAGCTTCCTGCTGATCATCAACTACAAGACGCTCATCGTAACAACGGCGTCAGTCATCTCCACCTACGTTTGTTACCGCCTTGGATTTACGGCACGGTTTCCCGATATGCTTGTCGGTGTTGCTATCGTCTTTCCTGTGGTGTTTTCAATCGGATCGGCTTACAACAGAAGGGAAGGGGCTCTCCAGCGGTTTTCGGATTTCAAAGGCCATGCTCTCGCAATCTTCTATGCTACACGTGACTGGACGACCGACAAAGATCATGATTTGCCAAAGCAGGTACGGCAAATTATTACCGAGATGATGTCCATCATGCGTAAAATGTTTGCGTCCAATAATCGCGCTGACCTGGTGGAGAATGAGGGGAAGATATACGCGCATTTCTCACAGCTTTCCGGAATTACGAATGCCATGCGCGCCCATGGCGTTCAGACCAGCGAGACGTCCCGGGTAAATCAGTACGTCAGCAAGATGATCATTGCATTTGATAATCTGCAGGTGGTTCACATGTACCGAACCCCGGTGACACTTAGAGCTTACAGCAAAGTGTTCATTTATATTTTTCCTGTTATATACGGTCCTTACTTCGCAAGTACGTTTGGTGACTTCTCGGCTAATCTGGAATATGTGATGCCAATCCTGTACAGTTTTATCCTCGTAAGCCTGGACAATATCCAGGACCACCTGGAGCATCCGTTCGATGAAATTGGAGAAGATGATATCAGGATCGATGAGCACGCGATCACATCCTATATGGAATGAGATACGTTGCGCGCCGGCACGCGGTTGGGCATACGATCATTTGACGTGAAAGGTTTGTATGCCCGTGCCTGAATCACCTGAATCGGTTAACCCCTCGACGACGATGACGTACTGTCCCGGCACATCTGATGCGTAAAACTCGAGTTGATATCGACCTTCCTGGTCGGTGGTGATGTCAGGCTCCCAGTGGAGCAGGACTCGCTGATCGGGCAGTCGGTTGTTGATTCGGCCGCGCGTGTATTCCGGTTTGTGGAATACACGTTTGAGTTGGAGTCCCTCGTAATCAAGCGACAGGCTATGCGGGTCGAGTTCGAGGCCGCCGAGGTCGCCTTTATATGTCGTGTAACTGACGATCCCGTAGAACACTGCCTGTCCAAGGTGGTAGGGCCGCTTGAGTACTTCCAGCTTCTGTACGCGTCGGGGATCTACTCGCATGAGGTCATCGACATCCGGCACCGGGACGCCGTCGAGTAGGACCATCGGATCGCCGGGTAATATTCCGCCATGTGCATAGTCTACGACGACAAAATGAAATCCGTCTTTGCGCTTTCGTACGAATACACCAGGAACATATTCGCGCATGACCTCCTCCATCAATGGGAATCGCGTGTAGTCGTCGAGCAGGTAGGTAGCGTCCGGTTTCCCATAGAACGCCATGCTATCGACTAGGGGCGTATGCGTCACCGTTCCATAGTCCTCGTAGTAATAGATGTCCTGTACTTGCATCGCAATGCTGCGCGCCAGTAAAGCATCCTTCTTATCCTCTGCAATAGTCAAGGGTGGTATGGCGCGTTCGGCGTATTCCTGGGAGAACGGGTCGGTGATCGCAAGTTCATAGGCGTAGGTGGAGTCGACGTCGGCCTGCATAATGATTCGCCTCGGGCCGTAGAAGTCCTTGATCTCAAAGCGTGCTTCGCCGTTGCTATTGGTCCATGATCCGTATGCCCGGATGATCTTGCCTGGGGAGCCGAGATAGAGGAAAACACTGCGACTCTTATCTCCTGAGCGGACGGCAGCAGTGACAATGTGTTCTCGTATTTCAGGTAGGAACCGGATTGTTGAGTCACCTGTGAGTATCTTATCCCACTCGAACCGCCGCCATCCCTGGGTCATCATCAGAAGGTCGGCGAGCCTGGAAGTCGGTTCACTGCCATCGAGAAAGTAGTAGTCGGGCGATTCGACTGTTGCGGAGAGATCTGATGCCAGCCAGAGATAGGGATGGATATGGCTGTGGCCATTGCCCGTCAGAGAGTCTGTTCGATAGATTGCGAGAGAGGCGTTTGTAACTACCGGAGATTCCCCCGATCTGGACTGAAGTGATACCGAGACTTTGGTCCGCGGTGCTACAACCTTCTGTCCGGTCTCGATCGCCAAGTCCAGTTTGCGGGATGGCGGGATGAAATACAACCGCTCGCATACAGGCTGAAGACCGGAATTGAATAGCGTCAGGTGAGAAACCCCTTCGGCAAGATCCTTCTTATTGATGCGAAATGTTGCTCGGTCGTCTGAAATTTGCCGGATAGAAGCATGGGAGATCATCTGCCGGGTATGCGCAAAGAGTATGACATGGTCGTCAGCTACGCCCCTGGTCTGCACGCTGATGAGAAGATGTGTCGATGTGTCGCGAACTGATATCGTATAGCCTGAGGGATAAACCGCAGGTAAGGGTTGGACGATGCGACCACCTTTCCGGTCTGTCAGTACAGCCTGATAGCGGATGCCAGCCTGAGGAGTAAATGTAAAGCTCCCCAGTCCGAATTTCGATGGTGCGAGAGTTGCAATGAACTCCCCACCGGATGTTTCGATTACACCGCTGCAGTCAGTGCTGCGACCTGTCTGATCGGTGATCCTGAAGGCTATCCTTGCCGGGATTCCTGCTACCATGTTGCCACCTTCCGGAAAGAATTCGGCGCGACAAGCAACCGTTTTTTGAGGAATGTGGTCGGGTGTAAGGAAGGGATTTGCGATGCCGATCACTTGGGTAAAATAATAGGCGGGTGGAAAGTTCTTCATCCAGCTGGTGTATACACGGAACGTATAGTTGCCTGTTGACAGCGTGGCCGGAAGAAACAGTGAACCGTGACCACGGCCACTCTCCAGTTGTATTTTTGCCTGCAAGGCGGGGTCTCCGTTTTTGTCGATAAGTTCCACATACGCCACGACGCTCAGGTCGAGTGGTTGGTGAAGGGTGCCGTCGACGGCGTATAACTTGAACCAAAGCGTCTCACCAGTAAGGTAGAAGGTTCGATCAACATGAGCATATATCTTTTCTGTCAGGTGCTTGCCGCGGTATTGTTCGAACAGCGCTCGCAGCGTATCGAGTGTGCGTTCTTGTGCCGGTGACCAGGCTATGGAGACGAACGTCAGCAGAGTTATCAAAAGAGATCTTTTCATACACGCGGTGCTCTAGTCCCAGAAAGGTGGTTTGGTGGTGGTGCCACCCCAATACCTGCAATCGATGCAATGGGGCATACTGGTAGTGTATCCGATGGGGTCGGGTGACATCCCCAATACTTCGTCAACAAGCAGGGTGCCGGTTGACACCATTGGCAAATCCTCGATAAGGATTGTATCCGGCGGGCAATAGGCCAGATCGAGAAAACGCCGCGCCAGCTCGCTCGGAATTTCTCCTTTGCTCAAAAATAATTCGCGCTCCGACGGCACAGCTGCGCTGAAGATCCCCAACGCCTGCTCCCCCGGATGTCTTGTACAAGTTATGTTGCCTCTGATCTCTGCCGGAAGAGGGTCGAAAAGGCCGCCGAGGTTTTCGGTGCTCTTCGAGAGATTAAGCCAATAGTTGTAGGTTTCTTCTGTCAAGGCCTGCTGTCTGATAGCGATATGATATCGTTTGAAAAGCTTTCTCGATCCCCATGGTACGACAGTGATCGGATGCTTGCGCAATACACTTGCCTGCAAATGGGATAAAGAGCCGATGAGTATGTTAGTTGATCTGTCGATTTTCCAGCAATTCAAGATCGACAACTCGTTTGGACGACTGACAACGATACCCTCCTCGTCAAACATATATGCAGATCGGAGTAAAGACTGATACTCGTACGTCTCGGTGAACGACCACTTGACATACTTTGTCGATCCGCTAACGTCATGCGCGTTTACTTCGAATTGAATGCCGTCCCGGTGAGCGGACCAGGTGATCGAGTCGATCGCCGGTGCCTGTAGCATGGTTGTGTAGTCGGATGCGTATTCGTGTTCGTCGCCAGTGTGAATGATTATGCGATATCGTTCTCCGACTGTGGGGCCGGGCAGCTGCGCCGCATACACGCCTGCGGTAGTCTGATCCAACGCATAAGATGCTCCACCTTCTCTTTCGATACGTACCACGGCACCTTCTACCAAGGGTATCGGATCCGAGCTTTTCACGGGAAGACTACGGCTGAGCTTCACGGTGGCGACTCCGTCTGAACCGTCGAGGAATGCATCTACGACGAGGTAATTCAAGTCTTCATCGTTCAGCGGCGGATCGTACGGTTCGATACAGGCACTTGCTGTGATCAGCACGACAAACACTCCAACATATTTCTTAATGAAGCTCATGATCAGAACTTGAAGTTGTAAGTGATGGTTGGAATTGGCCGCGCGAAAATGGAAAGTTGATAGGCCTGTATCTGGCCATTCTTGCTTTCGTAATAGACTGAGTAAGGATTCGATCGGCCGAGCAGGTTGTAGACCGCGAAGGTCCATGAACTGTGCGCCAGCTTTTGCACTTTATGGTTTCCTTCAACATTAATTGAGATGTCTGTACGGAAGTAATCAGGTATCCGTTCCTGGTTTCGGGTCGTGTAATGAACACGCATAGTGCCGTCGATAAAATACTTCGCGGCAGGCAGGGTAATGGGTCGCCCGGTGCTGTAGATAAAGTTTAATGAAAGGTTAAAGCGCCGGTTGAAACGATAGTTGCCAATAAAATTCAATGCATGCGGCTTGTCGAAGTTGCTTGGGTACCAATCACCACCGTTAACAATCTCGTCGGGCAGCGCACCGTTGGCTTGAACGAACGAACGGGAATAGGTGTAACTGATCCAGCCGTTCAATTTGCCCGTCAGCTTTTTTACCATGAGTTCAACACCGTACGCTTTGCCTTGTGCTGCCAGCAGATCGGTTTCAATATGATGGTTCATTAACAGTTGAGCTCCATTCTTGTATTCGGTGAGGTTCTCGGTGGTCTTGTAATATGTCTCAACAGATGTCTCGATGGTATTGCCTTTCAGATATTGATAGAATCCCAGGGAATACTGGTCGCCGATCTGGGGTTTAATATGCGAATCGCTCAATTTCCAGGAATCTGTTGGATTGATCGCTGCAGTGTTCGAGAGCATCTGGATGTACTGCATCATCCGGTTGTAACCGAGCTTTACACTTGCGGTATTAGAAAGGGCATACCTCAGTGAAAGGCGGGGTTCAGCACCGTGATATGAAATAATAGGTTTCCCGGCCCCATGCTGCACTGTATCCGTGATATTACCTTTTTGCACTGGTGTCCCTGGTGCATATACATATACATCGCCCGGTCCCAGTGCCTGATATAGGGAATATCTGAGCCCGGCGTACACCAAAAGTTTCTTGCTGATGTCAAAGGTTTCACTGATATATCCTGCCAGTTCCACACCTTGTTCGCGAGGGAGGATATCCGGTGCCACCAACGATTCGGTACCTGCGGGCAGGAAGTTGCCGGGGTCCAATTGATAACGGACAGCCTGGACGCCGGCATTCAGCGTATGCCGTGAATTCGGAAAGAAGCTGAAGTCAGCTCGCGCATTGACCTGCTGGACTTGAAAATCCATTTTGAAGGCCATCGTGCTTAGTGCCTCGCTGTCGATAGAATATTTATATCGGCTGTAGCCAGTTGTGAGTACTCCATACAACTTGTTATTGAACAGGTGCTTCCACTTGAACGAGGCATTTTGATCGCTGTAGCGGTAGGTGGTGTCGCCATTGAGTCTGAAACGGTCCTGACTTTGGTAAAACGACAAGTAAAGGTTGTTGTTGTCATTGATCTTGTGCGTAACGTGGGCAGTGACATCGTAAAACGATGCAGTACTGTTTCGGAACTCCTTTCGGTCAAGCTGTCGCAGTAACCATCCTGAATAGGTTGATCGTGCTCCTACGATGAACGACGTCTTGTCGCGGATGATCGGGCCTTCAATGCTGATGCGACCGGTGATCGGGCTGATCCCACCCGAACCGGTGTACTCCTTTGTATTCCCCTCGCGGGTGTGTACGTCGAGCACGGAGGAGAGTCTTCCGCCATATTCCGCCTGGATACCGCTTTTGTAGAGTTCAACGTTCTTGAGGACGTCGGGATTGAAGGTCGAGAAGAACCCGAACAAATGGGAAGGATTGTACACCACCGCGTCATTCAGCAGTATAAGGTTTTGGTTCGCACTACCCCCTCGCACATTCAGCCCCACGGTTCCTTCGCCTACGCTCTGCACTCCTGGGAGGGTAAGTACCACTTTCATAATATCGGTTTCACCCAAGGCCAGGGGAATCTGCTTCATGGTCTTGATGTCGAGTTTTTCCATGCCCATCTGCATGCCCATCGTGTGCACGTCGCCGTCTGCTTCGACAACAACTTCCTTGAGTGGTTTGATATCTTCTTCCAGCTCAATGTCGAGTCTGCCTGAGGCATAGAGTAGGATGTGCCGTGTTGCCGATTTCATGCCGACACTCTGGATCTTTAGCTCGTGCCTTCCTTTGGGGATGGTCAGGGCAAAATAGCCAAACTGGTCTGTCGTGACGCCGATCAAGGGGTTTGCGATGAATACTGAGGCCCCGGGAAGGGGTTCTCCTGTCTGACCGTCTTTGACGTTACCTGCGATTGTTGCTGCGCCATTGGGATTTCCGGTGTTACGTCCGACGATGTGGACTTTGTGTTCCGCTAGTTTCATTTCCATTCCTTTTTTCTCGTATGCGGAATGGTCAAAGACTATGTTAGGTTCAGCGCTATCAGTCGGGCGGAAGAACCCCGGAGGAAGCTCAGTCAGGATAGGTCTTTCATACGTAATGTAGACGTGACGATCGGGTGTGACCGTAAAATGAAATGGGGTGCCTGAGAAGATAGTTTCCAGCAACACAGGAACGGGGGTGTTAGTTGCGTTGATGTCTACCTTCAACGTATCGGTTTGTCGTTTGTCGTAGTGCAGACGATAGTCAGATTGCCGCTCGATTGCTATTGCGACGTCATCGAGTCCTGTTGCCTGCAGGGTTATGCTGACTGCGCCGGCGTTTTGGGCGCGGGCGCCAGGAAAGATGAGCGCCGGGAGTAGAACGAGCAACGCAAGGCAGGTCTTCTTCATTGGGAGCTATCATAGAATTTTACGGCTGCGATAAGCGCACGTTCCCGATCACTTGAATAGCGAATCCCCTGCTGTTTGAGGAAGTGTCTCAGGTCTTGTTTCTTGTCGCTCAAGACTTTCAGGAGTGACGATTTTTTTGTGACGGGAAAGTAGACACCGTTACGAAGGATGAAGTAGCGTTGCCGTAGATCATACGAGATGACGATTTCACTTGACTCAATGGTCTCTCGGCGTACCTTTACCCGGCGTGCTAGTAACCGTGAAGGACCTTCGTGTAGAACATCGTAGGGTCCGGTCGCTGGCAATGAGTGTTGGACGGATCCGGTTTCAATTCTTTCAAAGTTGTGTCCTTCGATGGAAAAACGAGTCAATTTTTCATCCACCAGGCGAATAGCGTGTCCGCTGGGTTTGTGTTCGGCGACTAGCACTTGGTTCAAAAGATCATACATCAGCGGGACATCGTCGAACTTCTCGCCGTCATACGATACGGAGCCGGTGAGCCAATCCTCTGACAGGAAGAACGGGTGTTCTTCGTCATTAAACTCGGGATCTACATAACGCGCGCCGTTGTATAACCGTGATTGTGCTCCCATCGAGGTCTCGTGCAACTTATGCGCATTCGACTTTGCAACGGCTACAAACGCGGTATCACGGTTGGCTTGCGAGAGTGCAGAGAAGCAGATAAACAGCGCCGGCAGGCACGAGAACAGTTTGGAACTCATCGGCACGTTAACCAAAGGATTGCGAAAAATAGACTTTTTCCACAAAAAAGCAATTTGTGCCTGGTGTGTTTCTCTCGTCAGCGTATTATTTGGCGTAGGCGACACTTCGCATCTCGCGAATAACGGTCACCTTGATCTGGCCAGGATACTGCATATCGCGTTCAATCTTCTGTGATATGTCGAAGCTCAGTTGGCTGGCGCGCTCGTCGTTCGCCTTCTCGGCATCGACGATAACGCGGAGCTCTCGGCCGGCCTGAATAGCATAGCATTTCTCCACACCATCGAAGCTAAGGCCAACGTCTTCCAGCTCACGGAGTCGTTTGATGTACTGCTCCATCACTTCACGGCGTGCACCGGGCCTCGCACCACTGATGGCATCGCATGACTGCACGATCGGCGAAATGATATTATTCATCTCGATCTCATCGTGGTGTGCCCCGATAGCGTTACAGATGGAAGGGTGCTCCTTGTATTTCTGCGCGAGTTCCATGCCCACGATGGCGTGAGGTTTCTCAAGCTCTTCGGTCCATACCTTTCCAATATCATGCAGAAGGCCTGCGCGCTTTGCCTGCTTTACATTGAGACCCAACTCTGCCGCCATGATAGCGCAGAGGTTGGCTACCTCGCGGGAGTGTTGCAGCAGATTTTGCCCATAGGAAGACCGGAAGCGCATGCGACCCACCATCTTAACGAGTTCGGGATGGAGGCCGTGTATTCCGAGGTCGATGACCGTGCGTTCCCCGATCTCGATGATTTCGTCTTCAATGTTTTTGGTGGTCTTGGAGACGATCTCTTCGATTCGGGCAGGGTGTATGCGGCCGTCCTGGACGAGGCGGTGCAGGCTGAGACGTGCAATTTCCCGTCTCACGGGGTCGAAACCGGATATAATAATCGCCTCAGGAGTGTCATCGACAATGATTTCAACACCTGTAGCTGCTTCCAGTGCACGTATGTTTCGCCCTTCACGACCGATGATTTTCCCTTTGATGTCATCGCTCTCAATATTGAACACGGAAACACAGTTCTCGATCGCGTTTTCCGTAGCAGTTCGTTGAATGGTTTCGACGACGATCTTCTTAGCCTCTTTTGTTGCAGTGAGTTTGGCCTGCTCCATGATGTCCTTGATGTAGCTCGAAGCCTTTGTCTGGGCCTCATCTCTCAGGGTCGCGACAAGTTGTTCGCGGGCTTCATCTGCGGTCAGCTTGGAGAGGTTCTCAAGTATCTGGATTTTTTGCTGGTTGAACTTGTCGAGATCTTCTTTTCTTTTCTTGACGTGTTCGAGCTGCGCGGCGACGTCTGTGCGGATGTCGTCGAGCTCCCCTTCCTTGCGCTTGATGTTCTCGAGTTCCTTACTCAGTGTTTGCTCGCGTTGGCGAATCTTTTGCTCATTGGAGATGATCTGGCTTTTCTTGCGGTTGGCTTCGTCTTCGAATTCCGACCGCATTTTGAGGATCTTTTCTTTGGCTTCGAGTATTTTGTCTCGTTTCAGGTTTTCGGCTGCGATTTCCGCTTCTTTTATGATAAGGCGGGACTTTTCCTCAGTCTCTTCAATTCGCTTTGACGACCTGCGTTTGATAAGAAGGATGCTGACGACCAGCGTAATAATGACAATAGATAACGCGATCGCAATGATTATGGTCGGGTTTGTCAACATAAAAATGAATAGGTTATGTGCGAAAAACCCGGGATGCCACTTTGGCTGGAAAGAAACGGAGGAAGTTAAAGTATAGATTGAGAAACCAGATGATTCAGCTGCTTTACTTTTTCAAACACAGTCTGATCAACGACCTGATGTGTTTCTTCAGCCGCCATTTTATCGACCAGACAGTCAAAAGCCACCATTGCGATAAGGTCCTGCTTGTCGTCAATGCCGAATCTCTCGCGGTAAGATCTCAGTTTCTCGTTGATGAGTCTGCCGGCGGTTCTTACCCTCTCCTCATCCGTGCGCTTTACCTTCATCGGGTATTCGCGGTCGGCTATTCTAATCTTGATTGAAAGTTCCTCCATCAAATGACCTTACTGGTTGCTACCTGCTCAAATGAGCTATGCACTTGTCTATCTCTCTGATGTATTCGTCCACTTTTTTCTTCAACTCCGAAACACTTCCGTCTTCCGGGTGTAAATTATCAACAATTTTAGTGATTTTCAGTTGATTATGAAAGCCCGCAATTTCTTCGTCGCGGATTTTGATGGCTGCTTTCAACTCCTGGTTCTCCGCGTTGACGGTCCTCAACTCGTCTTTCAGGCTTTTGTGCTCGCCTATAAGCACCAGAAGTTTGCGTTCCAACCCGTTAAGGTTGGATTTTAGTACCTCTTGATCCATTTGACTATCTGGGGTTTCTTGTATGCCTGTGCCTTTGTTCGACTCAAGATCAGTTGCAGAGTCATCATGTTAGACAGGATAATTTATCTGTTGATTGTCCTTTTACGTCCTGATCACCGCTCCCAGCTTTTGCTCAAAAGCAGTCATGAGCCGCTGCATCGTCCTTTCTATTTCCTCGTCCGTCAGCGTTTTGGTCTCATCCTGCAGTGTAAAACTCAAGGCGTATGCCTTTTTTCCCTTTGGAATGTTTTCGCCCTCGTAGACGTCGAAGACGCCAATATGTTTTATTAACCGCTTCTCGGTGTTCAGTATCAGGTTGCGGATCTCTTCGAAGATCACCGGGGCGTCCAAAACGAGGGACAAATCCCTTTTTACTTCGGGAAATTTTACCACTTCCTGAATTACTAACTTAGGGTTTGCCAACCTGAAAAGCAAGGATGTGTCGAGCTCGGAAAAAAATATTTCCTGCTTGATCCCGAAATCTTTTTGTAAACTGTTTTTCACCTTACCAGCCATTCCAAGAATCTCTTTTCCCACTGTTAGCTGGGCCGAAAACTCAAACAGTTGATCTTTTTGTGCTTCGAACCGAATATTGCTGACACCGCTTGTCTGTGCCAGGTCGTGTACATACTGCACAAGGTCATAGTATCCGACGGGCTGTACGTTGTGACGCCAGTTTTCAGTCTCTGCATTCCCCGTTATATAAAGAGCAAGCCGCTCGCGTTCTCTGTATGCACCGCCCTTCCGGTCGTAGATCTTGCCGAATTCATATAACTTCAAATCCTTTTGCTTGCGATTGATGTTGTGCGCACATACCTCCAGGCCGGTAAAGAGCATGGTTTGCCGCATGATACCTTGCTCTTCACTGAGCTTGTTCAGGATCTCAACAGTTTCTCCGTCAAATGTGAGATCGTGCTTGCGCTGGTGCAGCTGACTTGTCAGTGAATTCGTCCATATTTCATAGAATCCATTGGAGACCAGGAACTCACCAATCGATCTCTTATGCTTGTCAGGGTTCTTGACGGGAAAATTCGCGAGGTAATCAGTCTTTGCGGTGCTGGCCAGTTCAATGTTGTTGAACCCATAAATGCGGAGGATCTCTTCGATAACGTCCGCTTCCTGTTCGACATCCACGCGATACGGCGGGACCTCTACGACGTAATCATCGTCACTTGTGCTGGTAACGGTGATATCGAGCCGCTCAAGAATGGGCAGGATTTCGTCGCGTGAAATACGTTTTCCAATCAGCCGATCCACATTGCGGTCCTTGATCTTGATGCGTCGCGGCTCAATGATCTTAGGATAATTGTCAATGATCTCCGACGAGATCTTTCCACCTGCAATTTCACGAATAAGCATGGCTGCGCGCTTGAGTGCGTAGACAGTGATTTCGGGATCTGTGCCGCGTTCGAACCGGAAGGATGCGTCGGTCTTCAACTGGTGGGTTAACGATGTCCGGCGTATCCGCGCCGATGAAAAGCAGGCACTTTCGAGGAAAATATCAGTCGTCTCCTCCGTTATCCCGGAGGAGACCCCTCCGAACACGCCGGCGATGCACATACCCTCTTCCGAACCGGGCCCTTCACCCGCGTTGCATATCATCAGGTCAGTTGCTTGCAGCGTCCGTGTCTTCCCGTCCAGCGTTGTAAAAGGAGTGCCCGCCGGGAGGGTCTTGACAATCACTTTTTTCCCTTTGATCGCATTGGCGTCAAATGCGTGCAAGGGCTGTCCGAGTTCGTGACAGATGAAGTTCGTTATATCGACGATGTTGTTAATTGGCGTCAGTCCGATCGATCGCAAACGCTGTTGCAGCCAGTCAGGTGATGCCGCTACGCGAACATCACTGATCGTGAGCGCGGAGTAACGTGGACATGCCTCGCTGTTTTCAACCTCGACAGGTATGGGCAATTCGTTGTTGTCAGCCTTGAATTTATCAATATCAGGCCACTTGATCGGCCGATCTGTCACAGCGCGGATGTCTCGGGCAACGCCGATGTGGGATGTAGCATCGGCGCGGTTCGGGGTCAGACCGATTTCAATGACATGGTCTGTCTGTATACCGAAATAGTCCGCCGCTTTGGTCCCGGGGGCGGCGTTGCCCTCAAGCACTATGATGCCGTCGTGGCTCTCGCCCAGCCCGATTTCGTCCTCAGCGCATATCATGCCTTCTGACACTTCGCCGCGGATGCGTGTTGATTTGATGGTCAAAGAATCTCCTTTCAAGGGGTGGACGGTAGCTCCGGGAACTGCAACCACTACCTTTTGCCCTTTTGCAACGTTGGGAGCCCCACATACGATTCTCAATGGTTCCTCACGTCCTACGTTGACCGTCGTTACGGATAGCTTATCAGCATTTGGATGTTTTTCGCTCGTGAGAACTTCTCCGATCACCAAACCTGCCAAACCACCTTTAACAGGCTCGAACGTCTCGATGCTCTCGACCTCCAGGCCTGTGGAAGTGAGCAATTTGCCGATCTCCTCGGCAGATTCCGGAATGTCGATATATTCTCTCAGCCAGCTATATGATATGGTCATTTGTTTGCGTGGTGAATAAGGTTCAAAAATACGACTTTGCGCGAACTAATGATAGATCTTCTCTCCGGCACGGATGGGGACCGTGAGGATGTTGTCTCGCGGCGGGAGAGGGCAGGAGAAGCTGTCATCATAGGCGCAATATGGATTGTACGCCAGGTTGAAGTCAAGCGTTATCGTGGCGCTCCCCGGCGGGGCAGCCACATCGAGATATCGCCCCGCTCCATATGTCTCGACGGTGCTGGTCTCGTCTCCGAACGCGAGGAAGAGCTTCCCGCGCATGGGTCCCATGTCCGCGATCTCCAGAATGAGCAGTCTTTGATCCGATCCTTCAAGCTTGAATCTGGCCCAGGCATACTCGAAATAACGCTGTTCTTTTCCGTCGTTTGTCCCCAGTACGACTGGCTTTTTATTCTCTACGGTTTCGAGATCAGCGATGATCCGGTATTTGATGTCGGGCGCAAAGAATTTCAGAGCCGTGTACTCATTGGTTTTTTTTGCGAAGGGTGATTCGTTTGATGTTCGCATAAATCGGTCTCGCTCTTCTCGTTCTTTTTCGATTCGGGCAGTGTACGCGCCTTCATCCTGGCTCCCTTCAAATGAGTAGAAGAGGGTTATAAGTGCGACGATAGCGACTAGAGTAATTATTATGTTCCTGGTTTTCATTTGGCACCGTTGAGTTCACTGGTATTTTCCGACCTCGCAGACCACTGTTCGCGCTGCCAATATAGTATCGAATCGCGCTTGTGGTAGAACCGATTGAAGAACAGCGGGACGACATTGTCGATCAATGTGCCGGGTCCATTGCTCAGCGCGCAGATTCCAATACCGCTGCGGCGGTCGAGGGCGACTTCGCTGCGGTATCCTGTAACGTAGCCGCCGTGATAGAGTAGTGTATCGGTTTTGAAGTTGAGAACGCGCCAGCCGAGTGCGTAGTGGGAATCCGATCGACCAACCCATTTGCGAAAGTACCGGTTCTTGGTCGTCGCCTTTATCATCGGAGTGAAGATCTTATCGAGGGTAGTCGGGGTTACGATATGGCTTGCCCCCCCAAGGAAGGCTTTCATCCATTCAGCCATATCCGAAATACTCGCGTTCACCCCTCCGGCAGGTCCGACGTTGTAATATGTGTTCGAAATTTTTGTCGGCTTCCATCCATTTCTCCATCGTAAATGCGGTTGTGCGACATTCTCGTTTTGCACGATAGCATCATAACTCATTGATGCATCGGCCATGCCAAGCGGACGAAAGATCTCCTCTTGCATAAGTTCGTCATAGGTCCGTCCTGTTCGCGCACGGATAACTTCAGCAATAATGCTATAGGCGACATTCTGATAGCTGTACAAATCTCCGGGTCTGGCAATCGTGTTCACGTTCTGAAGCTGCTCAAGCATCACCGGTAACTCGAGACCGTCTTCAACGAGGGTTGTATAGGTGTGATAAGGAAGTCCGGTGGTATGAGACATGACGTGCGTCAGCCGCAAGCTGTCAGTGTCTTCGCGGGACTTCAATTGAAAGTCGGGAAGATGTTCGACCACGTGGTCGTCCCATGCGAGCACGCTGTCCTCAACAAGTACGCCGGTGAGCAAGGGGGCGAAGCATTTAGATACAGAGGCAAGACGAAACACTGTGTGAACGTCGATCGAGTCGGACTTGTCCGCTTCTTTCACACCATATGCTTTCATGAACAGGATCGCGTTGTCTTTCACGATCGCGATCGCCAGCGCGGGTGTTTTTGTTTCAACGAGCAGTTCCTTGATTTCAGTTTCGTATTCCTCGAGCAGTCGTTCGATGTACGGATTCGGTAGTGGGGGTTCACTTAACTCATGTGCCACCTGAATCTGTTGTACATCCTCGTGCCCCGCGTTGAAGTTGATCACCAATCCGCAGATGATGATCAAAATCAATATCACACTCCCATAAATTCTTTTTCTAAACATAGGATGATCCTGCTATCGACAGTCCGCGGTTGGAACCACGGCCGGTCTACTTGTTTTAAGCCAGGCACCCTGGTCAGCCGCTCATGTCTGTCCAAATAAAATACCCTCATCGGCAAAGCTAATATAGTCCTCCCCGGCGATGATCAAATGGTCAAGTACGTCGATCTCGAGGAATTTGCTCGCATCGATTATTTTCTTCGTGAGATCGCGGTCTGCGCGGCTGGCCGTCAGGTTCCCGGAAGGGTGATTATGTGCCAGGATGATTCCACTGGCCAGTTCAGCGACCGCAAGTTTGAAAATGATTTTCGTATCCGCAACAGTCCCTGCGACTCCGCCCTGGCTGATCTGACATTTTCTGATCATTCGATTAGCGCGATTGAGCAGAATTATCCAGAACTCTTCGTGAGGAAGGTCCTGGAGATGCGCCCGCAGGATTTCGAAGCAATCGATGGAACATGTGATCTCCGGCTTCTCGTCGAGCATGCTTTCGCGCCTCCTTTTGCCGAGTTCCAGCGCAGCGATGATCGCCACTGCCTTCGCTTCGCCGATTCCTTTGACCTTCATCAGGTCTTGGACCGACAATCGAGCGAGTTCGTGGAGATTGTGGTTGACGGTTTGCAAAACGCACTTGGCGAGTTCGACGGCACTTGTCGAGGATGTACCGCTGCCGAGCAGGATTGCCACGAGTTCGGCATCAGTCAACACGGGCGTCCCTTTTGTCAGAAGTTTTTCTCGAGGTCTGTCTTCCGGAGACCAACTCTTGATCTTCAACGGATGTAATGAAGGTTCGTTCATGGGTCTTTTTTTACTCTTCAGTAGTCGAGTGGTGATGAACGAATGTAAAAAGAAAAACCCTCCCCGGCTAGCCGGGGAGGGTTTCCCGTTTATAAGCTTTTCCTGACTAATTCTCCAAAGTATTGACGAATTTGGCAAGCTTGGATTTCTGGTTTGCAGCCTTTTTCCAATGGATAATATTGTTCTTGGCTAACTTATCGATCATAGCAGATACCTCCTTGAGCAACTCGTTGGCGGCTGACTTTTCTTTGGTAGCTTTTAATCTCTTCACAAAGGTCCTGGTGGTCTTGTGCTGATACCGGTTGCGCAGGCGTTTCGTTTCGTTCGCCCGCATTCTCTTTTCTGCTGATTTATGATTTGCCATAATGTCTCTCGTCTTTCCGAAATAAGGATTGCAAAGGTAAGGAGAATTGCTGAAAATACAACAAGTGGGATCGGGTAAGTTATCGGGAAAAGTACGGTTTTCTGTTTCCGCATAAGTTGCTAACGATATCTCAAAACCCCGTAATTCGCCCTGCTAGCTGGTTTTTGTAGCCCTTCATACATGGGAAAGACTCTTTTGATATTACTATTGACACTGCACCCGGTAAAATCCGAATTCTGGGGTTTCTTCGCTCACAGAAAGATCAACCGGCTGGCGGTCTTTACCCTACCGGCCGAAATGATCGGATTTTACAAGGCGCACCTCCTTTACATCGAGGAGGCCTCCGTGAATCCCGATCGCCGCCGATATGCTGTTGAAAACGAGGGTCCCCGGCACTTCCTTGATGCAGACCACTATGGCGACAGCGCTTTTCTTCACCTGCCGGTCAGCTGGCAGGCTGCCGTCAGCCGTTTCGGCGAAGACAGCCTCCGCGCGCATGGTATCCTTCCCTGGCATCTGTACTATATGTACCAACGTCTTAGAGATGCATTCCTTGTGAGAGATCCGGCACGAATACTTCAGCTTTCGGCGGAATTAGGCCATTACGTGGCAGACGCACACGTCCCTTTACACACCACGAAGAATTACAACGGACAGTTCACGGGACAGGAGGGTATCCACGGGCTCTGGGAATCCCGGCTACCGGAACTCTTTTCGGACGACTTCGACTTCTTTGTCGGGCCGGCGAATTATATCGCCGATCCGCAGCAGGCGATGTGGCGGCTCGTTGAATCTACACATTTGCTCGTGGGCGAAGTGCTGAGTACTGAGAAGATACTAGCTCAGCGCTTTGGGGAAAAACGGTACTCATTTGAGGCGCGGGGGAACTCTACTATCAGGGTTTACTCAACCGAATACGCTCGCACCTATCACCGGATTCTTGCGGGCATGGTTGAAAAACAGATGCAGGCTTCCGTGAAGATTACTGGTGATCTCTGGTACACCGCATGGGTCGATGCAGGGCAACCTGCTCTTGCTGGTCTGATTTCACACCAACCAACTGAAGAAGAGGTGAACCAACGCAGGAAAGAAATCGAGAGTTGGAATACAAAGCCTGTGAATGCGAGGCCGCACGACTGAAACGTCCTGAAGCAGCACTTACCAGTTGGCACAGCGCTTTTACATCGTTTTTGTATGTGGAACTAACATCGCACATATGAAACGATTTTTACTGATCCTGTTGTCTTTGCAGTTATCGGCGGCTTGGGCGCAGGATACGGAGGTTACCGGAACGGTGACATCCGCAGATGATGGTTTGCCGATACCGGGTGTAAACATCGTTGTCGGAGGAACCACGAGAGGTACCACGACCGACGTAGATGGTAACTACTCCTTGGTGCTTGGTTCGGGGGAAAGCACTATTATCTTCTCGTTCGTGGGTTTCAAAAGTGTAACACAGGACGTCAACGGGAGGTCGAGAATCGATGTCACGATGGAGGCGGATATCCTGGCACTTGACGAAATCGTTGTGGTGGGTTACGGTGAGCAGCGAAAGATCGATATTACCGGTTCCGTCTCCAACGTGGAGGGAGAGGCCATCTCTCGCCAGCCATCGCCGAATCCAATCAGTGCATTACAGGGGCGTGTTGCCGGTGTACAGATTACAAATTCGGGTTCACCTGGCGCGTCGCCTCAAATCCGGATCCGCGGTACAGGTACAGTATACGGAAATCCTAATCCGCTATACGTAGTCGATGGTGTGTGGTATGATGACATCAGTTTCCTCAACCCCGGCGACATTGCAGATATCAGCATTCTGAAAGATGCGTCGTCGCAGTCTATCTACGGTGTGCGCGCAGCGAATGGCGTGGTGCTGATCAGCACCAAGAAGGGCCGACGGGATGGCCCGGCGGCGGTGACATATAGCGGCTTCTTCGGAACCCAGGTGGTTACTAATAAGGTGGATATGGCAACTGGCCCCCAGTTCGCTACAATGATAAATGAATTGGATGCACTCAACGGTGAAACGCAGAGCTATCCGTCCCCGGGAAGTTTCGCGACAACGGATTGGTACGACGAAATCCTTCGACCCGCCCCGATCTGGAACCACCAGATTTCTGTCTCCGGAGGCGGGGAAAAATCGACCTTTAACTTCTCACTCGGGTATTTAGATCAAGATGGAATCGTGACGGGAAATTCGTTCGAACGGTATACAGCACGTCTGCAAAACGATTTTGAAGTTTTCGATTTCCTGAACGTTGGATACACGATCACCGGCGCGATAAACAACTCCACAGATCTTCCGGGTAGCATATTTCATCAGATGTTTGCGGCATCGCCGATCACACCGGTTTTTGAGAACGATGGTTCTTACGGTGACCCCAGTGACTACGCCGCCGGTTCTTCTACGCGGTTCAATCCGAGGGCAACACTTGACTTCTTTGATCAGGAGTCACAAAATTACCGTATTACCGGTAATGTGTTTGCGGAGTTAAACTTCTTGAAGCACTTCACGTTTCGTACGAGTCTGGGCGGTGACTTCGGGGAAAACGAACTGCGCAACTACACACCTGCGTATGAAGCCACTCTTACACAGCGGAGGGATATCAGCCTGTTGCGAAGGGAACGCTCGGAAACCCGGAATTGGATAGCCGAGAACACGCTGACTTACCGCAACCAGATTGATGAAACACATGATATCACGGTCCTGCTGGGACAAGGGGCTCAGCAGTATCGCTTCTACAAAATGATTGGTACGGCCGAGAATGTTCCTAATAACTCGGAGGGCGATTATTACTTCAGACTAGGCGACCCCGGGACAAACCTTATTGACGACGAGGGTGACCTCAGTACCGTTGCCTCTTATTTCGCGCGTGTCAATTACTCCTTCCTCGATCGATACTTGCTGACGGCATCTTTCAGAGCGGACGGCTCATCCAAGTTTGGAGCTGGTGACCGCTGGGGCTACTTTCCTTCCGTCGGGGTCGGATGGGTGATTAGCGAGGAGTCGTTCATGCAGGATCAGACCACGTTCGACAATCTTAAGTTGCGCGCGAGTTGGGGGAAAATCGGAAATAGTTCGGTGCCCGCGAATACTTCTGTGCTGCGGGTGAGCCAGCCACCATCCTTTATCTATGTCGGTGGCAATGGTGAAACGCTTGCAGGTGCAAGCATAAACAGCATCACGCCACCCACGACGGTATGGGAAACCGGGGTTGGAACGGATATTGGCCTCGAGGCAAATTTTCTTGATTATCGGTTATACGCGGAGGTAGATTATTATGTGAAGGATACGCGAGATGCCATTTTTGCCATCCCCATTCTTCGCTCACTGGGAACAAGTGCGGGAACGATCGTCGCGAACCAGGCCACTTTCCGGAACAAGGGGTTCGAATTTCTCCTGACGTGGAGCGACCAGCCGAGTGATGACTTTACATACTCGATCAGTGCGAACCTCGGTATCAACGACAATGAAGTTCTGGAAGTTGCTACTGGGGAGAACCCGATCGACCAGGCTGTGGGAACCACAGGTGGTGCTCCGAATACGCGCACCATCGTAGGTGAACCCATCGGGCAATTTTACGGATTTCAGGTGGCGGGCATCTTCCAGTCGCAGAGTGATATTGACTCCCACGTGTCTGACGAGGGTGTGGTATTACAACCTAATGCTGTTCCGGGCGACTTCAAGTATGCGAATCTTAACGGCGACGATCGGATCGACGGCGGCGACCACATGTTTCTGGGAAATCCGAATCCTCGTTACACATATGGCATTAATACCAACTGGAGATTTAAGGCATTTGACGTCACACTTGACTTTCAGGGCGTAGCGGATGTTGAATTGTACAACGCCAATCTGGGCCTCCGATTCGGCACGGAGAATTTCACACGTGATTTCTATGAAAACCGATGGCACGGATCGGGTACGTCTAATGAATATCCGTCTGTCGGTATCGGGGGAGGAGACAACTACAAATCTAATTCGTTCTATGTCGAAAGTGGCGACTACTTCCGCGTTCGGAATATCCAGCTTGGATTTACACTACCCGTGGCCACCACTGACCGATGGGGTATTACTTCGTTTCGGATATTCGCGAATGCGCAGAATGCATTGACATTCTTTAGTTATCGGGGCATGACTCCGGAGATCATCGGCGATCCGGATGCCGATGCCGCGCCGACGAGAGCAGGGGTTGACACCAATGTGTATCCCATGTTTGCGACGTACAATATTGGACTTAATGTGACATTCTAACCACAGTAAGCTATGAAAACCTTTTATGGATCGCTCGCGGGAAAAAAAGTCAGTGTGCTGCTTGCTTGTTTTCTCCTAGTCTCCCTCAGCTGCAACGAAAGCTTCCTGGATGTCCCTCCGCAGGGCGAGGAACCATCGGAACAATTCTGGGTGTCGGCGGATGACGCCGCCAAAGCTGTCAATGCTATGTATGCAAATCTGCGCGGATGGACGCAGGTAGCCTTTGCACCGATCGCTATTGAAAGTTTGGGTTCCGACGATACGGAGAAGGGCAGTTCACCGACAGATGCTACCTTTCTTAATACGTACAATAACTACACTGTTTCTCCTACAGATGGTCAGTTGCTTGAGTTCTGGGATGGGCAGTACCAGTCGGTCAACCTGGCGAACCAGGTGCTCGACAATATTCCGGACATTTCGATAGACCAGGGCCTCCGCGATCGTTATCTCGCCGAAGCGAAGTTTGTTCGCGCATATGCCTACTTCAGATTGACGCGCGCGTTTGGCGATGTTCCATTGCGACTGAACGTTCCCGCGGATGTTGAGGAATACAATCTTACGCGAAGCCCGCAAGCTGATGTGTATGCACAGATAGAAAAGGACCTCGCGGAAGCGGCTGCTGTGCTTCCCCCCTCGTATACAGGAATCGATGTCGGCCGCGCTACGAAGGGTGCAGCACTGGCATTGCATGCGAAGGTCGCCATGTATCAGAACAAGTGGGAAGATGTTCTTCGACTCACCGGGGAAGTAATGACACTTGGCTATTCACTGTTCCCGGACTTTGAGCAACTATTCCGTGTTCAAAATGAGAACTCGAGTGAATCGATCTTTGAAATTCAGGCCACCATAGTTCCGGGTAATCCCGATGCGTCGAACTCACAGTACTCCCAGGTGCAGGGCGTTCGAGGCTCCACCGGGGGTGGCTGGGGGTTCAACGTGCCGACGGAGGATCTGGTTGCCGCGTTTGAGGAAGATGATCCTCGCAGGGATGCCACCATCATATTTCGCGGTGAGACTACACCACAGGGCGATGTCATTCCCGCAGTGGGAGATAATCCCAGATATAACCAGAAGTCGTACGTGCCCTTCAGTCAGCATGTCGCAGGGTATAACGAGGGTGCTGAACAAAACATCCGTGTTATTCGCTATGCCGATGTGTTGTTGATGAACGCAGAAGCGAACAACGAACTCGGCAATACGGAAGATGCACTGGAATCCCTCGAACTTGTCAGAGCGCGGGCGCGGGGCGGTGACAACAGTATCTTGCCTGAGGTCACTACGACCGACCAGGAGCAACTCAGGCGGGCAATCTGGCATGAGCGCAGAGTTGAGCTGGCGATGGAGTTCGATCGCTACTTTGACGTCATTCGGCAGGGAAGAGGTGAGGAGGTATTCGGACCTCTGGGTTGGAAACCACACAATAAGTTCTGGCCTGTTCCTCAAACGGAGATTGACCTCAGCGGAGGTGTTCTTTCGCAGAGCGAAGGTTATTGAGTAAACCGCGTTTGGACGCAAAGACAGATGTCATGAAGAACATGATCGTCATCATCATTCTCGCAATTGCTTTTGCCGGATGTACCCGATTGGATAGCAACGAAAGGACGGAGGCGCCCGGCGAACCGATCAGCGACGATTCACTAATGACGCTTGTGCAATATCGCACGTTCCAATACTTCTGGGATGGCGCTGAACCGACGTCGGGTGCAGCGCGTGAGCGATTCCATGCCGATGACATTTATCCGGAGAATGACAAACATATAATTACGTCGGGCGGTACCGGTTTCGGCGTAATGGCGATCTTGGTCGGTATTGAACGGAACTTCATTACGCGCGAACAAGGTTTCCAACGGCTTAATAAAGTTGTCAATTGGCTTGCAGAGGCGGATCGTTTTCACGGTGCTTGGCCGCATTGGATGGACGGAGAAACGGGGAAAGTAAAGCCCTTCAGTCCGCAGGATGACGGTGGCGATCTGGTCGAAACTGCATTCCTGGCGCAGGGACTGATTTGCGTCCGTGAATACTTTAAAGCTGGCAACGAGCAGGAACGTGCGATGGCGGACAAGATCGACAAGCTTTGGAGGGAGATCGAATGGGATTGGTATCGCAGGGGAGGCCAGAATGTGCTCTACTGGCACTGGTCTCCTCAGCATGAATGGGCGATGAACTTCGCAGTAACGGGTTATAATGAATGCCACATTATGTATGTCCTGGCTGCAGCCTCTCCCACTCATGGGGTTCCTCCCGAGGTATATCACGAGGGCTGGGCGCGGGGAGGTGCAATCGTAAATGACCCTGGTCACGAACAGTTCGGATACCATCTGGCACTTCGGCATAACGGGGCGCAACAATACGGCGGACCGCTTTTCTGGGCGCATTATTCGTACCTGGGACTTGACCCAAGAAATTTAAAGGATCAGTATGCCGACTACTGGGAACACAATCGAAACCATACCTTGATCAATCGCGCTTATTGTATCCAGAACCCGAAATACTTCAAGGGGTACGGAGAGAATTGCTGGGGACTGACCGCTAGCTATTCTGTAAATGGCTATTCCGCGCACCACCCTGAAAACGACCTTGGTGTCATTACGCCAACTGCTGCGCTCTCGTCCTTTCCCTATACCCCCGATGAATCAATGAAGGTCGTCCGATACCTGTACGACAGTCTGAGAGACAGGGTCTGGGGTCAATTCGGCTTCTACGATGCGTTCAGCGAGGAGAATAATTGGTTCCCGCCGCGATACCTCGCGATCGATCAAGGACCGATCGTGGTGATGATGGAGAATCATCGTTCGGGTCTCCTCTGGGGTCTATTCATGAATGCACCCGAAATCAGACCTGCCTTGCAAAAACTCGGATTCCAAAGTCAGTAGACTGACAGGGCGGGTTGGTGCATCTTTCCACAGCCTAGTCTCGCTGGTTGTCAACTATCAGTACGTAACAGCCGTGGCACCATTTTTTCATGGTGGTGGCATATGCTGCTAGGCAAAAACAATCTTGGATGCTGAACAAGAGTCACATATGCAAGTCCGGGCCAATCATTGTGATTGACGACGATCCGGAGGATCATTTCATAATGGGCGAAATTTTCAGACAACTTAAGTGTCCGAACAAGGTGCTGTTTTTCAACGAGGGAAACGCAGTAGTTGAGTACCTGGCTGCGACCGTTGAAGTACCATTCCTGATTATTTCCGACATTAACATGCCGGGAATGGACGGATTCGAAATACGAAACCGAATATTCCAGAGCGAAAGACTTGGTGCCAAACACATACCATATCTTTTCTTCACCACTACCGCCGATAAGAAGGCTGTCCGGCAGGCGTATGACCTTTCCGTGCAGGGCTTCTTTATCAAGCCCACGACTATGGCGGAATTGGAACAGGTGATGAGAAAAATTATCGCTTATTGGCAGGAATGCTGCGCGCCCTCTCAATTCAATTAGTCCGCCGACATCTCATCAGTTGCTATACGTGTGTTTTTTTGGCTTTTTTACACCATGACACTCGAGGAATTCACTGCGACTCTTTCATCTTCTGAACCGCCGAAAGGAGTATCACCATTGCTCGAAGCGATGTGGTACGACGCAAAAGATAATTGGGAAGCAGCACATAACATCGCGCAGGACATTACTTCCGATAATGGAGCATGGGTGCATGCTTATCTGCACCGAAAGGAAGGTGATCTGGGAAACGCCGCGTACTGGTATCGTCGCACGGGCCGACCGGTTCCCCGTATTTCCCTCGGGGACGAATGGCAGGAGATTTTGATCAATCTCGTGGCGAAGGACGAACCCAGCAAACCAACCGACCGATAATCCGGGCAACCGTCGGTCGATGGCATACTTTTTTTGATTGTATTTCCAGAACATGAATACCATGAAGATTGGAAACACATCTATTTGGGACGTCGCAAATCGAATTCCGGAGATTTACGGAACGATCGTTCTTCTGGCGTTGATCGCATATTTCTTTCTGATGTACGCCATTGGGTTGTCACACATCACCGAATTTCGATTGGGGAATTTCGTGTTCCTGACCGCGGGGGTGTATTTCGCTCTGAAACAATACCGCCGGACCCATCGCGACCAGATGGACTATTTCCACGCGTTCAAAACCGGTATGTGGACCTCTGCGATCGCCGCCCTCTCCTTCTCCGTATTCATTTTCTTCTATATGCATATTGATAAGAATTTCTGGGAGATGCTCGCTCAAAAACAACCTCTCGGCTTTTATCTGAATCCTTATATCATGTCTTTCATTATCTCATTAGAAGGCGTGTTCTCCGGGTTATTTGCGACCTATATGCTCTCCAATTTTCTTGCAGACCGCAAGAGAACCAAACCGATGCACGATCAAAGCGAGATCATTCAATAGTCCACGGTCCACGGTCCACAGTCCACGGTCCACGGTTTAGTCCACTGTGCGACGGTCCACGGTCCACGGCTGTGGCAACTGGATGCACTCGGCAACAACCCGCATGTGGATTGATATGGAAACACCGACATTACCTATCACCTAAACACGTGAGGTAAGGAATCACTACGACCCATGCTCCCACGACCATGGACCATGGACCGTGGACTGTGGACTGTGGACCGTGGACCGTGGACCGTCGACCGTGGACCATTTGCCCTTTCCCGATAGGTTGGTTAACATTGCGCATTCACCAGGCTTTTTACATGCGATACCAAAAGATTGATCAGCAGCTGTTCGTCGGGAACCGCGATAAACTGATGCAGGAGCTCAAGTCCAACTCCGTGACGGTCGTGAATTCAAATGACATCATGCCTACCAATGCTGATGGCACTATGCGCTTCCGCCAGAATAGTGATCTCTTCTACCTTACCGGCGTGGATCAGGAGGAAACCATACTCGTACTGTGCCCGGGTTTCCCGGATGAGAAATACCGCGAGGTTTTGTTCGTACGCGAGACAAATGAACGAATAGCCTTATGGGAGGGACATAAACTCACCCGGGAAGAAGCGAGAGCGTTGACCGGTATCAAGACGGTGATGTGGAGCAGCGAATTTCACAGGATCTTTCACATGATGATGGTGATGGGTAACGTGGAACACGTATACCTGAACACAAATGACCACTACCGCGCTGATGTAGCAGTGCCCTCGCGTGACCAGCGCTTTATCAGGTGGTGCCAGCGGAAGTACCCGCTTCATCGCTATGAACGACTCGCACCGATCATGCACCGACTCCGCAGTGTCAAGACCAAGGAGGAGGTGGAGTTATTGCTGCAAGCTTGTGATATCACTGGCAAGGCATTTCGACGTGTACTGGATTTCGTCAAGGCCGGAGTAATGGAATTTGAGATCGAAGCTGAATACGCTCATGAATTCCTTCGCAATGGCTCTCGCGGTTTTGCCTATGAACCGATCATCGCATCGGGAGCCAATTCATGTGTGCTTCATTATGTTGTCAATGATCAGACATGCCGGGACGGCGACGTAGTGCTCATGGATGTCGGCGCAGAGTATGCGAACTACAATGCCGATCTTACAAGAACAATTCCTGTGAACGGACGATTTACCCCACGGCAGCGTCAGGTTTATGAGGCGGTCCTTAAGATCCAGAAGGCTGCCATGCAGATGCTCCGACCTGGTGTTTTTTACTATGATTATCACAAGGAGATACAGAAGTTGACGGAGTCGGAACTCATTGCGCTCAAACTACTTGACAAACGCGAGATAGAAAGACAGGACCCTGAGAGACCACTATTCATGAAATACTTCTCGCACGGAACATCGCACATGCTCGGCCTGGATGTTCATGATGTAGGTAGTATGTACAGCAAGATGCTGCCAGGAATGGTTTGGACGGTGGAACCCGGTATCTATATCCGGGAAGAAGGGATCGGGGTGAGGATCGAGAACAATGTTGTTCTAACCGAGGATGGCGTCGTTGATCTCATGAAAGATATTCCTCGTGAGGTTGAAGAGATCGAAGAAATCATGAACTCAAAACAATGAGGCTCGCGGCGAGTCCTGGTTTGTCAGACGGAGAAAGATTCTCCGCAACCGCAAGTCCGGGAGGCGTTGGGGTTGACGAACTGAAAACCTTTGCCATTCAAACCGTCGGAGAAATCCAAAGTGGTTCCCAGTAGGTAAAGCAATGACTTCTTGTCGACGAGAATTTTGATTCCTCTGTCTTCAAAAACCTGATCGAGTGGATTGATGATCTCGTCAAACCCCAGATCGTACATAAGACCTGAGCATCCACCGCCTTTAACAGATACGCGAATATTGGCGGTTTCAGGATGGCCTTCTTCCTTCCGAAGTTCAGAGATTCTTTCTTTCGCTTTTTCGGTTACAGATATCATTTATTCGACAGAATTATCATTTGATATTAATTCGACCTCGGAGACGCTGGCAATTGTGCCTCAGCCCTTCGATCTTGCCTGAAAACTTTCTAATACACGAAAAAGTTTCTTCTTTGGCTACAAAGTTAACGCAATTATGGAGAAAGTGGAACACATCGGTATAGCCGTCCGGAATCTGGCGGAAGCGAACGAGACCTTTACACGGTTGCTGGGAAAAGAGCCCTACAAGGCTGAGTTGGTTGAATCGGAGGGGGTTACGACCTCTTTCTTTATGGTTGGAGACGTAAAGATAGAACTCCTCGAATCCGTCAATGAGAACTCTCCAATCGCCAGGTTCATCGAAAAAAGAGGGGAGGGTATCCATCATTTGGCCTTTGCCGTCAGCGATATCAAAGAAAGTGTCAAAGAATATGTCGACAAGGGATTTGAGGTTGTCAACCCTGAACCGAGAAAAGGCGCGGATAACAAGCTCGTCGTTTTTCTACACCCCAAATCAACTAACGGGGTGCTGGTGGAACTGTGCCAGGAACAGTCCTAATACCCTTGCTTCGCCTTGCGTCCGCCGAACTGGATGTCGTTATAGTACTTTTGCTTTCGCTTGCCCTCAGCTGTTTTGTAGTAGGGTTTGCTACCGGCGCAGGAACTGAGAATTATAAGGAAGACGAGCACAAAGCCGCAATACTTTTTCATGACGCACTGTTTTCGGGTGTTAATACTACTTCACCAGCAAAAAGAACCGCTTTTAGATTATAATTCAGATTTTGCGCCTGCAAAGCCGATAAACGGTATCTTAAAAATAGACAGAATATCCCCATGAAACATAAAATATTGGAAATCAGTCAGTTGGGTGAGTTCGGCCTGATCGATCGAATCCGGGATAGATTTGACATCTCTCAGCCGAACTCCGTCTATGGAATAGGCGATGATTCTGCTGTTATCGACGCAGGCGATACCTATCTGCTCGTCGCAACAGATATGCTGGTTGAGGGGATTCACTTCGACCTTACTTACAGTCCTATCCATCACCTGGGCTATAAGGCCGTGGCCGTGAATGTCTCTGACATTGCGGCCATGAATGGTCACGCGGAGCAGATCACTGTGAGCCTTGCGCTCAGCAACAGGTTCTCCGTTGAAGCCGTGGATGCATTATACGATGGAATTAAGGCAGCATGTGAGAATTACAAGATTGATCTCATTGGCGGTGACTTGACCTCGTCATCATCCGGGCTGATTATATCCATTACTGCCGTTGGCAGGGTGGCAAAGAAAAAGGTTGCATACCGGCATGGAGCCGGGGAACATGACATTTTATGTGTGACTGGTGACCTTGGCGCCGCGTTTGTGGGACTGCAGGTACTGGAGCGGGAAAAACAGGTCTTTCTTTCTAACCCGGATATGGAACCGGGGCTGGAAAAATACGACTACATTGTTGGGCGGCAACTGCGTCCGGAGGCGCGAACCGAGATCATACTCGATCTGGCCGAGTTTGGAGTAGTACCTACTGCGATGATCGATGTATCGGATGGACTGGCATCGGAGCTCCTGCATTTGTCAAAGGAATCGAAAGTTGGCGTGCGCATTTATGAAGACAAAATCCCGATCGATCAATTGACATACGATACGGCTGTTGAGTTTAATATCGACCCGGTAACGTGCGCGCTCAATGGGGGGGAAGACTATGAGTTGCTGTTCACGATCGCGAAGGAAGATCAGGATAAGATCAGGAATCACCCGGATATTCACATGATCGGCTATATACACAGCCGTCCGGAAGAGAATATTATGGTAACGAAGTCGGGTACTGCTGTTGGCCTTCAGGCCCAGGGATGGAATCATTTTCATTAATACCGTGAACTGTCGACCGCGGACAAACTGTGGACC
>CAYTMU010000001.1:0-9024 GCA_964438975.1 uncultured Roseivirgaceae bacterium | reverse complement strand
GTGGACCAATATACGCTATGCACAACGACCCAGAACTCAGCGGAAAATACCTTGGTACGATCTCTCAGGATTTCGTCAAGGTCGCCGATACACTAAAGGAAGCATCTTATCAGATTCGCAAACGAGGATTCTCACAGTTGCCGATCTTTCCGGTCTGCAAAGTAGATCAGCCGATCGGTCAGCTGTTGATAGATCAGGGGATTCACGGCACGGAATGGAAGTACTACGCGTCGTACCTCGATGAATTTGTTCAACGCGAACTCGTTTCGGACGAGGAGGCGTTTACAGAGGCATATAAGGATCCTGACGAATTTTGCTGTTTGTTTGTCGTCGATGAAGAGTTTACCCGGTTTGTGTTTATTCCGTTCCCGGAAGACTGACCCGTTATGCTGCGCTGCCGGCCAGCCACCTTTCGCAATAAATTATTAATTCCGGGAAGAATTCCTGGAACTCCTGACGGAACAAATCGTAGTGCTCCTCCAGATCTTTTGAAGCGTGCTCCATTCGGGAGTTGTACTGCGTCCGACTCGCCATACCCGACAACGCCTGGTGAATCCCGTCGATAGTGCGGTAGTTCACCAACCAGTTACCGCGGACCATGTACGGCAACATCCGTTGGAAATCATGAGGAAGAGTAGGAGAGAACTCAGTCAATACCGCGTATGTATTCGCGGAGAACGCGGGTAATGGCTGATCATGGTAAGACGACCAGTCAGCCGCGAGATAATGATCGTAAAAGACGTCAACGATCACGCCCGCGTAGTGCCTGTATCCGGCCCGGAGCCGTGTTTTGCTTGTGCGGACCACCGGATGTTCGTCTGTGAAAGCGTCGATCGCGCGGTGCAACTCCACTCCTCGAACGATATGCGGATCGTATTTACTCAGGGCTGCCTTTCCCTTTATGAAGTCGCCCGTCATGTTTCCGACCAGAATTTTTTTCTGCCCTCCGGATAGATAAGCGTGCGCAAGAAAATTCATACAAGTAAATTTATTGGTTATTTGTTATTTAGTTGCTAGGTTGGTAAGAAAACGGAATGCCTTTATGGATCCTTTGTCACGAATGAAGTTGCTGATCAATCTCGCGAAGGTCGATGGACAGGTTGGCGACAATGAAAAAAATTACCTCGTCAACATCGGCCGGGCCAACGGCATTTACCCCGACGAACTGTACCCGCTGTTTACACAGCATCATGAAGTGTTCGTGCCCTCTAATTTGTCGGAGGACGAGAAGTTTGAGTTACTGGTAACGCTGGTGCAGCTGATGAAACTCGATGAGCGGATGTATCGGGAAGAGATCGCATTCTGCGCACAGGCAGCGGCCCGCCTTGGTTATAACCGGCAAGCCCTGTTCGAACTCCTCGCACATGTAAAGTCGGGAAAGATGGAAGAAAGCGAACTCGCCACCTTGAAAAAAGTTACCCAGAACTACCTCTCCCCCCGCCTTCGCTAAAGCTACGGCGGGCAAAGCCCTTTAGCCTACGCTGAAGCTACGGCGGACAAAGCCTTAGCCCTTTAGCCCCCTAGCCCGCACTTCGCTAAAGCTACGGCGGGCAAAGCCCTTTACCCCCTAGACCCCGATCCCTATTTCCCGTATTCCCCTTATTTCCTACTTTTGCAATCCACTTTGAGGAACAGGACGGGAATGGAAAACATCCGCAATTTTTGCATAATAGCCCATATTGACCATGGGAAGAGTACGCTCGCTGACAGACTTCTCGAGTTCACCGGAACGCTCACGTCGCGTCAGATGCAGGCTCAGGTACTCGACAGCATGGATCTCGAGCGCGAGAAGGGGATCACCATAAAGGCGCACGCGATCCAGATGACTTACAAACTGGATGGACAGGAATACACGCTCAACCTGATTGATACACCCGGACACGTAGATTTTTCGTATGAGGTGTCGCGTTCGATCGCTGCCTGCGAGGGCGCGCTTCTCATTGTTGACGCCAGTCAGGGCATTGAGGCTCAGACGATCTCCAACCTATACCTGGCGCTGGAGCACGACCTCGAGATCATACCTGTGCTGAACAAGATAGATCTGCCGCATGCCATGCCCGAGGAGGTAACGGAGGAGATAGTCAATCTCATTGGCTGTAAACCCGAAGATGTCATTCACGCCAGCGCCAAAGAGGGCATTGGGATTGAGGCGATACTCAAAGCGGTAGTGAGCCGGATCAACCCTCCTAAAGGCGACCCTAAGGCACCTCTGCAGGCGATGATATTTGACTCGGTTTTTAACTCCTTTCGGGGAATCGAGGTCTATTTTCGCGTATTCAATGGAACGATCCGGAAGGGTGAGCGAATCAAATTTGTAGCCACCGGTCGGGAGTACTTTGCGGAAGAGATTGGTGTATTGAAGCTCGACAAGCAACCCAAGCAGGAAATACTGGCGGGCAACGTGGGCTACCTTATCTCGGGTATCAAAGTAGCCCGGGAGGTCAAGGTGGGGGATACGATCACGCATCCGGAAAAGCCTGGAGAGGCGATAAAAGGGTTTGAAAACGTCAAACCCATGGTGTTTGCCGGGATCTACCCGGTAGAGACTTCTGAATTTGAAGAACTCAGGGCTTCAATGGAGAAACTTCAACTCAACGATGCTTCTCTCGTTTGGGAACCTGAGACCTCGGCGGCCCTGGGATTCGGTTTCCGTTGTGGTTTCCTTGGGATGTTGCACATGGAGATCATCCAGGAGAGACTGGAGCGCGAGTTTGGGATGACCGTAATCACGACGGTGCCCTCTGTGCAGTTCAAGGCGCACATGACGGATGGCAGCATCCAGAATATCAATGCTCCTTCGGAAATGCCGGAGACAACCAAGACGAGCCATATCGAGGAGCCTTTTATTCGTGCACAGATCATTACCAAAGCTGAGTTTATCGGTTCGATCATCAGCTTGTGCATGGACAAACGCGGAATGATCAAAAATCAGAATTATCTGACGACAGACAGGATTGAACTTACTTTCGAAATGCCATTGGCCGAGATCGTGTTCGATTTCTTTGATAAGCTAAAGACCATTTCGCGCGGTTATGCATCGCTTGACTATCAACTGATCGGATATCAGGAGTCGGATATGGTCAAGCTCGACGTGATGCTGAATGGCGAACGCGTAGATGCTCTCAGCGCGATCGTCCACCGCGCAAAGGCGCATGAGTGGGGTCGGAAACTCTGCGAGAAGCTGAAGGAACTTATCCCCCGCCACATGTTCGAGGTCGCGATCCAGGCTGCGATCGGCCAGAAGATCGTCGCGCGTGAGACGATCAGCGCGATCCGGAAGAACGTGATTGCCAAGTGTTATGGAGGTGATATTTCGCGAAAGAGAAAACTGCTTGAGAAGCAGAAGAAAGGTAAGAAGCGAATGCGCCAGATAGGAACCGTGGAGGTACCGCAGGAAGCGTTTATGGCAGTACTCAAGATTGATTGAGCCTGGCAATCCGCTTCGGAATTACAGAGGTATAGCAACAAGATGACAGCAACAACGACATACACACTCATTGACGGACGCAAGGTTTCTACGGACGTCAAAGAAGAGATCTCGCAACGTGTGGCCTTGCGCAAGCAGCAGGGCAAGAAGCTTCCGCACCTTGCGATTATCCTGGTCGGCGACGACGGCGCAAGTCAAACCTACGTCGATAACAAAGTAAAGGCGTGCAAGGCAGTGGGCTTTCATTATACGATGATGCGATTCGCCGACACGATCAGCGAAGACAGACTGATGAGCCACATAGATCATGTCAACAATGATGATGATGTGGATGGTTTTATCGTGCAACTTCCCCTGCCGGATCATATTTCCGTAGAACGTATAACAGAGAAAATCCGCTCCGATAAGGACGTAGACGGGTTCACGAATCACAACTTCGGAAGTATCATATCGCGGAGTCCGTTGCTCATGCCCGCGACGCCGTTCGGTGTAATGGAATTGTTGCGTCGTTATGACATCGTTACCGAAGGCAAGCACGCGGTGGTCGTTGGTGCCAGCCGCATCGCCGGGGCACCTCTTAGCATGATGCTCGCGGAGCAGGGAAGGGCGACCGTTACAATTTGCCACAAGTACACAAAAGATCTGGCAGCGTATACACGCTCGGCGGACATCCTGCTCGTAGCCGTGGGCAAACCGGGCCTCGTAACAGGAGAGATGGTGAAAGACGGCGCGGTCGTGATCGACATCGGAACGACGCGTGTCGAAGGTCCTGAGTATCCGAAGGGATGGGCCATTCGCGGGGACGTGGACTTCACCAGCGTATCCAGGAAGGCATCTTTTATCACACCGGTGCCTGGAGGTGTTGGTCCTATGACTATCGCGTCGCTACTGCTCAATACTCTTAAGGCCACAGAGGCCCGAAATCCGTAAATGCAATCTTCTCGAATGGTGGGGGTTCCTGAAACGTTGTTGACAGTGCTGCCGCTGATGGAAGACTTCTACACCATCCAGGGCGAGGGTGCCTATCAGGGACACGCAGCATATTTCATTCGCTTGGGTGGATGCGACGTGGGATGCGTGTGGTGCGATGTCAAAGAGAGTTGGGATGCTTCCGCTTTCCCGATGGTACCAATTGAGAGCATCACGGCGAAGGTAAGAGAGAGCGGTGCGTCTATTGCGGTCATAACAGGTGGGGAGCCGCTGATGTATGATCTCAGTGCGCTCACGCAATCGCTGCGGAGCGCCGGAGTGCGAACGCATCTTGAAACATCGGGTGTGTATCCGTTAACCGGAACATGGGATTGGATATGTTTCTCCCCGAAGAAGTTCAAACCCCCGCACCCTTCTGTTTTCGGACTAGCTGATGAATTGAAAATCATCGTCTACCATTCCAGCGACTTCGCCTGGGCCGAACAATTCGCGAACAAGGTGGGTGATAGGTGTGTTTGCCTTCTGCAACCCGAGTGGTCGCGCGAGAAGGAGGTGCTTCCGGCGATCATCGCATATGTTAAGGCGAATCCCGGATGGAAGATCTCGCTTCAGACTCACAAATACATGAACATCCCGTGACCCGTGGTTGTTGATGAATTTATCGAAAGACTGAACGACTACGGAACGCGGCGCGTTCCCTTTCTCTTCCTGGTGGATTTTGAGATGCAAAAGCCTGTCGTCTTGCCTCTGGCAGACATTGACGCCGCACGCATAATGTATGACATTGACGGGGCAACGAACGTGTCAGCAAACGGACCTGCGTTGTCGACAGTTGAGTTTTCTGTGTTCCCCCCATCACTTCCTGAGTATCAGGAGAAATTTGATGCGGTGTGGTCGCGACTCGTTTACGGTGATTCCTATCTGACGAATCTGACAATTAAATCGGAGATAAGGACCTCACACTCACTGAAGGATATTTTCTTTTCCGGAAAGGCGCGATACAAATTGTGGTTCGACGACCAGTTTCTGGTCTTCTCCCCTGAGACGTTCATTCGGATTGAGAACGGAGTGATCTCGTCTTTTCCGATGAAGGGAACCATTGATGCCACGCTGCCTCATGCAAAGCAAACAATTCTCAGCGATTTGAAAGAAACGGCTGAACATGTAACGATCGTAGATCTCATTAGAAACGATCTCAGCTCGGTCGCCAATAGCGTAAGCGTTACTCGTTTCCGTTATGTTGAAGAAATTCGGACGCGGCAGAAGAACCTCTTGCAGGTGAGTTCTGAGATCCGCGGCACCCTGACGCCGGGATACGAACGGAAACTGGGTACGATACTGGTGAACTTATTACCCGCGGGCTCGGTCAGCGGCGCACCAAAGTCGAAGACGCTGGAAATAATCCGCGCGGCAGAGGGTGAGCCGCGCGGCTATTACTCCGGAATCGTGGGACTTTTCGACGGCGAGACCCTGGATAGCGGAGTGATGATCCGCTTTCTTGAGCGATGTGGCGATAAACTCTACTACAGAAGTGGAGGCGGAGTCACGGTGCAGAGCAATGTCGGCACCGAATACCAGGAAGCAATTGATAAAGTTTATGTCCCTTTTGATTGAGTCGATCAAGTGGCAGGATGGCGAGTTCCGCCACCTTTCCTACCATGTTGAGCGCGTCAAACGCTCAATGCTGGCGGTCTTTGGCGCTTCCGACGGTATGGACCTGATGCGCGTGCTCGCGGATACGGAGGTCCCCGGTAATGGATGCTACAAATACCGGATTGTCTACGACGCGAGCTCTTTCGAGGTATCCTTTTCTCCTTACCAGGTGCGTCCAGTGAAACGCGTCCGTACAGTCTACGACAGCGATATTTCCTATCACTTTAAGTTTGCCGACAGACGCGCTCTTGACCAGCTGTTTGCCAGTCGAGGTGATTGCGATGACGTGCTGATCATTCAACATGGACGCGTGACAGACTGTACCTATTCGAATGTAGCTTTTCGGCAAGGCGTGAACTGGTACACGCCGGCGAGTCCACTGCTCGAGGGAACCGCGCGCGCGCGGCTTATCCGCGGAGGAATAATCCAACCACGGGAAATACTGGTTGATGATATTCGTTCATTCGACAGTATGAAGATTATCAATGCCATGCTGGAATTTGAAGGCCCTGAAATTGACGTATCGGATATTGTTTTTTAGCTTTCGTGATGGTTCGGATCGTATTAGTTCTCTTGCTTTCGCTGGTCAGTCCTGTGATTTGGGCTCAACTGCCTCTTGGGACGAAGAACAAGAAGGCGATTGAACTGTACACGGAGGCTGACAATTTTCGCGTTCGCGGACAGAACTCCCATGCGATCGGGTTACTAAACGAAGCGATCAAGCGCGACCGCAATTTCGTAGAGGCCTACTATAGACTGGGAATCATTTACATGACCATCAAGGATTTTCCACAAGCCGTCAGCAATTTTGAGAGAGGTTTGGCGCTGACGGACGATATCCGAAAGCAAAAAATATTCTGGTACGACCTTGGCGAGAGCTACTTCAGCGTTGGCAACTATGATCGTGCGGAAGATATCCTTGGAAAATTCCTTCAGGCTGAAGTGCAAAGCCGCCCCAGAATTGAGCGCGCCAGGTTGTTGATGAACAACATCCGGTTTGCGCGCGAGAACAAAGAGAATCGTTCAAAGTACAAGCTGCGCCCGCTTAGTGACACAGTCAACGCCTTCGTCATGCAGTATTTTCCGGTGCTGACGGCAGATCAGCAACAGCTCATTTTCACCCGGCGCCTCGGGGGTGGGGGGAATGACGACGAAGACCTCGTGGTTTCGCGGAAAACTCCACAGGGGCGATGGAGCGAGCCACAGTCTATTTCCCCTAATATTAATAGTCAGTTGAACGAGGGTACCTGTACAATCTCCGCAGATGGTCGTAAGCTCATATTTACATCCTGCATTGGCCGCAAGGGATTTGGAAGCTGTGATCTGTATGAAAGTGTTCGCATAGGGGACCAGTGGACGCAGCCGAGGAATCTCGGCCCTAATGTCAATAGTGCGGAATGGGAATCTCAACCCTCACTGTCAGCAGACGGCCGGACGTTGTACTTTGTTTCCGACCGCCGTGGTGGAGTCGGTCGCCGTGATATCTGGGTCAGTCACCTTGACGAAGGAGGTCAATGGACGCGCGCCCGGAACGTGGGTAAACCTGTCAACACACCCTACGATGAGATATCGCCCTTCATACATGTGAATAATCGCGTGCTGTATTTCGCCTCGAATGGTCTCGTGGGGTTCGGGGGATATGACATTTTCTTCTCCGAGAAGGATACCTCCGGTCACTGGGTAGATCCCAGGAATATCGGAAGCCCGATTAACAATCACGAAGATCAGTTTTCGCTGTTTATCACTTCGGATGGCAGGAAGGGTTACTATTCACATGAAGAGGTGCGCGATGCCGGCTACACCATGAGCCGCATTTTTGAGATTGAGATCCCCGAGGACCAGCGGATTCGTTACAGGAGCAATTACGTCAAAGGTATTGTTCGGGATAAGGATACGCAGGCACCGCTGGCTGCGACTGTTGAATTGATCAACCTGAAGACCGAGGAAATTGAGTCACTTGTGTCATCTGACTCAGTTACAGGATCTTACCTGATCGTACTAACGGAAGGGGCGGAGTATGCCTTATACATCAATAAACCGGATTACCTGTTCAAGAGCCTCAATTTCAACTATTCGGCTCAGAAAGACTACGAGCCGATCGTATTGGATATTGATCTTGAGCGGGCGCGCGAAGGAAGAAGTGCCATTCTGGAGAACATCTTTTTCGATGTTGACGAGGATGATTTGCAGGAAAAATCCGTCACCGAACTCCGAAAAATTCTGCGGTTCCTCAAGGAAAACCCACGAGTGAGGATAGAGATCAGTGGTCACACCGATAACACAGGATCTGCAGCATATAATGATCAATTGTCGGAGAGACGGGCTAATTCTGTGGCTAATTATCTTACTTTCAATGGGATAGATCCTGCCCGACTCATTCGAAAGGGGTATGGCTCCCAACAACCCGTGGCTGACAACGACTCCGAAGACGGCCGACAAGAGAATCGAAGGATCGAGTTCAAGATCATCCCGTAGTTTATCTCATCAAGGGCGAGAGGTGACATCCAGTCAGCCCGACTGATTTTTGTTTTTTTTCGGTTGCTGAGATCGCCCCGGTCACGATTTAGGCCTGTTCTGGTTCGTTTGCGACACCGGCGATTGTCCCGCGTACCGGGGTACGTTTGGGCGAATATTTATGCCTTTATTTGGGGGAAAGGCCATTTTATGCCTATTTTGGCCTTATCAATAATCCATTAACCTACCTAAAAAAGTATGAAGAGAATTCTACTATTACTCATGACCGTGCTATTCGTCACCGGTGCATCCGGCGTGATGGCGCAAGACCGGACCGTGTCCGGACGGGTCACTTCGGTGGAGGACGGGAGTCCGCTACCCGGAGTAAATGTGGTGCTTAGGGGAAGTCAGTACGGCGCTGTAACAGACGTCGATGGCAACTATCGGCTGACGGTGACGGGTCAGTCGGGTGAAGTCCTCGTTTTCTCATTCATTGGCCTTCAAACGCAGGAGGTGGCCATTGAGAATCGCACCGTGGTCGATGTTCGAATGCAGACAGA